>DATGIH010000331.1:0-54797 GCA_035295865.1 Bryobacteraceae bacterium
GCATTGCATTTCCGAATGGGGGCATGAGTTCCGTCCGGAATACCGGCAGCTCAAGACGCTGCGTGCGAATTTTCCGGGCAAGCCAATTGCCGCTTTCACCGCCAGCGCGACGCAGCGCGTCCGTCACGATATCCTGTCGCAGTTGGAACTGCAGGAACCGGATAAGTACATCTGCAGTTTTCTGCGTCCCAATTTGCAGTATCTCGTCCGGCAATGCGAAAACTCCCGGACGCAGGACCGCTTGTTAGTCGCGGCGTTGCGCGCGCATGCCGGCGAAAACGTCATCGTCTACGCGCCCACCATCGCGCGCGTGGAAGAGACTGTGGATTTTCTGGCGCGGCAAGGCATTCCGGCCGTTCCGTACCACGCCAAAATGGAAACGCGCGAGCGCCAGAAAAACCAGGAGCGCTGGATGTCGGACGAAGTTCCGGTGCTGGTGGGCACCATCGCGTTCGGATTGGGAATCAACAAAGCCGCGGTGCGCGCCGTCATTCATCTCTCGTTGCCGAAGTCGGTGGAACAGTATTACCAGGAGGCGGGACGCGCCGGCCGCGACGGATTGCCGTCGGAATGCGCGCTGCTCTGGCAAAAGAAAGACGTTGGGTTGCTGGCGCATTTCATCTCGGCGGTAACGGATCCAGCCGAGCGCGAGCGATCCTGGCAGCGCTACCACGTCATTCGACGTTTTGCGGAATCCGAGACCTGCCGCCATCGCCAGATTTGTTTGCATTTCGGCGAGACGCCCAAGTGGGAGAAGTGCGAGATGTGCGACGTGTGCGCGGAAACGCCGGATTGGTTCGATCTGCAGCCGGATGCGACGCTCATGGTCGAAAGGCGACAGCGGAGTAAGCCGGGTGTTAAGCCGGCTGGCGCAACTGGAGGCGCCATAGATCCCAAGCTGGTGGATTATCTCAAGGACTGGCGGCGCGGCGTAGCGGCGCGCGACAAATTCCCGGCGTACGTGGTGATGCACGACGCGACCATCGAAGACATTTGCCGAAAGCTGCCTCGCACGCAGGCGGAACTGCTCCACGTCTCCGGAATTGGCGAGCGCAAAGCGCAGACGTATGGAGCTCAGATTCTAGCGGCGCTCGAAGCCTATCGCAAGCGAGGCTAGCCGCCGTGACGTACGCACTTTTGCGTGCCCCGTTCACGCTCCTGCGAACACCCAGATGAGGAAGAACCACGTTGAATGCGTTCACACGAATGTGAACGCGGCACGCACGAGTGCGTGCGCTACTTAATCGAAATGGTCGCGTTTGACGGGCTCGAAATCGTCCCTAAGGAATGAGCTGAATATCCTGAAATCCGGGCATGGCGGGCGTACTTCCATACGCAGGGGTTGGATCCGCGACCAGTTTCACGGTCAGGATAGTGGCCTCGGGCGCAATGCCGTGGTACTTGGCAACATTGCTGCCGTTTCCGGCGGCGACCGCGGTATTGGTGGTTCCGTGTCCCACGTAGTCGCGCTCGGCGATCGGCGGGCGGCCCTTCAGCGCCTGATTGATCTGAGCTTGCGTGTAGATGGTGCCGACACCGTAAGGATTACTCGGGTCGCTCGCACCCGTGTTATCGGTTAGATCGAAGATATAGGCAATTCGCTTAGTTCCATCGGCGTTCTGGAAGTCCTTGTTCTGCCAATCGATGCCACGGTCGATCATCGCGTAGATCACTCCTTTACCGGTGACGCCGTATTTCGTGGAAGCAAGATCGGACCGGACCTTATCCAGCGCTGAGAGGCTGGCGGCAACACACACAGAAACTACCCAAAACCGGCAGAGTAAACGTACAGACATAGGAATCCCTCGTTACCTATGTCGCGTAAACCGCTCGACAAAAACCTCATGTTATTGCAATCAAACTCCAAAGCGCGCGCGGTAATATACTAGTAACCCCTAGAGTTCCAGATTCATGCCGCCCGATGTGCCCGTAGAACGCGAGATTACCCGGCTCCTGCACCGCTGGAAGGAAGGCGACCGCGAGGCCCTTGCAAGCATCGCATCGCTCGCCTATGACGAGTTGCACGCCATTGCGATTGGGTACTTGCGGCGGGAGGTTCCCGGCCACACCCTGCAGGCCACGGGACTGGTGAATGAGCTGTACCTGAGGCTGGCGCAGGTGCGCGGCATCCAACTGACCGACCGGCGGCACTTCTACACATTCGCCGCTCAGTTGATGCGCATGATCCTGATCGATCATGCGCGCCAGACACGTGCGTTGAAGCGTCCCGGATCGGCCGAGCGCGTGCCTCTGCACGAGGAAATGGCCTGGATCGACGCATCGAGCGACGAAATGCTGGCGCTGGACGTGGCGCTGGATCAACTGGAGGTGCTGGAGGAGCGAAAGGTCCGGGTGCTTGAGCTCCGGTTTTTCCTCGGCTGCACCAACGAGGAGACCGCGCAGCTGCTGGATGTCTCGCGCGCCACCATCGACCGCGACCTGGAATTCGCCAAGACGTGGCTCTACCGGCGGCTTTCGCAACCGCCCAACAGCGGTTCGTAGCATCAACCATGGGGCGGATCGATCAAATCGAGGAGCTTTTTCACCAGGCGCGCGCCGTAGCGCAGGAAGAGCGCGCGGCATGGCTCGAATCCCGCTGCAATGGCGACGCAGAATTGTGCCAGGAAGTAGCGTCGTTGCTTGAGGCGAATTCGGAGATGCGCAGTTCCGCACCCATTCCCGCAGCCCCGGATCTGAGCGTGCCTACTGCGAAATTCGGCGCCTACCGCGCGGTGGAACTGCTGGGACGCGGAGGCACCAGCACCGTCTATCGCGCCGAGCGCGCCGACGGTCAGTTTTCACAAAACGTGGCGCTCAAGATCATGGCCGCGCACCTCGGCGGACCGGAATTTCTCAGGCGATTTGAAATCGAGCGCCAGTTGATGGCGACGCTCAATCACAACAACATCACGCGGCTGCTGGACGGGGGCGTTTCCTCCAACGGCGATCCGTACCTGCTCACCGAGTTTGTGGAAGGCGAGCCCCTGGATCGTTACGCGGATTCGCACAAGTTGGATTTGGATGCTCGGCTTCGTCTCTTTTCACAGGTTCTCGAAGCGGTGGACTACGCGCATCGCAATTTGATCGTACACCGGGATTTGAAGCCCGCGAACATTTTGGTGAACACGGAGGGCAACGTAAAGCTGCTGGATTTCGGAACAGCGTCGCTGCTGGCGCGTCCCACCGACATCACGTTGACCCGAGTGCGCATGATGACTCCGCGTTACGCCAGCCCCGAACAACTGAAGGGCGAGCGGCTGAATATTTCCACCGATATTTTTTCGCTTGGCGTGGTGCTCTACGAGCTGTTATGCGGCGGATGGCCGTTCGGCGATCCGAATTCCGTTTTAAGCGAGCTGAATCGGATCACTGGCAAAGTCGCGCCCACTTCGCTCACATCCTGCGCTACGGCGGAAGCGGCCGGCAGCCGGTCGGTGTCCCTGCAAAATCTGCGAGGGTTGTTACGCGGCGACCTTTCCACCATCGTGCTGAAGATGCTGGAAAACGAACCAGCGCGCCGTTATGGCTCGGCGCGTCAGGTGGCGGAAGATATCGAGCGATTTCGCGAGGGCCGCCCGATTCTGGCACGCCCGCGAACTCCTTGGTATGCGACGCGCAAGTTTGTGACCCGGAATTGGCTGCCCGTTTCCGCGGCATCGGCTGCAGTATTGGCGCTCGCGGCACTCACGGTTTTCTCGGTGAATAAAGCTGCGCAAGCCCGCGAGGAAGCCGCTCGCGCGCAGCGCGTCAGCGATTTCGTCAAGAATACTTTTCTGTCCGCAAGCTCCACCTGGACCAGCCCGTTGCGCGGGCAAAGCCGTGCCATCGAGTTCAAAGATGTTCTGGACAACGCGGCGGAACGCGTGGGCAAAGAGCTAAGCAACGATCCAGTGGCCCAGGCCGATTTGCTCGGAACGATCGGCGGCACCTACTCTGTTCTCGGTAATCCGGGCAAGGGAGAATTGCTGTTGCGGCAGGCATTGGATGTGTTGAGCCGTTCTGGACGCGGAGCATCGCGCAAAGCGGCGGACCTCAATGTGTTCTTATGCAACGCCTACTCGTACCAGGGACGGTATGACGAAGCGCTCAAAGCTTGCGCTCACGGAGTGGAATTGGCGCGAGTGTATGGATCGGAGTTGAGCGTGGGTGCGGTCCTGAACAATACCGGCTTCATGGCGGCGAAGAGCGGAGCTCCGCTGGCCGAGGCCGAGAAGTACTTTCGCGAAGCGGAAGCCAACGGGCCCACCGAGCCAAGATTGGCGAAGCTCTGGCCGGCGATCAACAACACGCGCATCGGCGGACTTCGAGTGCGGCAAGGGGATTTGGCGGAAGGCGAACGGCTGCTGCGGGATTCCGAGCGATTGCTGCGCTCCGAACCCGGCCCCCCGATTGAAATCCTCCCCACGCTCGATGCGCTGGCCGTCGCCGCGCGGATTCGCGGGAATTATCCGGAAGCGAGGCGGTGGCTCGAAGAAGCTCTCGAACTGCTGCGCCAACGGCCGACATCGTACATGGGAAGCGGCGATCAGCTCGAAATCGAGCTTGCTGCGAACGAAACTCTGGCCGGGCAGCCGCAAGGTTTATCGCGTTTCCAGAAGGTGAGCGCTGCCGTCGAAGCGGATTCTGGCGCGCCCGTCGAATCCGTCCGATTCCATCTGCTCGCCGGAATCGTCGAAAGCGGAAATGGTTTGCGCCCTTCCGCCGAGCGGCATCTGCGGGCCGCGCTGGCAACAAGCCAGAAAGAACTAGCACGCCAACCGGCGGATCGTGTCGAAATTTACTTGCGCCTGGCGCAAACGCTTGCGGCTTCCGGCCGGAACAGCGAGGCCGCGGATGTGGCACAGCAAGGTCTGCACTGCGCCGAATCGAGCTATGCCCAATTCTTCCAAGGACATCCAATGGTGACTGAGCTCCGGAAACTAGGCGGGTCTTCAACGGCGCTTGTAAACCAATAGATCGTCGCCGCTGCCTGAATCCGAATACGCGACGTGATGCGCGCCTAGCTCCTCGAACTCCGCGAGTTTGACGCCCGGCAAAAGCCCGTTCGCAATCAAAATTCCGCCGCTCGCAAGCATGCGCGCGACGCTGGTCAGCGCCAGTTCCTGTTCCACTCGGGTGTAGTAAGCGAAAAGATTGGTGGCGATAACCAGATCGAACCCCTGGCCGGGAACTGTGTCGAGCGTTTGCGTGACGATGTTCAGATCGTCGACAAAAATTCGAGTCGCGATCGCCGGCTTAATGGCCACAGCCCGCATTTCCATGCCCTGCGGCGCCGCGGCTGCCGTAGCCGGCGTTCCGATGGCTTCTCCAAAATGCTGCCAGTACGAAAGCGCGCCTGCGTTCCATCCAGCCGACTGCGGTCGCGGAAGCTGCAGCACATAATGCGGAACCGCGCCGGGTTTTGCCAGAGCACTTCTCAGGTGCGACACGATGAGAGGATTGAAATCCACCACCGACATCTGGACATCGGTAGCCGTCGCAACGCCCATCCGTAAAACGGTGTCGAGGATCGCGAACGGCTGCAACGATTGCGGCGGGCAGAAATCGTTGACGTCCGGGTCGCCCGCCAGATCGAGCCCCGGACCAATAACGGCGATTCGCTGCACGCGCGCTGGAAGTGTGTGGTTGGTCTTAAGAGTACGCAGCGTATCGTCGATCGCGTAATTGATCAACAGCGACGTTTCGGGCGAAACACCAGCATCGGCCCGCGCCTGTTGCTTTTTCAATCCGGTTTCTTCCAGCGCAAAGCGGCGCAGGATACCGGTGAGAAAACCGGGCAACTCACCTTCACTCACCTTCTGGCGGCGCAGGAACTCGATTACCATGCGGAAGCGCTCGGAATCGATGTCGTCCAGTGCTTTCACGAACGCGTCGCGCCGTGCGCGGGCACTGGCGGTGAGATCGCCAGCGGCATTCACCGCATCCGAAGCGGCTGCGAGTTTGGGAGGCGCCGGAAACGAGGTTCCAAACAGAATCAACTCGCTGAGCGAATCTTCAATCCCATGATCGATCCGCCCTCGGATCACGGCGTCGCGTTCGCGAATCCAAGTGTCCCAATCCGACGGCTCGCTCAAATCCGGGGGCTTCTCGCTGCTTCCGGCGAAAATTAAAGCGAGCGAAGGGACATCGGTGGATCGCAAGAATCTCACCGGGTTCGGACTGGCCGCCGGCATCCCGATCGCGAAAATTAAAAGAAGAGTTGCAGCGCGCCGCATCGTCGTAAGAACCATTGTTTCATGCCTGCTATGGCAAACTGAAGATTGCAGCTCACAGCAGCGAAACCGCGCGGGCCGAGGAGTCTTCCGATTGTCGGCAGTCTTCCGTATTTCCGCGCGAGGCCCATTGAATTCCTCACCGAAATCGCCGCGAAATATGGCGATCTTCCCTACTTTCGTCTGGGCCCGTATCACGCGTATCTGATCAATCAACCTGATTACGTGCGCGACATCCTGGTGACGAATCAATCGAATTTCACCAAGAGCCGGGCGTTGCAGCGCGCTCGCGTGCTGCTTGGGCAAGGATTGCTGACGAACGAAGGGAAATCGCATCTACGCCAGCGGCGTCTGGTGCAACCCGCCTTTCATCGCGAGCGATTGGCCGGCTATGCCGCGGTGATGAGCGATTATGCCGTCCGCTTGCGCGATCGCTGGCAGCCGAACACCACGCTCGACATCGCGGACGAAATGATGCGCCTGACGCTTGGCGTGGTGGGCAAAACGCTGTTTAGCGCGGACGTGGAAGCAGAGGCGCCGGAGATCGGCCAGGCTCTTACGACGGTGCTGAAGATGTTCCGCATGCTGATGATGCCCTTCTCCGAGTATCTGGAGAAGCTGCCGCTCCCTTCCATCCGCCGCTTTGAAAAAGCCCGCGATCGCTTGGATCAAACCATCTACGGACTCATCCGTGAGCGCCGCAAGAGCGGCGAAGATACGGGCGATCTGCTCTCGATGCTCTTGCTGGCTCAGGATGAAGAGGGCGATGGCGCGGGTATGACCGATACGCAGGTGCGGGACGAAGCACTCACGCTGTTTCTCGCCGGTCACGAGACCACGGCGAACGCTCTCACTTGGACCTGGTATCTTCTCTCGCAAAATCCGGAATGCGAAGCCCGTTTGCATGAGGAAATCGATTCGGTACTCGCAGGACGCGCGCCGCAGATGCCAGATTTGCCGCAGTTGCGCTATGCCGAAATGGTTTTTGCCGAATCGATGCGGCTCTATCCGCCGGCGTGGGCCATCGGCCGGATGTCGAAAGAATCATTCGAGCTCGGCGGTATGCAAATTGGATCGAAATCCATTTGTATCTTGAGCCCGTACGTGATGCAGCGAAATGCCCGCTGGTTTCCCGATCCGGAACGTTTCGATCCGGAGCGTTGGACGCCGGAAGCGCGCGAGACGCGTCCGAAATTTTCCTATTTTCCGTTCGGAGGCGGCGCGCGCGTGTGCATCGGCGAGCGCTTCGCGTGGATGGAGGGCGTGCTTTTGTTGACAACACTCGCGCAGAAGTGGAAGCTCCGGCTGGCGGAGGGTCAGCGCGTGGAACCGCTGCCGCTGATCACGCTCCGCACCAAGTACGGGATGCGGATGAACGTTCTTTCGAGACCGTAGCGCACGCACTCCTGCGTGCCGCGTTCACACTCGTGTGAACGCCTTGAAAGAAGTTCTTCCTTACTTGGTGTTCGCAGGATTGCGAACACGGTACGCAAAGTGCGTGTTCCATTTTCACTTCGCAGTTCGCAAGACAGCCCGGGCCGGAGCGCCGTCGCTTCCGACAATCTTCAGAGGCAGGCAGATCAATTCGTATTCGCCCGGCGCGACGTGTTCCAGATTCAGCCCCTCAATGATCCAGATGCCTGCGCCCAGCAGCGCACGATGGGTTTCGGCGCTATCGATTTCATATCCACCGACCGAGAGGTAATCCACGCCGACGGTTTGCACTCCACATTGCGCCAAGTATTCCGCCGTGTCCTTCGGGATGTAGACGAATTTCTCCTGAAACTCGTCCGTCTTCCAAAGTCGCGCGGAGTTCCGGGTTTTGAAGAGAACCCGTTCGCCTTTCGCCAAACGATGCGTCTCTAGCTCGCGAATCGTGATGCGCTCGGAGTTGGATATGGCGATCACGCGCGCCGGGCCGATGGTTGCGTCGATTGGCATTGTCTCGATGCCCTTCCCGTCAGCAAGAAAATGCCTCGGCGCATCCATGTGAGTTCCGATATGCGCGCTGGTGGAGATTTGCGAGAGGTTGCAAACGTCACCCTTCGCGATGAGCAGGCTTTCCGAGCGTCGGAACGGCGCGTCGCCCGGCCAGTGCGCCATACCGTCGCGGAGCGGAATGGAGATGTCTATGAATTCTCCGCTCATGAGGCGATGGAAATTACGTTCTTGATCCCGCCGGCATCGTTCGAGAGCGGCTTCAGGGCGTCTTCGATGGAAAATCGCGCTGTGATCAACGAGCGAACCGCATCCGGCCATTTCTCGACAAACGTCCCGAGATCGCCGATCGCCGCCCGGAAAGAGTGCGGCGGAGCATTCACGCTGCCCAGGATTACTTGATTTCTCAACACCACGTCTTTCATGATGTAATCCGTGTCCACCTGCATCGGGCCATGCCGGCCGGGCACGCCGGTGAAGATGAAAACGCCGTTGGGACCCAGATGCTGGATCACATCAAACGCCACGCCTGACGCCCCCACCGCTTCATAGACGACATCAATGTTGCCGACTGTTTGCGCGAGCTGATCCACGGTATGCGTTTCGGCAGCCACATAGCGCGCTCCAATGGCGTCGACAATGGCGTTGTTTTCTTCGTGCGTGCGCGAACGGGAATAGACCGTAACCTCAAAGCCTGCGATCCGCAGCGCCATCGCTCCGAGCAGCCCCACTGGGCCCGCGCCAAGCACAACCGCACGATGGCAGTGCTCGCGTAACTTGCCCGGATCCACCGGACATGCCCAGGGCAATCGCTGCTGAATCAACCACAGCTGTTCCAGCGACTTTTCCGCGATGGTCAGCGGTTCCACCAGAACTCCGACATCCCGAAGTTCGCGCGGCACCGGATTCATGTACTGCTCTTCTTCGGTGATGAACTCCGTCATGTAACCATGCTGCTGCTTGATGCCGCGCTCGGTGAAATCGCCCGTGTAGCAAAAATCCTGGCGGCCTTCGCGGCAAGCCACGCACCCCGGATGATGGCAGGGCCGGCGCACCGTCATGACCACCAGATCGCCCGCCTTCACTTTCGACACCTGCGGCCCTGTCTGCACCACTTCGCCCAGCGATTCATGACCTAGGATCAAGTAATCGAAGCCATCCGGCGGCGTTCCGTACTCGAACGAAATGATCTCGCGGTCCGTTCCGCACACGCCGACATCCAGCATCCGGACCTTGGCCTGAGTGGGGGAAGCGAGCTGTGGCTCGGGATGATCAATCACCTCGACTAGGTGTTTCCCGGGGAAGACGGCGACGGCTTTCATTGCCTTCAGAATAGCTGACTCACTTTTCGCTTGACATGCGATCCGTTTAGTACTAAATAATTAGTATGCGGACCAAAACCCCAACGCTCACCGAGCAGGAGCTGGAAATCATGAAGATCGTCTGGTCGCGCGATGTGTCCACGGTGCGCGATGTCTATGAGTCGCTGCTCGAGCGCCGCAAGATCGCCTATACCACCGTCATGACGATGATGAAGATCCTGGAACAGAAGAAGTATCTGCTCAAAACCCAGGAAGACCGGGCGTATGTTTACCGTCCGGCGAAGCCGAAGAACCAGGTGATCAAGGGGATGGTCCGGGAATTCGTGAATCGCGTCTTTAACGGATCGGCCGAGCCGCTGCTTCTGCACCTCATCGAAGATCAGCGCCTGTCCAAGAAGGAGTTGGATGAAATCACGCGCATGATCCGCCGAAACGAGGCCTAAGATGACCAGCCTGTTGCTCCAAAACCTCGCCTTCTACAGCCTGCAAATCGCCGTCATCGCTGCCGCGGGCGCGCTAGCGATGCGTCTGCTTCAAATCCGGATTCCGAGCGTCCGTCTCGTTTGCTGGCAGCTTCTGATTGGCGCCTGCCTCGCGCTCCCCGCCGTTCAACCATGGCTCAGCGCAAAAGCCAATTCCAACATTCGGATCTCGATGGGCCCTCCCATAATTGGGGGCGCGTACGAAAGCTCGCGCGGTTTGACAATTTCGGCTTTTGCGATCATTCTGTGCGTCATGGCCGGGGGTGCCGTCATTCGCTTAGGCATCCTCGCATTGGGCCTGTGGCGGCTACGCCGCTATCGACTCCATTCCACGTTCGCGCCTGGCGCTTTCGAACAGCTCCAGCGCCGGATGAGCGTCTTCGCCGATGTTCAGGTTTCCACGGAAGTCGCGGGCCCGGTCACGTTCGGGTTTCTGCGTCCAGTGATTCTTCTGCCGCAAACGTGCCTAACAGACGAATCCGTCGCTTGTCATGAGCTGGTTCACATACGCCGCCGCGACTGGATCTTTACGGTGATCGAAGAATGCATCCTGTCGATTTTCTGGTTCCATCCCGCCATGTGGTGGATGGTGTCGGAAATTCAACTCGCGCGGGAAGAAGCCGTGGACCGCGAAGTAGTCGCTCTGCTCAATTCGCGCGACCAGTATCTGGAATCGCTGCTGGCCCAGGCTTCCTCGCGCGCCGGGTTCGATCTCGCACCTGCCTCGCCTTTTCTGCGCAAACGTCATCTACAAAAAAGAGTCGCCGCATTGCTGAAGGAGATTTCCATGTCTAAATTTCGATTGACTTCCTCGCTGGCCGCGTTCGCGGCCGTGCTGACCTTGACCGCCTGGTTGGGAGTGCGTTCGTTCCCCCTGCAAGCCGCGCCACAAGAATCGGATTCGTCCAACATCATGGTCCACGCCGGATCGCTGCAATTTCTGCATCTTGATCGGGCGAACTATCCGAAAGAAGCGCGCGCCAAGCGGATCGAGGGCACAGTGGTTCTGGAGATTTCGTTGAGTGATACCGGGACGGTGACGGATGCGCGAGTGCTGAGTGGTCCGGAGGAATTACGGCGCGGCGCGCTCGCGTGGGCATTGGAGTGGCATTTCGCGCACGATACACAGCTTCCGCCCAAAGCCCAGGTGAGCGTCGATTACAAGCTGCCTGTCGCAGAACCTGCGCCGGGAACGTTGCTCGCGCCCGCTGACGAGTTGGCGAGACTGGATTCGCTGATGCTCTTCGTTTCGCCCGCGCTTAAACAGAAACTCGACAGCCGTATCACGCTGCACGCAGGCGATCGAATTACGCAATCTTCTTTAAACGAACTTGTGGGCACGCTCAGTGAAGTGGACGAACATTTGCGCGCTAGCTTGTTCCCCGACAAAGACAAGAACGGCTCATCCATCAAAATATGGCTGGATAACGGAAACGAAGCGCCCAAGCGCATCCGCGTCGGAGGCAACGTGCAAGCTACAAACATCATCCAGAAAGTTCAACCGGTTTATCCCGCGGAAGCCAAAGCCCAGCACATTCAGGGCCAGGTGAAATTCACCGTGATCATCGGGAAGGACGGCACGGTGCAGAACATCACACTCGTCTCCGGCGACCCGATGCTCGCCGCAGCCGCCAAAGAAGCGGTGCAGAAGTGGGTTTACAAACCGACACTGCTGAACGGCGATCCGGTGGAAGTAGTTACCACTATCGACGTCAACTTCACGCTCGCCCAGTAGGCGCGGGCAGGCTTTTCGGGATCTCAGTCGTGCCTGATCTTTTCAGGGACTGATCCTGATGCCTCGGGAGGATCGCAATGGAGAGCGCGCCAACCAGCGCCACTGCCAGCACCGTCCCCATCGCGATCGTGTAGTTTCCCGCCTGATCGCGCAGCACCGAAACAAAATATGGAAACCAGGTTTGCCCGATTGTGTTCACCGGCAGGATCACCGCCATCGCGCGAGCGAGCGAGTTCACGCCGAACTGCTCTGCCGCCATCAGCGGGATCAGCATGTAATCGGCGCCCATTCCGAATCCAAACAGGATCGCGAACACGTAGAGGAACGTTTCGTTGGTTGGCCGAACCATCAGTAAAATCGGAATGGTGCCGGCCACCAGAAAGTAAGTCGCCGTCATCACCCACTTCTTCGAGAATTTGTCCGCGAGTCCGCCGATCAGCAAACGTCCGCCGATGCTCGACCACAAAACCAGAACCGAAGCCGTGCGCCACGCGCCATCCACCACCGGTCCTTTCTGAAACCCCGCGTCCAAAAATACAAACTTCATGTGGAAATTCACGGCGCCGATGGATCCGATGGAGCAAAAGCTTCCGATGAGCAGAAGCCAGAATGGCCAGCTACCCAGCAACTGCTTGAACGTGTGCGATTGCGCCTTATTCTCGGCCGGGGCCACAGCCGCGCCATCCGGATTCTGCCCGATGTCCGACGGCTTGTCTTTCAGTACGAACAGCACGATGGGCCATGCCAGCAAAATCATCCCGGCGAGCACCATCAGCGCCGTGTGATAGCCGTAATTCTCGGTGAGCGGTTTCACCAAGAACGACCCGAGCGATCCCATCAACCCCACGCCCACATAAACGATGCCCATCGCCTTGCCGCGATTCACGCGGAACCAGTGCGAAACGATCAACTGATGCGGAATCGGCCCCGAAAGAATGTAGCCGATCGTGTAGAGCACCCAAAATCCGTAATAGATGGAGAGCGCACCGCCCATATTGGCGAATCCGGCGAGCGCGCCAATGCTGAGCAGCGTTCCGACCAGAATCAACTTGCGCGGGCTGAAGCGATGGATAACGATAGGGCCGAACCAGATGGTCAGCGCGGCGGCGAGCGGAAAACCAAGCGTGATGTTCGCGCGCGACCAATGAAAATCGCGCTGGAAGTAATCGTAAAAGAATCCGATGTTGTAGTACGGGATGCCGACCGCGAGGCCAAACGTGATGAAAGCGGCGGCGGCTACCCACCAGCCGAAAAACTTGCGGGCCATATTGGGTACATTGTGTCAGACTTTACAGGCCGCGTAGATGAAAGCCGCCGTCCACGTCGATCACCTGGCCGGTTGAGTAGTCAAGCAATCCATCCGCAACCGCGCGGACCGCGCGCGCTACGTCGTCCGGTTCGCCCATGCGGCGCTGCGGTAACAGCCCAGCAGCGATCTTTTCTTCGTAAGCTTTTTCCACCGCCGCCACCATATCCGTCCGAATGATCCCCGGCCGGATTTCGAAAACCTTGACGTTCTCCGCAGCCAGCCGCTGCGCAAATAACGCAACGCTCATACTGAGCCCGGCTTTCGAAATGCAGTACTCCGCGCGATTCGTGGAGGCCGTGTAGCTCGAAATCGACGTGATAAAGACGATCCGGCCGCTGCGCTGTTCCGCCATCCAGCGCGCAATCTGTTGCGTCAGAAAGTGCGGACCCTTGAGATTGGTCGCCAGCACTTCGTCGTAGCTCGCCTCGGTCACCTCCAGCATGTCGCGCCGTTCGCGCGGCGCAATGCCGGCATTGTTCACCAACAAGTCCAAGCGGCCATGATTTGCTTGGATGTGCGCGACCAGCGCGTCGCGATCCGCCGCCGATCCGATGTCGCTGCGAATTATCTCGGCTCCGGTTTCTTTGTGAAGTGAATCAGCCGCGGCCTGATTCTCGCGATACGTCGCGATCACCATGTGCGATTTAGCAAGCTCCACCGCGATGGCGCGCCCAATTCCGCGGCTCGCTCCGGTTACCAGAGCAATTGGCTTATTTGGCTGCGGCAAGTTCGGCGTCGATGGCCTTCGCGACGTCCTCCACCGGGAATGTTTCTACGAAGGGACGGCCGTTCACCAGAACGGTAGGCGTGTGGGCGATGCCGCGCGCGACGCCGTCCTGGTAGTCTTCTTCCACCATTGCAGCCAGCCGGGCATCCTCGAGCGAGGCAACCGCCTTCGCCGGATCCACACCGTGATCCTTGGCGAATTTCGACAAACGATCATTGAAATTGTCCGCCGTGATCTCGCGTAGATTCGCCATCGAATATTTCCGGTACGCTAAACCCAGGCCGGGCTGGCTTTCTTCGAAGAATCGCGCCGCAATGGCCGCCTTACGCGCCCACGCATGTTTCGCGAGCGGAAAATCGCGGTGCTCAAAACGCACCGTCGCAGCGTAACGCGGAAGCAGCTTCTCATCCAGCATCACGCGGAAATCCGCGCAATCCGGGCATTGCAGATCCTCATAGATCACCACACGCACCGGACTTTGCGCCGCGCCTTCCACCAGATGTTGCACAGCCGGAAACGCCGACAGAGCAGTCAGCAAAGCGGCCGCGGCAAGCCGCATCATAGTTGAGCCGGTTGCTGCAGGATGAAGGTCAAACGAGTTTCCGACGGAATTTTCACGGTCTGACCTTTGGTCAAAACTTGCACTCCGGTGCCAACCGCCGCGCCGGATCCCGCACCAATGGCCGCGCCCCGGCCGCCGCCCGCCAGCGCGCCGATGATCGCACCCAATGCCGCGGTGCCGCCAATCACCTTCGCCGATTTCGAGCCGCGCGAGCCGCTGGACTGCGAAACGTCGCCCGAAGTCAAATCCACCGTGCGCCCATTCACCACCACTTGCTGCAGAACCAGAGTAAGAATCGTTCGGCCCTCGATCTTGCCGGATTCCTTGTCTTCCACCAGCTTCACAGTGGCGTCCGCGCCGCGTGGCACGGCTACCTGACCATCCACCAACACGGGTTCATCCACGCTGGCGCGAAAAGTTTCGCCTACGCGTGCTTCCTGCGAATTCACCGAGTCAATCATGCGGATCGTAATCGAAGTTCCCACCGGAATCACCATTCCAGTGACGGCCGCGGGTTGTCCAGGCTGAGGCGCCTCACGGACTCCGTTATCGCGATCGTCGCGGCGATCAGGGTCGTCTCGGCGATCGGCATCCAGCGACACGCGCGTCCCAAAGGCGAGGTCCGAAACATCCTCGATCGAATAGGTCTGGACGCGATCGCCGACGGCGATTTTCACTCGACGAGCATCGCCGCCGAGATACTGGCCGTGCACCACCTCCCCGCTGCGAAGCGTTAACGTATCGGCGGCGGCGAGGGTGGTAAGTGCAATGAAAGCAGTGGAAATCCTAAGGAACATGGGGCCCCCTTGTGAACAGTCTACAGGAATTTCAGAGATTGGACGCGCGCCCGCGCAGTTCGGCTACTCAATTCTAGCGGCCGGACTTTTCCTCTGAACCCCTTCGAGAAATGCTGCCGCGAAGTTCTTCCCGCGAGCGAGCGAATCCTCGCAGGCCAGGCGCCGCTCTTCTCGTGTATACGCATGTCCGATGCGATACAACCGTTCGAGCGATAGCCCCACCACGCGCGTTCCGGCGTAGGCGATAGCCGCTTTTGGAATCAGTCCGCCGCCGAGCGGGATTTTGCCGGCCAGCTCGCGAGCCAGCGCCCGCCATCCGAACGCACCCATCATGATGGATACGACCTCCGCCTTCTGCTGGGCGTATCCCACCTCGCGATCGTTCGCTGCTGCTAGCAGAAATGCCATCCGGAACTGGTTGGCCGTCAGAAGGGCGGTATCCGTCGCAAATTCGCCGATCGCCCACGGCAGCGACAAGAACGGAACGATATCCGGAAGCGCGGTGGCTAACGCAAACATTGCATTTTCCTTGGCGACCTTCTTGATGATCCGCTGCGAAACTTCCTGGCGAAATGGTTGGATGTGCAGCGCCAGCGGAATCGCCAAGTCGCGCCGATGATGCAGCACCTGGCGCACGGTGTCCATCGGACTCGATGGATGAAATGCGAAAACCTGGCTGGTAGGCGTCAGGACTTCATGCGGCGAGTCCTCGTAATAGATTTCCAAATCGTGGCGCTCGGACGGCAGAAATCCTTCGGTCGCACGGAAAATTCGGTCTTGCAGTTGCGCGCGCCTGGCGTCGGACAGCTCGGGCGGCGAGAAAAACACTTCCATTTCGCGGTAGGCCCGGTCGCTATCGGCGTATAGGAAAAGCCGCAGCGGCCGCTCCGCGTGGCGCCGCGCCTCATCCGGATCCAGATTGCTGATGGCGTCCTTGATGTTGTTGAAGAATTGTACAGGCATGGTAGATCAGGAGCGAAACACAACTTTGAGCTCCTTCTGCCATTCTAAACTGACGCCCACCCTTTCCACTTCCACGCCCGGAGAAATGTAGCGCAGCACGCGCTCGTTCGATGGATGGAAATCCATCGCGGGCGAAACCAAAAGCAGCCGCGGCGGCTCCTGACGCAACTCGATTCCAGGAAAATATCCGCGCGGGCTGAACTCCCGCCGATCCAAATGCCATTTCACGCGCATCCAGTAATCCAGCGCTTGTAGAGGCAGGTGAACATCTTCGGATGCTTTGAGCTCGAGTACCGCTAGCCGGCCAGAATGATCCACCGCGAGCAAATCCAGCACCCCGCGATCCGTCGCCGCGAATGCCGGAACCTGGCCATACACCGGTTCCGTGCGCAAGCTCGCGTCTACGGACTCAATGTGTGTGCGGACCCGCGATTCCAGCCATGCTTCCGGATTTCGCAGATAGAGCGGATTCTGCCGATCCACCGCATCGTGCGAACGAAAGCGCGCGAGTTCTTCCGCGAGCCGCCGGATCTCGCCCGCATGCGCCGAAGCAAACGTGCGCCGCCGTTCCAACCCGAAGCGCAATCCTTCTTCGGATGTGCGGGCGAATTCCATCCCTCGGACGCGCAAGCTCAGCTCGCCATCGGAGCGCTCGATCGCTTCCACGCCATCCACTTCGCGCACCGGAGCAAGGATTCGATCCAAATCCGAAGGCAGCCTACGGCGATACGGATCCAGCCGTGTGTTGAGATTCCCGTAGTCGGGCACCTCCACGCGCTCTTCGATTTTCTGCTCGGTATAGACGAACGCCGTATATTGTGCGACCTTCGTGTTTAAGAACAGCAGCCTCAGGCACGTCGTTTTCTCACGGTCATTCGGCAAATAGAGAATCAATCCTTGGACAATTTTGTCCGGCTCGCGCCCGCGCAAATAGTCCAGCCAGATCAGCCCGAAGGTCAGCACACTGTCGCAATGGAAATCGTCCGGCGGAGCGCCGATGGCCGCCCAGGCCGACGACCCCTGCCGCAAAAACGCACGCGGATATGCGGGCGAGAGGCTATGCTCCAGATCGGCCTCCGTGGTCAAATCCGCGATCTTATAACGGGGGAATTGGCGCCGCAGAAACCGGCGGAACTGCTCGCGAAACTCCAACCGGCCTGCGCGAAGAGCGACATTCTCACCCGCGCTGCGCCGCAAATCCAACAGCATCAAAGTACCGGTCTTTTGGCCGAAACGCTGAATCTGAAGGGTTAACTTCGCGCGCGTCTGGCTTTCGATACCAGTTACCCGACGCACCAGGTTCCGGCGATCGTCCCAAGCTTGCAGGCTCAATAACCCGTTGCGCGATTCCAGCACGAAGTTGTCGGCGGTGATCGCCATCGACTCTTCGCCCGGCTCGCACAACACAGGCTCCGCGCTATTTTCGAGAAAGCTCTCGATCGTTTTTTGGATGTCGGTCAGGGAGTTGCTCCGTTAGGCACGCAACCCAGCGGAGCGGTGAGCAGCAAGCCGGAACAAGGCCTGCGCTAACCTAGTATTTTATTCCTAGACAGTCTTCCCGTGCTCAAAGAAAAGCTCGACCAGGTGGAAACCCGGATCGCCAACGCAGCCGCTCGCGCCGGGCGCAAGCGCGGCGAAATCCTGCTGCTGGCCGTCACCAAGAAATTTCCCGCCTCGGTGATTCAAGAAGCCTACGCTTTGGGGCTGCGTGAATTCGGCGAAAACTACGTCCAGGAGTTCGAAACTAAGCGGGTGGATCTCGGCAATTTGTCCGGGGCGCGCTTCCATCTGATCGGACATCTGCAATCGAACAAATCCAAGGTCGCCGCAGCGGCCTTCGATGTCATCCAAACCGTGGATTCTCAGAAACTCGCGCGGCGCCTCGATTCCGAACAAAAACCGCTGGACGTCATGATCGAAGTGAAACTTTCGGACGAGCAAGCGAAGGCGGGAGCGGCGCCGGACGAAGTTCCGGCTTTGGTGGAAGCCATCCGGGCGTGCCCGCATTTGCGGTTGCTCGGACTCATGACCATGCCGCCATGGTCTGACGATGCTGAGCCGTCGCGCCCCTATTTCGCCCGTTTGCGCGCGCTTGCGGAAGCGAACGGATTGAACCAGCTATCCATGGGTATGTCGCACGATTTGGAAGTTGCCATTGAGGAGGGCGCGACCATGGTCCGCATTGGCACGGCCCTGTTTGGTCCGCGGAAAAAAGCTTGAGGCTTGGGTTTTTCTCGCCGCTTCCACCCGCTCGCACCGGCGTCGCGGACTACTCCGCTTCTCTTTTGCGCGCTCTTCGTGCATCCGGCTCCGTCGAAATCGGCGAAGGCGACGTGAATCTCTACCACTTGGGCAACAATCAGCTTCATCGCGAAATTTATCAGCGCGCGCTCGAGAAGCCCGGTATCGCGGTCATCCACGACGCGGTCTTGCAGCACTTCTTTCTCGGATGTTTTTCCGAACAAGAGTACGTTAAAGAATTCGTCTACAACTACGGTGCTTGGACCGAAGATCAGGCGCGCCAACTCTGGCTCGGGCGCGCGCGCTCGGCCGCCGATCCGCAATATTTCCGCTATTCAATGCTCAAGCGCGTGGCGGAGCGGTCGTTGGCAGTAATCGTTCACAACCCGGCGGCGGCTGCGGTGGTGAAGCAGCACTCGCCCGCCACCGCGATTCACGAAATCCCGCATTTGCTGGAGCTGCCGGAGCCCGCGCCGTCCTGGGAAATTGCAGCGTTGCGGGAAAACTTGGGCGTTCCGCCAACCGCATTTCTATTCGGCGTATTCGGACATCTCCGTGAATCGAAGCGCTTGCCTACGGTGTTGCGGGCCTTCCATCGAGCACGCAGCGCGGCCAACATCGCGCTCCTGGTAGCCGGGGACTTCGTATCCATGGGCCTTGAAAAATCTCTCGCGCCGCTACTCGCCTCCGAGAGAATCTTCCGCGTCGGCTACACGCCCGAGCACGATTTCTGGCTGCACGCCGCTGCTGTGGACGCTTGCATCAATCTGCGTTATCCGGCGGCCGGCGAAACATCCGGCATCACCGTTCGATTGATGGGTATCGGAAAACCGGTTCTCATGAGCGACGCGCTGGAGAACTCCGGCTTTCCGGATGCGAGCTGCATCCGAGTGGACACGGGACCAGCCGAAGAGGACGAGTTGGTGGAGTTCATGACCTGGCTCGCCACATTTCCCGAGGACGCCCGAGCCCTGGGAGCGCGCGCCGCCGCGCACATTCGCACGTTGCATAATCCCCAACGCGTTGCCGATATGTATTGGGAAGCAATTCACTGCTGTTATCATTAAGGTAATCGGTTTGCCCTGGAGCGCGCCTCGTAACGGCGCGATATTTGCCGGTGAAATTCACCGCATTCGTTTGTTTTGTCGCTACACTCACGGCTTCTCCCGTGACCATGGAGAAAGCGCTGCACGTGCGTGTGCCGATGCGCGATGGCGTTCATCTGGATGCCAACGTGTTCTACCCGCACAGCGGTGGGCGTTACCCCACGATCCTGCTGCGAACTCCTTACGGAAAAGGCGCGGATTTCAACCCCGGTTATTCTTCCTTTATCGACCGCGGGTACGCAGTAGTTCTTGAAGACGTCCGAGGACGGTACGGTTCGGAAGGCGTGTTCGATGCATTAAAGCAGGAAGGTCCCGATGGATACGACACGCTCAATTGGATCGCGGCGCAGCCGTGGTCCGATGGCAAAGTCGGGATGATCGGCGGATCCTACCTGGGCATCGCGCAGTGGCGCGTCGCGCTGTTGAACAATCCGCATCTCAAAGCGATTTTTCCGGTTGTTTCCGGATCCGACGATTACATTGACCGTTTCTACTCCACCGGCGGCGCCATGAAACTCGGACATCGCCTGCTGTGGTTGTCGGAAAATCTCACGCCTGCTGGACTGCAGAAGCCGAAGTTCGGCAGCTACATCGGTCATCTGCCTTTGCGAACGTCCGACACGGCCGCCACCACGCGAACACTGCCGCTCTATCAGGCAGTGCTTGAACACCCCACCTACGACGCGTTCTGGAAGGATCTCAGCGTGCGCGACAAAATCGACCGCGTGCGCGTGCCTGTCTTCGCCGTGGGCGGCTGGTACGACAACTACGTGGAAAGCGATCTGGAAGCCTTCGCCGCGCTGCATAAGCCGGGCAAACCCGACGACCGCCATCGCATCATGATCGGCCCCTGGCCGCATAACATGTCGAG
This sequence comes from Bryobacteraceae bacterium, assembly GCA_035295865.1. Taxonomy (GTDB): domain Bacteria; phylum Acidobacteriota; class Terriglobia; order Bryobacterales; family Bryobacteraceae; genus Palsa-89. Next base: position 20,266 of record DATGIH010000331.1, read on the forward strand.
TGCGTTCGCGGGTGTTCAATTCGGAAACGATTCTAGCGCTCCTATCCGCGCTTATCAGCTCGCCTGGTTTGATCGTTGGTTGAAAGGCGCTCCTGAAGAATCGCGCCACACGCTCTTCACTTGGCACAGCGCGCGCGCGGAAGTGGACGAAGCGCCGGTGCACCTATTCGTGATGGGCGCCAATCGCTGGCGCGATGAGGAGGAGTGGCCGCTCGCCCGCACGCGCTACACACCGGTTTATCTATCAAGCAAAGGCCACGCCAACACTGGAAAAGGCGATGGCACGCTGGTTTTCGCCGTCAGCAAGAAAGACAAGCCGGACCAGTACATCTATGACCCGCGCGATCCCGTGCCGACCATGGGCGGCGCAGTCTGCTGCGATCCGAAAATTTTCCCCTGGGGACCCATGGATCAGCGTCCAGTGGAAAAGCGCAAGGATGTTTTGGTCTACACCAGCGACCCACTCAAGCGGGAACTGGAAGTAACAGGGCCGGTGAAGGTGGTGCTCTACGCGTCAACATCCGCGCCGGACACCGATTTTACCGCCAAACTCATCGACGTTCTTCCGAGTGGAGAAGCGCGCAACCTCACCGACGGCTTGCTCCGGATCCGCTATCGCGCGGGTTTGGACAAATCGGAACTCGCGGAGCCGGGCCAAGTCTATCCTTTGACCATCGACGCCGGGGTCACCAGCAATGTGTTCCAACCAGGTCACCGCATCCGGATCGAAATTTCGAGCAGCAATTTCCCAAGATTCGATCGCAATCCGAACACAGGACGTCCCCAAGCGGATGAGACCGCCCTCAAGAAAGCCCAGCAGACCGTTTATCACAGCCGGCTATATCCGTCGCATATTCTTCTGCCGGTGATCCCGGAATATCATTCCTTACCCACGGCTAAGAAGACGCACGGAAGCGCGGGAAAAGGACTCTCGTTCCAAGCGCGCTAGAATTGACTTATACAAGCCCGGCGCGGTATGGTGCGAAGAGAAGCCCCAGCCCCGCAAGGCCCTCAAACGATTAGGCGCGGTAGCCAAGTGGTAAGGCAGAGGTCTGCAAAACCTTTATTCACCGGTTCGACTCCGGTCCGCGCCTCCAACAAACCCGCACAGAAACCGCGCCGGATCAATAGCCCAGAGTTACTGACACGCATTTGGACCCTCTTTGGGCCGGCGCCGGCTCTCAAAAGATTTTCTGGCAGCTTGAGCCAATCTTCCTAAGTCAATACTTTCGACGTGGCCCCAATAAGTAGCCCTGGGTCTTAGTGTACGATGAACGAAACATGACACCGCCAAAACCATGCCGGGCCCATGTCTGACGCCCAGCCAGCGCTGCGTCGCGAACTCCGGTTGTGGCACCTGGTGCTGTTTAATGTCTCCGCAGTCGCCGGGATTCGCTGGTTAGCCGCCGCGGCGCAAGTGGGTCCCGGATCGCTTACTCTTTGGCTTCTCGCTGCACTCACCTTCTTCCTGCCGTCCGCCCTGGTGATCGCTGCGCTCTCCGCGCGCTTCCCCGAAGAAGGCGGATTCTACATCTGGACCAAGCAGGCTTTTGGCAATTGGCACGGATTCCTCGCGGCTTGGGTCTACTTTGTCAGCAACATTCTTTATTTCCCTACGCTGCTGCTCTCCGGCGTCGCGATGGCGAGCTATATGTTCGGCGCGAGCGGCGCAAAATATTCAGAAAACGCTGCCTATGCGATTCCCGCCACGCTTGCCGTGCTTTGGATCGCCATCCTCACGAACCTGGTCGGCCTGCGCATTGGCAAATGGCCAAGCATGCTGGGCGGCGCAGCGGCCTATCTGGTGGCGCTTCTGCTCTGCACGCTCGCCGTCATCGTCGCCTGGCGTTACGGATCGGCCACTCGCTTCGACCATCTGATTCCCGGCGTGAGCTGGTCGAACCTTAACTTCTGGTCGCAAATCGCATTTGCGATGGTAGGCCTCGAACTTGCCCCAATCCTCGGCGGCGAAATTCAGAACGCCGAAAAAACCATTCCGCGCGCGGCCTGGATCTCGGGCCTTCTCTGCGCCGCTTTTTATATGGCCGGAACCGCCGCCATGCTTGGACTGCTTCCGCCGGATCGCATTAATCCCATGACCGGGCTCGCGCAAGCGGGCGATGTAGCGGGCGCGCGCTTTGGAGCCATCTGGCTCTCGCCCTGCTTCGCGCTGTTAATCTCCGTCGGCGTGCTCGGACAGCTCAGCACCTTCATCGCGGGAAACTCGCGCTTACCGTTCGCGCTCGGGCTCGATCATTATCTACCGCCTGTCTTCGCGAAGGTGCACTCGCGCTGGGGAACGCCTTACGTTTCGATTCTGTTCCAAGGCGTGTTCGCGGGGCTTTTCCTGATACTGGCGGAGCTCGGCGAAAACCTGCGCGCCGCATATCAGATCATGGTGGATATGACGGTCATCGTAACTCTGATCCCGTTCGTGTACATCTTCGCTTCGGGAATGAAATTCGGACAGCGCGTGGCGGGCGCCACCGGTGCAATCGTCTCGGCGATCGCGATCGTCCTTTCGACAATCCCTCCTCCCGGCGTCTCCTCTGTCTGGTTGTTCGAGCTGAAAGTGGTGGGCGGAACTCTTCTGCTGGTGGTTGTAGGCCGCATGATTTTCGCGCGTAGTCAGGCCGAGCGCGGATGACTTACCCGGATTCCGTAAAGTATCTCTACTCGCTCGGCAACGAAGTCCAAACCGCAAAGCTCGGTTTAGATCGAATCACGCGATTACTGGAAGCGATCGGCAGCCCGCATCGCGCCGGACGCTTCGTCCACGTCGCGGGCACCAACGGCAAAGGTTCGACCTGCGCCATGATCGAATCCGGATTGCGTGCCGCAGGCATTCGCACCGGCCTTTACACTTCGCCGCATTTGAAAGAACCGGCTGAACGGATCCAAATCGCCGGACACCCGGTGAGCGAGGCTCAGTTCGCGGAAGCGTTCGTCGAAGTGCACGCTTTAGCCGAGCGAATGTTACGCAGCGGCGAGATCGATTTACATCCCACTTACTTCGAAACAGTAACTGCGATGGCGTTCTTACTTTTCGCTCGCGCAAGAGTGGGAGCCGTCGTCCTTGAAGTGGGACTCGGCGGCCGGCTGGACGCGACCAACGTCGTGACACCCACGCTCTCCGTCATCACGCCGATCGATCTCGATCACCAAGTCTTCCTCGGCGACACTCTGGAAAAGATCGCAGCGGAAAAAGCCGGCATTTTGAAACCCGGTGTCCCAGCCATCTTTGCCGAGCAGCATCCGGAGGCGGAAGCGGTTTTGCGCGCGCACGCTCAAGCGCCGTACACGCTCACCCGTGAGTGGCCGATCACAGAGCTCCAGATCGACGCCCGTGGCAGCAAGTTCCGTCTACGCGATCAAGAAATCGTCTGCCCCTTAGCTGGACAACATCAGGTGGAAAATGCCCGATGCGCTGCCATCGCTCTGTCGCATCTCAATGTTTCCCCTGCGGGTATCGCGCAAACGGTCTGGCCTGGACGCCTCGAACTCGTCTCCCGCCATCCTGAAATGATCTTGGACGGCGCGCACAATCCCGCCGGAGCACGCGCCCTGGCCGATTACATCCGTGGATTCTATGCAGACCGCAAAATCTGGATCGTGTACGGAGTGATGCGCGACAAAGCAGTGGACGAAATGACAGCGCTGCTTTTTCCGCTCGCCGAACGCGTGATCCTCACCGCGCCCAACAACTCACGCGCCTTGCCGCCCCAGGAAATCCACACACCCGGCGCCACCATCGCGGCATCGGTTAGCCAGGCGCTCGCATTGCTTAGGGACGCCCCGCCGGAAACGGCTATTTTCATCACTGGATCGCTATTCGTGGTGGGCGAGGCCCGGGCGCTGCTCGTACAATGAATCGAGTGTCCCCCTTGGCCAAACTGCGCGCGTTCGTCATCACGGACCCGCTCATTGTCCTGGCCACAATCGTCTACGGAACCGCCAGCCTTCTGGTCTCCTTCTTCGACCCCGAACGCCGCCGCCAAAATGCCACGGAACGCGCGTGGGCCCGCGCTCTGCTGCTAGTCAGCGGTGTCAAAGTGAGGGTAGAAGGACTCGAAAAGATCGCCAAAGACGGCAGCTATGTTTTCGTCTCGAACCATCTGAGCTACATGGACACGCCGGTGGCTCTCTCCAGTATCCCCGTACGTTTCCGCTTTCTCGCCAAGCGTGGCCTCTTCCAAATTCCTTTCCTCGGCTGGCATCTCGGGCGCGCCGGACACATCCGCGTCCCTCGGGAAGACGCTCGCGCCGCGGTGAAAACCATGACGCTCGCCGCCGACGTCGTGCGGAAAGAAGGAATCTCCCTGCTCATTTTTCCCGAAGGCGGCCGCTCGCGCGACGGTGAGACCGGCGATTTCAAGGAAGGCGCCGCGTTCATCGCAATCAAGGCAGGAGTACCGCTGGTTCCGGTCGCGCTGCAAGGAACGCGCGAAATTCTGCCGTTTGGCTCCGGTATCGTTCAAACAGGCACGGTCACCATGCGCATTGGCGATCCGATTCCAACGGCCCAGGCGAGTCCTCGCGATCGCCTCCGTCTCACCGAAGAAGTGCGCCAACGCGTCCTCGCATTGCTTGAAGAACATCCCATCCATGCATAAACTCTTTTTCGCCCTTTCGCCTGCGCTGTTGCTGGCGCAGAGCATGTCCATCGAAGAATACAAACCGAAGAACACGCTCGTCGTCCCGCAGCATCCGGTCTCGCGCGCCAGGTATCCCTTCATCGACGTCCACAATCATCAGAATTCCCAGATGGCGGTGGCGCAGCTCGACAAGCTGGTGAAAGACATGGACGGCCTGAATCTACAAGTAATGGTTAACCTGAGCGGCGGATACGGTGACACATTCGCAAAAGGCATCGCCAACATGAAGGGCCATTACAAAAATCGCTTCGTGCTCTTCGCGAATATCGATTTCACGAACATCGACGATCCCGGATACAGCCATCGGGCCGCCGAAGTGCTGGCCCACGACGTGCAAACGGGCGCGCAAGGCCTGAAAATATTCAAAAACTTCGGCATGGATCTGAAAGACACACATGGCCAGCGCATCCACGTGGACGATCCGCGCTTCGACGAGCTGTTCGAAACCTGCGGCCGCTTGAAAATCCCGGTATTGATCCACACGGCCGAACCATGGTCCTTCTTCCAACCGATGGACCAGTACAACGAACGCTGGCTGGAGCTAAAAACGCACCCCGGCCGCGCGCGTCCGCCGGAAAAATATCCAAGCTGGGAAACTCTGATGGGCGAGCAACACAATCTCTTCGCGCGGCACCCGCACACCACCTTCATCGCCGCTCACCTGGATTGGCTGGGCAACAATCTCGCTGAACTGGGCCAACTGCTCGATCGTTTGCCGAACGTGAACACCGAAATCGCCGCCGTGTTGTATGAGCTGGGCCGCCAACCCCGTTTCGCGCGCGAATGGCTGATCAAATACCAGGATCGCGTGATGTTCGGCAAAGACGCGTGGAACGCCGACGAGTATCACACCTACTTCCGCGTGCTCGAAACCGCGGACGAATATTTCGATTACTACCGCAAATATCACGCCTTCTGGCAGATGTACGGGCTGGATCTGCCGGACGAAGTTCTGAAGAAGATTTACTACAAGAACGCCCTACGCATTATCCCGGGCATCGATCCAAGTCCGTTCCCGAATTGAGCGATTATGAGCGACCGGCCCATCGTCGTCCCACTCGGCGGATTCCTCGGCGCTGGAAAAACCACGCTGATTCTTGCCGCCTCGCGCATCTTGCGCAGCCGCGGATTGCTTGCCGCCGCGATTCTCAACGACCAGGGCCAGAATCTGGTGGACACTGAATTCGTAGCCACCAATGGAATTGCCGCCGATCAAGTCACCGGTGGATGTTTCTGCTGCCGTTTCTCCGACCTGATCGACGCCGCTCAGCGCCTGCGCGCGCACTCACCGGATGTGATCTTCGCGGAAGCCGTGGGAAGCTGCACCGATATCTCCGCCACTACTCTGCAGCCGTTGAAGCTCTCCTACAGCGCTCAGTTCCGCCTGGCGCCGTACACGGTTCTCGTCGATCCCGAACGCGCCTGCGAAATCGAAGCGAGCCCGGCCGATTCCGATTTGCGCTTTCTCTTTCAAACGCAAATCGCCGAAGCCGACCTGGTCTGCTTCAATAAATCCGACCGGTACAACGAATTTCCGAACGTCACGGGCGCACCCGTGCGGTATCTCAGCGCGCTCAACGGCCAAGGTGTCGCTGAGTGGCTGGATGAAGCCCTAGCTGGCGAAATTCCCGCCGGCGCGAAGATTCTCGAAATCGATTATGAACGCTACGCCCGCGCCGAAGCCGCCCTAGCGTGGCTGAACTGCAGCGTCCGCGTGATGCCCGATCCGCCGCTTTCTCCCGCGATGTTGATTGGTCCTTTCTTAGACGATCTGCAGCCAGCGATCGGCGGCGCCGGATTTCGCATCGCGCACCTGAAACTCTCCGACGATTCGAGCGCCGGATATCTGAAAGCGTCCGTCGTCAGCAACGATCAGGAACCACTGGTGCACGGCATGCTGGATGCCTCGCCTGCCGGCGAACACCGGCTGTTGTTGAACATCCGCGCTGAAGGCGACCCTGCAGCTCTCCGCGGAATCGTCGAGCGGCACATCGCGAAGTTGCCCGGCAAGTTCGAAATCGATAATATGCAATGTTTCAGCCCGGCGCCTCCCAAGCCGGAGCATCGCATCGCCACGGTGGCTTCGGCCGCCCCGGAAGGAATCTAAAAACATGAGCGACAACTCCGGCACGGACCGGCGGGGTTTCATTAAAGGTGTGGTCGCGGGCGTGAGCCTGCCTGGAGTTGCTCCACTGGCCGGCGCGCAATCGCAGCGCACAGCTTCAGCCGCAGCCGAGCGTATTCACTATCCGCGCAGCTTCACCGGACGCCAGCTCGCGATGATCGCCTTTCCGATTGGCGGTATCGGCACCGGCAGCATCAGCCTGGGCGGACGCGGCCAGCTCCGCGATTGGGAGATTTTCAATCGCCCGGATAAGGGCAATTCTCCGCCTTACGCGTTTCCTTCCATCTGGGCCAAGCGCGGCAACTCAAAACCCGTCACTCGTGTATTGGAAGCGCGCTTGATGCCGCCTTATGCTGGATCTTCCGGCCTCGGTTCCGACAACGCGCCAGGATTAAGCCGTCTCGCCGGCGCCACCTTCACCGGCGAGTTTCCGATGGCCAACATCGCGTTTCACGATCCGGCACTGCCCGTGCAAGTTTCGCTCGACGCGTTCAGCCCGTTCATTCCGTTGGATGCCGATGCATCCGGACTCCCTGTCGCTGTTCTACGCTACCGCGTCCACAATCCCGGCCCAGGCCCAGCGCAAGTGGGAATTGCTTTTTCCATCGAAAGTCCTGTTGGCAAGCTGAATTCGGGCGACGGCCGCGTCAACGAATTTCGCGTCTCCGGTGCGGGCGAGAGCTTGCAGGGGCTTTTGATGAGCAATCCGGAACTGAAGAGCACCGATCCTCACGCAGGAACATTCGCGCTGTGTCTGGTCGAGCCCGGCGATGGCAAAGTCAGTTATCTGCGAGGATGGCCGGCGGCGAAATGGTGGGCCAGTCCGACGCTTTTCTGGGACGACTTCACCGAAGATGGCCAGCTCGGCCCCGAATCCGACAAGCGGACCACAACGGGCGCTCTCTGCCTGCATCGCGAAATCGCCGCCGGCGCCGATGCCAGCTACACTTTCCTTCTCGCATGGCATTTTCCCAATCGCACAGCTGCGTGGTCCGGCTGGACTGCTCCCAAAGGCCACGAAAACGATGTCATCGGCAACTACTACTGCACGCGCTTTTCGGATGCCTGGGCCGCCGCGCAGCACGCCGCCACCGAGTTGGCAGATTCGGAAAAGCGAACCCGCGCTTTCGTGGATGCCGTGCGCCACAGCACCCTTCCACCCGCTTTGCGCGATGCGGCGGTCGCCAATCTTTCGACGCTTGTCACGCAAACCTGTTTCCGAACGGCCGACGGCGAATTCCACGGTTTTGAGGGCTGCGACGATCATTCCGGATGCTGCTTCGGCAACTGCACGCACGTTTGGAATTACGAAACGTCCACGCAATTCATCTTCCCTAGCCTTGCGCGATCCTTGCGCAAAGCCGCGTTCGGATATTCGCAAGACGATGACGGCGGTATGCGGTTCCGCCAGATGCTGCCCGATGGTCTGGATCGTTTCGGCTACGCCGCCGCCGACGGACAGATGGGCCAGATCATCAAGGTCTATCTCGATTGGAAATTGTGCGGCGATACCGATTGGCTGCGCGGTCTATGGCCGAACATCCAGCGCGGAATTTCCTTCGCTTGGATTCCCGGTGGCTGGGATCCCAACCGCAACGGCTATCTCGAAGGCGTGCAGCACAACACCTATGACGTGGAGTTCTACGGACCGAATCCGCTCGGCACGATTTATTATTTGGGCGCTTTGCGCGCGGCCGAAGAAATGGCCAACGCGCTCGGCGATCCTTCGGCGGCAGCGATGTATCACGCGCTCTTCGCCAAAGGCAGCGCTTGGATGGATCAGAATCTGTTCAATGGCGATTATTACATCCAAAAAGTGCGCGGGATTCCGAAGGACCAGATCGCAAAGGCCACCGTCGGCGACATGGGCGCGGATAATCCGGAGCAGCCCGAATTTCAATTGGCGGACGGCTGCCTGGCCGACCAGTTGATTGGCCAATATCTCGCGGATGTCGCGGGACTTGGGCCTCTGCTCGATCCGGCGCACATTCGCAGGACGCTTGAATCCATTCACAAGTACAACTATCGCGCGCAGCTTTTCGAGCACGACTCGGTCCAGCGCGTTTATGCGTTGAATGACGAAGCCGCATTGTTGGTTTGCGATTACACCAAGGGCGGCCGGCCCAAAGTTCCGTTCCCCTATTTCCAGGAAGCCTGGACCGGTATTGAATATCTGGTCGCCGCGCAATTCATCCAAGCAGGCATGTTGAAGGAGGGGCTCGAAACTATCGAGAATGTCCGCCGCCGCTACGACGGCGAACGCCGCAATCCGTGGGATGAACCGGAATGCGGCCACCACTACGCCCGGGCCATGTCGGCATGGTCAAACGTAATCGCGTACAGCGGATTCGATTATCACGGCGCAGCGAAAGCGCTCACATTGCTGCCTAAAACAAACGGCGAATTCACGTCATTCTTTTCAACGGGTTTCGGTTGGGGATCGTTCACCACAGCGGCCAGCCGCGCCGAACTGATCGTCAAGGAAGGCTCGCTGCCGCTGAAATCCATTCGCGTCCCGCTGACGTCCGCGCACAAAGCATCCGTCTCTTTCGACGGACAGCCCATTGCACACCGTCGCGAGGCAGCAACGTTCATCCTCGACCAAGAATTAGTTGTGCCGGCCGGCGGAAAGCTGATGATCGCCACGGCGACCCGCTAGCTTTCTAACCGAACCGCGACCGCAAGGGAGCGCTACCCCGAACGTTCCTGATAACGCTCCCTCGCGGTCCCCGCTCGGTTACCTCAAAACAGAACCCGCACGCTAAGCTGAATCTGCCGCGCCGTCTCATTCAACGGACTCACTGCCGGAAACCCCGACTGCGTTCCCTGTCGCCCGAAGGTCGCAATTCCAAAATTCGTCGTCGCAGGATTGGTCACGCTTGGATCCGTGAACACCGAATTCGGATTCCCCAGATTGGCGTGGTTCAGAAAATTATAAGCATCCGCCCGCACCGTGAGACGTCCGCCTTCGCCCAGCCAACGTAATCCGAAAGATCGCGCGAGCGAAACGTCCAAGCTATAAAATCCGGGACCAATGAACGCGTTGCGTCCGCTATTTCCTAGCACGCTCGCCGCCGGCTCGGAAAATGCAGCGTAATTCAGCAAGCGCTCTCCGCCGGGTACCGGTTGGGAACTCGACAGTACTGCACCGTTCGGATCGATAATATTCGCCCGATTCTCGAGCAGTTGCCCTTGCCCCCGGATCGCGTTCGACGTCCCGAACACCGAATAAGGCAGACCCGACCGGAATGCCGCCAGCTCCGACACCGTCCATCCGCGAAAGACGGTGGCGAATTTCGAAGTTGCGAACGGCGACGGAAGATTCCACCATGAAAAAATCACTAGATTGTGCCGCTGATCGAAATCGGAATTGCCGCGATCTACCCGCGGATTGAACTGCTGCGTGAACGATGCGTGACCCGTCGTGCCTGACCCTCCCTGAATGCTGGCGAAATCCAGATTGAAGAAATCGCCCAGCAGCGGATCGCTCTGGTTGTCGATGGTGTGGCTCCAAGTATAAGAACCTTGCACCATCCCTCCGCTCGTTCGATAACGAACGACTGCAGTCAGCGCGTTGTAATCCGAAAATCCCTGATTGGCACGATACGAAATCTCCGGCAAATCCGGATTGATGCTGGTCGGATTTCCGATTCCGCGATCCACCGAAAATGGCCGATTGATAATGTCCGTCGTAATTAAACTGCGGCCGTACGTGCCCAATCCATTCACTTCCACCGTCAAGTTATTCAGGATCCGTTGCTGAACTCCCGCGAAGTAACTGTGCGCGTATCCGTTGCGCAGCTTCGGATTCACGTAAGTCAGATTGGGAAAATCTGTACCAATAACCTGAGGCGCGAGGGAAGCCAGCACCGTTGGGATCGGCGCAAGAAAATTGAATTGACCCGGCGGCAGCCCGATCGATTCCGGTACGACCAGATTGTTGTTGCGCAGGTTTTCCCACAAGTTGTCGAACGGACGGTCGTAGAAAATTCCGTATCCGCCGCGTAGCAGCGTGCGGCCGGTGCCGAATAGATCGTAAGCAGCGCCCACGCGAACCGCAAAATCCCCCTTATCCGAGCCGAAAAGCTGCTCATCCCCACTGTTCGGCTTCACCAGCGTGGCACCGGCGAGCTGTTCCGCGATGCTTGCGCCAGAACCAAAACGCACCAGCGTATCCTTCACCGATCCGGTGTTTTGCGGCCCGCCGTAAAACTCGTAGCGGACGCCGTAATTCGCTGTAAGCCGCGACGTCACTTTGTAAGTGTCTTGCGCGAAAAGGAAATACTGGTTGTATTGATAATTCCGGTTGAATGATGGCAGTTGAAAACTCGGCAGCGCCGCGCGATCCAGCGACACACGGAACTGGCTCGGGATTCCCAGCGCGAATGCGATAATTTGGCTGAACCCGTATTCTCCATCCGCTCCCGCCGTAAGATAGCCGTTCGAGGATCGCAGTAACAACCCCGCGCCGGCAGTTACTAAATGCCGCCCACGAGTCCAGGTCAGATTGTCCAGCAACTCCCAGCTATTGTTGATGTTTTTATATGCGTAAAACGCCGGACTTCCCGGCAGCATCGTTTGGTCGAGCGAGAGCAGGGTCGGAATCTCCGGATGCGGGCGGTTCCAATGCAGGTCGTCGCTGCTATAGCCAAGCCGCGCTTCGTTGATGAGATTCGGTCGAAATGTGTGGATATAGCTGCCACCCAGCGCCCATGTGTTTTCGTGCAGCACGGAAATGAAATCCTTGTATGGCGACCAGATGAAATCCGGCTCCTCGAAGCGATTGAGCATCAGCCGGCCCAGAATGCGATCCGCGCCACCCGGCCGCGTGTAATCCAGCCGTTCAATCGCGAGCGTGCGATTCACCGCCACCGGAGGCGCAATGGTCAGGAAGCCCGTCGGCGACGTGCCGGCGTCCACCGCCGGCGCCGGAAAATCCGTCAGCAGCTTGCGCGCAAGCGAATCGGGAAGAGTGTAGTTGGGCAAGAAGAACGTCGAAGGAAATTTAAACGTAAACGGCGCCTGCTGGCTGCGGCTGCGGAAATATTCATATGCGCTCGAAAAGAACAGGCGATTCCGTAGCACCGGACCACCCACTTCATACCCTGGCTGAACCTGTTTATCCGGCTGCCGCGGCGCGCCGATCAGATTCTGCTGAAAATCGTTGGCGTTCAGAACATCGTTCATCAAATAGAAATATCCGACGCCATGGAACTGATCGCCGCCTGCTTTGGTGATCGCATTCGCCACAAACCCGGATGTCCGGCCATACTCCGCCGAGAAGTTGTTCGTCGAAATGCGATATTCCTCAATCGCTTCCGGCGCCAGCTTCACCAGCGGACCGGTAATGAGGTAATTGTTGTTTTCCAGGCCGTCGAGCAGGAAATTCGAAGCCGACGGACGCTGTCCATTGACGGCCAATCCCAAGCCACGCCCAGTGGCAGCGTCCGACGTCACACCCGGCTGCGTCACCAGCATCGTATAAACGTCGCGCCCTTCGAGCGGAAGATTGTTGATCTGGCCTTGATCGATGACTTCGGAAACGGTCGATTCCAGCGTCCCGCTTCGCCCTTTCTGCGCCTCGAACGATCCGGATTTGCTGGGATCGACGTCGGGTCCGAAAAAGGTGACAATGGTCTTCGATCCGGGCAAGAATACGCTGTTATACTGGCCGCTTTCCCAAACATCATTCAGCGGGCGCAGCCGGAAATCCAGATCGATTCGCGCGGCCACGGTCAGCTCCAGCTCCTGCACTTCCTGCGATTGATAGGCTGGGTCGGTGACGCGCAGCCGGTAGATTCCTGGGGACAGCAGCGGCAAGTAATAGTACCCGGATGCATCGCTTTGCGCGGCGCCCGATAAATTGCTGAAGGAACTGGCCCAGATCACGCTGGCACCCGAGATCGGCAAGCCGGACACCGAGCTCACCAAGCGCCCAGAGATGAACCCTTGCGTGGATTGCGAAAATCCGAGCGCGGCTGAAAAGACGAAAAGCCCCGCTGCAATGGAAATTCGGCGCACCAAAAGCCTAAGCGTCACAGTCAGATCCCCGCCGTAGTAAGATGCAGGTTAACATGACTCGGAAGTGGAGGCACTGGGCGCTCTGCATTATCATCGCCCTCGGGAGCGTGTTGGCTGCCTGGTCACTCGACCAAGTTCCCTTCTTCCAGAATCTGAATCTCAAGGCCTACGATACTCATTTCATAGCACGCAATTATTTCTTTGGACCCCCCAAAATCCCTAATATCGTCCTTCTTGTGGCGGATCAGAAGGCCATGGACAATTTTCCGGAGCTCCTGGAGTTCTGGAACGACCATTACGCCGCCGCCATTACAGCCGCTGGAGAAGCAGGAGCAAAGGTGATCGGGCTGGATCTTGCGTTCGGCATCCCTATTGATAAATTCGTGGACGGCGCCGACGAGCGACTGGCCGGTGCGGTCAGCTCCTCGCCGGTTCCGGTGGTTGCGGGCTATGTGGAACGTTTGCAATCGAATGTCGCGGCGCAGACCATCCCGATTAACATGATTGCAGCCGCCCTTGGACTTTCGGCCTTCGCCAACCTCACCATGGACCCGGATGACTTTGCGCGGCGCCAGGAGTTAATGGAAGCGGCCCCCGCGAAACCGGATGACCCGCCTCCGGCCCGCTGCCTTGCCATGCGTATCGTCGAGAAGTATCTAGGCGTAGATGCGGAAATCCGAAACGACGTGATCACGCTGAAGGGCCATCCAATCCCGACGGTCAATCGCGCTGTCACCATCAACTTCGCCGGAGGGCCGGGAACATTCGCCAGGCATTCGCTGAAGGATTTCGAAGATGCCGCCAAGGCGGGCGACAAAGCCAAGCTGCGCGAATGGGTGGGCGGCAAAATCGTCCTGATTGGCAGCGATTTCGTGGCCGACCGCTTCTCCACGCCGTTTTTCACGCCACTGGTTAAGCACTCGGATACAGCCGGCGTGGAAGTGCACGCTAACACCGTGCGCACGGTGCTGGAGCATCTTTATCTGGTAAACGCTCCACAATGGCTCCGGCTTTTTTCTCTGATTCTCGCGACTACCGTCACCGTGCTGGTTTCAACCTCGGCTGCAGCCAGCCGGGCAGTTCTGCTCATTCTGGCGGAAATCATCGTCATTCTTTTCTTCACGCACGCCTTATTCGAGTCTGGCTACATTTTGTCGACGTCCGAAATGCTCATCGCCACTTCCATCTGCCTGGTGTTCTCCATCGTGTACCGCTTCGCAACGGAAGAAAAGCGCGGCAACCTTTTCCGCCGTGCTGTTGCGCTATTTGTGGGCAAAACTGCGGCCTCCTCCATCGACGAAACCGAAGCCATTGCGCTCACGGGCAAGAAACTGGAAGTCACCATCGTATTTACCGACATCCGTAGTTTTACGGCTTTCACCGAAGAAGTGTCTAAACAGCAAGGCCCGGAAGCCGTGGTCCAGATCTTGAACCAATACCTGGCCATCATGGTGGCGATCATTGTTGGGTTTAAGGGCCATCCCAACAAGTTCATCGGAGACGGGATTCTCGCCATTTTTTCGGATGACGACGAAGGCGTGGTTCCGGGCGATCACCCGCTCCGCGCCGTGCAATGCGCCACTGAAATCGTGACCATTCCGAGCCGTTTCCAAACGGGCGCCGGCATCCACACCGGACCCGCCGTAGTGGGCAACGTAGGTTCAGCCGATAAAATGGAATACACGGTGCTCGGAGATACCGTAAATGTCGCCTCGCGCCTGGAAAGCCTGAATAAAGAGCACCATACGAGATTATTAATGAGCGGCGCCACGCAGGCAAAAATCCAAAACCAAGTGGAAACCGTATATTTAGCGGACGCCCCTGTGCGCGGCAAAGCGCTGCCTATCGCCCTGTATACCGTGAAGTCGTTAGTCGCAAAGGCCGTGGTCAATGCATAAAACAATTCTTCTCGCGCTCGCTCTGGCCGTCGCCTGCACCCTATCTGCCGCCGACGAAAAGGAAGTGGCCGTCGGCCTGGTCCTCAACGGCGCGAATGGCAAAGTGCTGCGCGCCAATACGGAAACGCCGCTCGCCGCCCGTCCCGGCGACTTGCTTTTTTCAGGCGACGGACTGCGCACCGACACCTTGCCCGCTTCGTTCTTGTTCTGTCCGACGAAAAACATCGATACCCTCGGACCTGCCGGCGAGGTTCGCCTCGATACCAAGCAGCCCAAAGTCAAAGCTGGAAAGATTACCGAACAGCCTGCGCGCGCGTGCACGCTGCCGCAGACGTTGCGCATCGGCGCCGCCAGTCAGCAGCACTACGGTGTCACCATGACGCGCGGTCTGAATAAGCCCGAGATCCCACCGGTTCCGCGCGAGCAACTCCCGGCCGATGTTGTCGCCGAACTCGCGCCTTACGATGCGTCGCTCAAGAACGATCCCAAGGATCAAGGCGCGCTGGTGAGCGAAGCGGCCATTTTCGAAAATCACAAGCTGCCAGCAAATTCGCTGGAGCTTTACTATAAGCTGCGCGAGCAGTGGCCGGACGCGGTTTGGGTCAAGAGCAAAATCTTCGAGCTGGAACAGTCGATCGCGGATCAGGCTGCCGCCAAAAACGCCGCTGCCGTCGCCGGTGGAACCACATATGCGCTATTGATCGGAATCTCGAAATATCAGAAGCCCGATCTGTCGCTGCAATTTGCCGAACGCGATGCCAGCACGTTCTCCGATTTTCTGAAGAGCCCACGCGCGGGCGGGCTCAACTTGAACAACGTCCTATTGCTGACGGACGATAAGGCCACCACCGCCGCGGTCCGCCTGGGATTCCAGGATTTCCTCAAGCGCCGCGCAACTAAGGCCGACACCGTGATCATTTTAGTCGCAGGCCACGGAACGGTCGACGGCAAGGACGCCTACATTCTCACCTACGATTCCGATCCGCAGGATCTGAAATCCACCGCGCTCCCCATGGCCGAGTTGCAAGGGCTATTTGAAGAGCAGCTGACCAAAGTGGGCCGGGTGTTGCTGTTCGTGGATGTTTGCAAAGCCGGAACCATCGGGACCATCCAGAACAACACTGTGAACGCCACGGTGGAAAATTTCAAGAACCTGGAAGGCGACTTATTGGGGATCATGGGCAGCCGCCGCAAGGAGCTTTCGCGCGAAGGTCCGGAATTCGGCGGCGGACACGGCGCGTTTAGTTACTTCGTGCTCAAAGGGATGGAAGGCGCTGCCGACGAGGACGGCGACGGCGCGGTCACCGGTGAAGAACTGATCCGCTACGTTACCACGCAGGTTCCGCGCGCGACGGCCGAAAAACAGCATCCGCAGGACATCAGTCCTGGAACAGTGAACATCAAGATCTCCGACATGAAGAAGCCGGGCATCAATCTGGCAAACTGGCGGATCCTGATGGATTCGCGCAGCGGCCAGCCGATGTATCTCGCCTCCACATCGCCCGGAAGCGCGCTCGGCGAGGATCAGGCGTCCGACGACATCGACCATTTCACCGCCGCGATCCAAGCCGGACGCATCCTCCCCACCGATTCCGACAGCGCTTTCAACGCGCTCGCGAAATTGAAGACCGAGCTCGATCCGGAAGTCTATACCGAGCGCGAAAATCAGCTTCGCGTCGCGCTCGAAAACAAAGCGCAGCAAGTGCTGCTCCGCTATCTCACGGGAGAACAGACGCCGCAATCGAAGCAGGAATTTGAACAGGGCGCACGCTACATGGAAGCCGCGCGGACGCTGACCCACGAATCGCTGTATCTCGAAGGCCGCGCGGATTTCTTCCAAGGCCGCGCGCTCCTCTACGATAAGAACTTTCCCCAAGCGGCGAATTTACTGGAACAAGCGGTACGGATCGATCCCGGCGCGGCGTACGGATTCAACGCGCTCGGCATCGCGTATCTCGAGCAAGCGCAGTACGACAAAGCGATCCCGGCGTTTCGCGACGCCGTCCGACGCGCACAGCACTGGTCGTATCCGCTCCACAATGAGGCGCTGGCCTACGTCGAAACCGGCGACTACAAATCAGCCATCCGCGCTTATCAGGATGCTATCCGGCTGACTCCGCAATACAGCTATCTTCCGTACAACCTCGGCCTGGTTTATCAGCGCTTGAACCGGCGTAAAGATGCGGAAGCATCGTATAAGAAAGCCACCGCGCTCTCGCCCGATTCCGCCGAGCCTTACAACGCACTCGGAACGCTCAAAGCATCCGAAGGCAAGCGTGATGAAGCCGAGCGTTTGTATCGCGAAGCTTTGCAGAAAAATTCGAGCCTGCTCGCTGCTCGCCACAATCTCGCACTGCTTTTGGCGGATGAAAAAAATCGCCAACAGGAAGCGATTGAGCTCTGGCGAGCGAATCTGCAGCAGTCGTCCGATTACTTGCCCTCGCGTCTCAGTCTAGCCGCCACGCTGGCTTCCAACGGTGATAATGCAGGAGCAATTGCAGAATATAGAAAAGTCCTGGATGCCAAGCCAAACTACGCCGGAGCGCGCTTTGCGTTGGCCAGTTTGTTGGTGAAGACACGCGATTCCGATGCAGCCCTGCAAGAACTGCGCGAGTTGTCGAAGCTGGAACCGCAAAACGCGAGCGTCTTCGAACAGATCGGGGACGCGGAAGCCGCCCGAAAGCACAATCCGGAAGCGGCGGCAGCTTACAAATCCGCTCTCAAATTCGCGCCCGATCGCGATGGACGCAAGCGCCTCAACAATAAGTTAAAAACGTTGGGCCAATAAAACGAACCCGCCCGCCGAACTATCAGCGGGCGGTATCCTCCACGGCCACAGTTCCTCTTGCGCAGGGTGCGGCCCCACTAGTGAGATGCGGCCCGGACCGGTACAGTTACGTCGGTTAGTACTAACCTTTGCCAGCCGCAGACGCCTGAACCGGCTTGCCCGCGTCGGTCTTGGAGATGTCGATGCCGCCTTTAAAATAGGCACCGTCTTCGATGACGATGCCGGCCGTTTTGATATCGCCGACAATCGTAGCGCCCGCGCGCAGCGAGATCCGGTTCTCGGCCTCCACGTTGCCTTTGATGGATCCGAAAACCACCACCTCTTGCGCCTTGATGTTGGCCTTGATCTTTCCGGTAGGGCCGATGGTTAAGCGATTTCGCAGCTCCAGGCTGCCCTCCAACTCACCGTCGACGTACAGTTCTTCGTCGCTGATGATCTCGCCCACGATCTTCATGGTTTTGCCGAAGACGGTGGACGCGCTCGTGGACCGCGCTTGTGTTGGCGCTGGAGCCGGCGGAGGAGTGGAAGCTGGTGTTGGCATAGTTTTTCCTTCTTCAGTCTTGCCCCACATAGGGGATTTCACCAAGCACGATGTCGACCAAATAGCGCGGTACTGATTCTATTGTGCTTCACGCCGTGCGAGGTGAGGAGGTAAGCAAATTCAGTCCCTATTTTACCGCCCTCCGCTGAAAAAATGTCTGCTTATCCATCGACGCATCCACCGCGACGTCGAAGAATCCGATCAGCATCTCTTCCCAACTTTGCTCACCAAATGTAACCTCCGCCTGCGGATCGGGATTGCGCGGATTGTTTGCCGAGTTGTCGAAGTAGCCGGCCACTGCCAATCGTGTGCCTGCCTGAAGGCGCATCGGTTCGGCCAAACGATAGTTCAGTTGCCAGTTGAAATCGTAGTTGTTGACTTTGAGGAGCGGAACGAAGCGGCTGTTCGGCCGAGCTGCTAGATACTCGAATGCTTTCCCGCGCAGATGCATGTGCGGAAACAGGCTGATAAGCAGCGCGTCATTCGGAATCGTGCCCGCAACCGAAACCCGATAATTCGGATCGCCTGGCGGAATCACAAATTTGTCATTCCCCATTTGCAGCGTAAGTACGGCTTGCTTCGGCGGCTCTTTCGCAAACACGATGCCGATGCGCGTTTTATCCGCGCTCGCCTTTCCATTTGCCGTGTAGTGCATCTGCAGAATCACATCGGAACCGGCTTTGATCTTCTTCGCCATACCCGTCTTCCATCCATCGAAGGAATTTCCGGGCGTGTAGACCAACAGGATGTCACTCGTCGTGAGACTCTTCGCGATGGGCAACCCGAACGCTTCGCCGCTCGGCCGGTTTTTCAACCAATCGGAGCCGGGCTCGCGGATATAAACCACGGCGTGATGCACCGTCGATGCATCGGATGGACGCACTTCCACCTGCTGCACCCATTTGTCTTCCTGAAATCGCGTCGGAAGAATGATGTACTGATACTCGACCGCGCCCTTCGGCGGAATCGGAAACGCTTTCGGCATTTCGAACACCGCATCGGGATTTCCGATATTCCAGCCTTGTCGCCACTCGCGGGAGGTAGGAGCTTCTTCCGGATCGCCGGCCGGCGCTCCACCGTCCACCCAATCGAGAATCGTCGCAATCTCGGACTTCGTCAACGACCGGTCATTCGAAAAACGCCCGTAGCGCGGATCAGCGAACCACGGCGGCATCTTACGCGCCGCAACAGCCTCGCGGATCGCCTTCGCCCAGGGCCGCGTCTCTTGGTAGCCCAAGAAATGCATCGGCGCGATCTCGCCCGGACGATGGCACTCCTGGCAACGGGCCTGCAGGATCGGGAGTACGTCTTTGTAGAAGACCGGTCCGGCCAGCACGGGAGGTCCGGCCGCGAAGCTAACGAGCCAGCGAAGCAACGTACTTATCGCGGCACTCTTTGGAACAGAAATAGAAGGTCTCCCCTCCTACGTTCTCATGGATGGAAGTCGCCGCCGAGATGTAAGTGCCGCAGGCCGGATCTTTCTTGAGTTCTCCACTGAGCGGAACACCCGCTTGACGCTGTCCGCCCTGCTGGCTGGGACGCGGACGCAGCGCCTCCGAGACTCCGCGCATGACGATCCCGATAATGCCACGCAGCAGCGAGATGACAACCACCATCCCGAGCAGCCAAAATATAACGCGGAACATCGCTTACTTAGATTTTAACCGTTGGACCGAATAACTGAAGAACTGAACAACGGAGGAAGCGATCCAGTAACTCGCCGCTCGGCTTTGGACACACCCCGAGCAGCTAAAGAGAACGCTGAACACCGCCTACTTAGGTTTTAACTGCTGAACCGAATAACTGAACAACCGATCAACGGAGTAAGCGAGCGCCAGCTCGCTTACTCCTCTTTATTCGCAGCCTTGCGCGCCGCATCAATGCGTGCCTGTGCGTGCCGTGCCGCGATCAGCGCCGACGCGATGTCGATCCCGAGCGCCGGATTCACCATCTCTTCCTGCGCCTTCTTCAGATCCCGCTCCGCTTGCGGAACGTCGATCTCCTGGGCTTTTTCAGCAAAGTCGGTCAGCACCCGAACCACATTATTGTGGATCTCGAGGAATCCGCCGCGCACGGCCAGGCTGTAAAAATGCTCGCCCTGCGTGGTGTAAGTCATCGCCCCAATGCCGAGCTCGGAAAGCAGCGGGGCATGATCCGGCAGCACGCCGATATAACCATCGAGCGCTGGAATCTGCGCGCGGATGGCCTTCTCGCGCGCGAGAAGCCGCTGGGGAGTTGCGATCTCGATTTCGAAATCCTCGGCCACGTCCTACGCCCCTTGCTTTCGCAGTTCTTCCGCTTTCTTCTTCACGTCTTCGATGCTGCCCTGCATGTAGAAAGCCTGCTCCGGAAGGTCGTCGTGCTTGCCTTCCACCACTTCCTTGAAGCTGCGCACCGTATCGGCCAGCGTGACGTACTGGCCCTTGATGCCGGTGAACTGCTCGGCCACATGGAACGGCTGCGAGAGGAAGCGCTGGATTTTGCGGGCCCGCGCGACAATCTGCTTATCGTCGTCGGAAAGTTCGTCGATACCCAGAATCGCGATGATGTCCTGCAGATCTTTGTAGCGCTGCAGCACCTGCTTCACCTGCTGAGCCACGCCATAATGTTCTTCGCCCACGATACGCGGATCCAGAATGCGCGAAGTCGATGCCAGCGGATCCACCGCCGGATAAATCCCCTGCTCCACCAAACTGCGCGTCAAGTTTGTGGTCGCGTCCAGGTGCGCGAAGGTCGTGGCGGGCGCGGGATCAGTGTAGTCGTCGGCAGGCACGTAAATCGCCTGCACGGATGTGATCGAGCCTTTTTTGGTCGAAGTAATGCGCTCCTGCAATTCGCCCATTTCGGTCGCGAGGTTCGGCTGGTATCCCACCGCCGATGGCATGCGGCCCAACAGCGCCGATACTTCGGATCCCGCCTGCGTGAAGCGGAAAATATTGTCGATGAACAGCAGCACGTCCTGGCCCTCTTCATCGCGGAAGAACTCAGCCACGGTGAGTCCCGTAAGACCCACGCGCAAACGCGCTCCCGGCGGCTCCGTCATCTGGCCGTAAATGAGCGCGACTTTGGATTTCGTGTAATCCTTCGGATCCAGCACGCCCGATTCCGCCATTTCGAGCCACAGGTCGTTTCCTTCGCGCGTGCGTTCGCCCACCCCGGAAAACACAGAGACGCCGCCATGTTTCAGCGCGATGTTGTTGATCAACTCCATGATCACAACCGTCTTGCCGACGCCCGCGCCGCCGAACAAGCCGATCTTGCCGCCGCGCAGGTAGGGTTCCAGAAGATCGATCACTTTGATGCCGGTTTCAAACATCTGCAGCTCGGTGGCCTGCTCGTCGAAGGCCGGCGCCTGGCGATGGATGGACCACTTTTTCTCAGTGTTGATCGGGCCCATTTGGTCCACCGGCTGGCCGATCACGTTCATCACGCGGCCCAGCGTCTGGTTGCCCACCGGAACTTCGATGGGATGTCCCAGGCTCATGGCCTTCATACCGCGCACCATGCCGTCGGTGGGTTGCAGCGCGATGGCGCGCACGCGTCCTTCGCCGATGTGCTGCGCAACTTCGGTCATCACGTCGATGGGCATGGGCGTGTTAAAACCCTCGCTCGTGATGTGCACCGCGGTGTTGATCACCGGAATCTGGTGCTCGGGGAATTGAATGTCGATGGCCGGTCCCGCCACCTGGATTACTTTGCCTTCTACTACTGCAGAGCTCGTTGCCATAAATGTTCGTCCCTATCCCAATGCGGCCGCGCCGCTTACAATTTCGATAATTTCTCGGGTAATGCTCGCTTGCCGCACGCGATTCATCTTCAATGTCAGCGAGTCGATTACGTCCGCCGCATTTGAACTGGCCGCTTCCATGGCTGCCATGCGCGCCGCATGTTCCGCCGCCGCGGATTCCAGCAGCGCGCGGTAAATCTGCGCCTCGATGTAGCGCGGCAATAGGTGTTCCAAAAGCTGGCCCGGCGGTTGCTCGTAGATATAGTCGATCTGTTCACGCTGCTCCGGCAGCTGCACGGGCAGAATCTGCTGCGTCACCAACTTTGAAGCCAGCATGCTCTTGAAGTTGTTGACCACCAGATAAACCGCGTCGATCTCGGCCTTCTTAAACCGCTCGATCACTTTCTGCGAGATTTCGAGCGCATCCTCATAGCGCACCACTTTTTGAAAAATCGTGGTGTACTCGCCCGAAACCTGCTTGTGGCGCTTGCGGAAGAAATCGCGCGCCTTGCGTCCAATCAACTCCAGGTGAATTTCGGCGCCTGATTTTTCCTTCATGAACTTCGCCGCCGCGCGAATCACGTTGGAATTGAATGCGCCGGCTAGACCGCGGTCGGCCGTGATCACCAGAAGCTGAATCCGCTTCTCCTCGCGCCGGACCAGCAGATCGGATCCGCCTTCCTGATTTTCATCCGCCGCCTGCGCCACGTTAACCAACATCCGTTGGATACTCTCGGCATAAGGTCGCGCGGCCAGCACACGATCCTGCGCGCGGCGCAGCTTGGCCGCCGAGACCACCTTCATGGCCTTGGTGATCTGTTGCGTGTTCTTGACCGAGCGGATTCGCCGGCGCAGATCGATCAAACTCGGCATTGGCTAAGCCTTCGCGCCCGCCGGGGCTTTCTTGGAAGTGAACCGGTCCTTAAACTCCTTCAGCGCACCGTTCAGCTGCCCCTTCAACGTGTCGTCCAGAGCTTTCTTTTCACGGATCCCCGCCAGGAGGCCCGAATGCGCGGAATCCAGGTACCGGTACAGTTCCGCTTCGAACGCTCGAACGTCTTCCACCGGCAGATCGTCGATCAATCCGCTGGTACCCGCATAAATCAGGGCAATCTGCTTCTCTACCGGCAGCGGCTGATACTGCGGCTGCTTGAGCACTTCCACCAGATGCTTTCCGCGGTTCAACTGCGATTGCGACGTCTTGTCCAACTCCGAGCCGAACAGCGCGAAGGCCTGCAGCTCGCGATACTGCGCCAGATCCAAACGCAGCGACCCGGCCACTTGGCGCATCGCCTTGATCTGCGCGCTGCCGCCCACGCGGCTCACCGAAAGTCCCACGTCAATGGCAGGCCGAATATTGGAATTGAACAGATCCGCCAGCAGGAAGATCTGGCCGTCGGTGATGGAAATCACGTTAGTCGGAATGTAAGCCGAAATGTCGCCGGCTTGGGTTTCGATGATGGGCAGCGCGGTGAGCGATCCACCACCTTTTTCATTGTTCAATTTCGCCGCGCGCTCCAGCAGCCGGCTGTGCAGATAAAACACGTCCCCGGGATACGCCTCGCGGCCCGGCGGACGGCGCAGCAACAGCGAGATCTCGCGATACGCCGCGGCGTGCTTGGAAAGATCGTCGTAGATGAGCAGGGCGTGCCGTTTGCTGTCCCTAAAGTACTCGCCGATCGCGCACCCAGAGTAAGGCGCGATGTATTGCATGGGCGCCGGATCGGATGCGGTGGCCGCCACCACCACGCTGTACTCCATCGCTCCGTTGTCTTCGAGCGTCTTGACCACCTGCGCTACCGTGGATCGCTTCTGTCCAATGGCGACATAGATGCAAATCACGTCGCCGCCCTTCTGATTGATGATGGTGTCGATCGCGACCGCGGTTTTTCCGGTCTGGCGATCGCCGATGATCAGCTCGCGCTGGCCGCGGCCGATGGGAATCATGGAGTCGATCGCTTTGATTCCGGTTTGCAGCGGTTCTCTTACCGGTTGCCGATCCACCACGCCGGGCGCGATGGTTTCAATGGCACGCGATTCCTTGGTTGCAATCGGACCCTTGCCGTCGATCGGCTGTCCCAGAGCGTTCACGACGCGCCCGATCATGGCTTCGCCCACCGGAACCGACATGATTTTTCCGGTGCGGCGTACTTCGTCGCCTTCTTTAATTTCCTGGTATTCGCCCAGCAGCACGGTACCCACCTGGTCTTCTTCCAGGTTCAGCGCGATGCCGGTGACGCCATGCGGGAACTCCACCATCTCGCCCGCCATGACGCGGTCGAGCCCGTAAATACGCGCGATTCCATCGCCCACCGAAATCACCGAGCCGGTCTCGGATACGTTGACAGCCTTTTCGTAATGCTCAATTTCGCCGCGCAGTACGCGTGCGATTTCATCAGCTTGGATTTGAGCCATGTTTTAAATCTTCATCCCCTTGTTCCCAACCTTATTCCGCGGACTGTTCCGTCAGCTGGCGGCGCATCTGCTCAAGTTGGCCGCGCAGCGATCCATCGTACAGCGTGGAGCCGATGCGAGCGGCCGCTCCGCCCAACAGCTCCGGGTCCACGGCAAAATGCACGCGCATCCGTTTTCCGGTCAAGCGCGCCAGTTCCGATTCCAATTGAGCTTTGTGCTTGTCGTCGAGCGCGGCCGCCGATACAACTTCAGCGCGCGCGAAGCCCAATCGTTCTTCCAGAGCCAGCTCGAACGCTTCGCGCATTTCATCCAGCATGGCGATTCGCCTGTGGTCGATCACCACAAAAATGAAATTGCGAATGACGGTGGAGGCGCCGAGTTCCTGCAAAAGTTTTCCCATCGCCGCTCGTTTGCGCGACGGAGAAATGGCCGGAGTGAGAAGCGCGTTGCGCAGTTCGTGAGAATCGGCCACCATTTTCGCGGCTGCTTGCAGTTGCGCGACGGCATCTTCCGGCTTGAGTTGCGAGCCGGGCTGTAAGACGATGTCCACCAGGGCGCGAGCGTAGCGATAAGCTAATGCGGAAGCCATGCGTTAGTTCCTCGCTTCCGCCGACTGCCGATGCAGATCCGCCACAAACGCGTCCAGCAAACCGTCTTCCGCCTCTTTGGTCATGCGTGAGCGGATGCGCTGCTGCGCCAGATCCAATGCAAGCCGCGCGGCGTGTTTCCGCAGATCGTCCTGCGCTGAGCGCGACATCAACGCGATCTCCTGTTCACCCTGCGATTGGATTTTCTGCAGGCGCTGCTGCGTTTCGCGGCTGATGCGTCCGCCTTCGGCCGAGATTTCGTCCTTCGCTTCGGCGCGTAGTTTCGCGACTTCGCTCTCCAGAGCGGCCATACGCCGGTCGATGGCTGCCGCTTTCGCCTCTGCGTCCTGCTTGGTTTGGGTAGCTTCCGCGATGCCTTGTTGGATTTCCTTCGAGCGCGCAGCGAAATACGGCGGCGCGTTTTTCGCGATCATGTAGGCCAAACCAGCGCCGAGAATCGCGAAGTTCGCCCACTTCCAGCCCAGCATCGGATCCCCGGCTTCCGCTTCTTTTTTCTCTTCAGCAAAAACCGCCGCCATCAAAATAAAACCGATGCCAAGAATACGGAGTGCGCGTCTCACGATGCCCTCCGGGCCAGCAGCGATTTGGTGATGTCTTCCGCCAGGCTCTCGGCCGTTGCTTCCAACGATTTTTTCGCGGCTGCAGCCTGCGCTTCGAGTTCGATCTTGGCTTGATGAATCCGCGCGCGCGACTCCTTGCGTGCTTCTTCCAGGCGCTCGGTCTGTTCGTCGATCCATTTGCGCCGCGTGGCTTCGTTTTCCTGATAGATCTCTTCGCGCGCCTTGCGCAATGCGGCATCCAGCGCATCCGCTTTTTCAGCCGCTTTTTTTAGCATGGCCTCCGCGGATTCACGCGCGCCTTCGGTGGCCGCGCGCCGTTTTTCCAGAACTTCTTTCATCGGCCGGAAGAAAACAAATTTCAAATAAAAGTGAACGATGAGGAGCAGGCAAATGGTCGGGATGGCCTGCAGCAGTAATCCACCTAGCGCCTGTAAGGTTTGGCCCATTCAGTTTTTTCGAGGGAACTTAACGATCCGAGAAGGAGCGATTATCAGGCAGAAGACGCCTGAAACCACTGTCCCAAAACCGTTACCCTAGCATAGTTGAGGCAACAAAAACAAGGTGAGAAGACGCACTTCGATTGTGCAGTTTGAGCGCGGCCAGACGGCGCGTTCCCCCTCTTAGTAGAATACACCTTCGACCACAAGGAGGCCACTATGGCTGAAAAAGTTGCGCAAACCATGGCGAACCATGTTCGCCTGCATCCCCCGTTTCACTTTTTGGCATTGCCGGTTAGCGCGGTCGCGCTGATCCTGGCAATTGTTAACGTCGTTATGCATTACGATGCGCTCGCGGCCTGGACCATTTTGGTGATGGCGTTGGTGCTCCCGGTCACTACACTCCTTACCAGAACCAGCGCGCTCAAGGCGCAGGACCGCGTGATTCGTTTGGAAGAACGCTTGCGCCTGGCTTCGATTTTGAACGATCCGCTAAGGTCCCGCATCGGCGAACTAACGGAAGCACAATTGATCGCGATCCGCTTTTGCCCGGATGCCGAACTGGCGGGGGTTGTCGATAAGTCCTTGAAGAACAATCTCTCTGGGCCGGACATCAAGAAATCCATCGTCAACTGGCGCGCCGACAACTTCCGCGTCTAGCATCTTTCCGGCTCATCGCAGCATCCAAATTAGATGCAGGAACAGGTCATGGTGGAATCTTCTTACGCTCGCGATCAGCTCATCGATCGCCGCCAGAAACTGACAACCGTACTTCACCAAACGCACTCCAATCCGCACCTTACGTCGCTCTTGGATCAGGTGGATGCGGCGCTGGAACGGATCGAAGCCGGAACGTTCGGCGTATGCGAATATTGCCACGACTCGATTGAAGCCGACCGTTTGGCCTGCGATCCGCTGACGCGCTTCTGCATCGATCATTTGAGCCGCGATCAGCGCAGCGCGTTGGAGCAAGACCTGGTTCTGGCCGCCAGTATGCAGTCCGGATTGCTGCCGCCGCGCGAGCAGCGCTTCGGAGATTTTGAGATCGTGCACCATTATCAACCGATGGGTCCTGTGAGCGGCGATTATTGCGACGTGATCCAATGCCCGGCCGGCGAGCTGTTTCTGCTGATGGGCGACGCGTCGGGCAAAGGCGTGGCGGCTTCACTACTGATGACGCAACTGCACGCCATGTTCCGCAGTTTGATCCATTGCAATATTTCGCTCAAGGAACTGATGGAGCGCGCGAACCGCATTTTGTGCGAAGGAAATTCGGGTCGCTCCTTTGCGACGCTGGTCTGCGCGCGCGTGACGCCCGAAGGGGCGCTCGAAGTGGTGAACGCAGGCCATTGCTCGCCGCTGATCGCGGGCAAATTGGGCGTGCGAAAGATCGAAAAGGCCAGCCTGCCGCTCGGAATGTTCAGCGATGTCGAATACGATGTGGAACATCATCAGCTCGATCCGGGCGACACGCTGGTTCTCTATACCGACGGTGTCACCGAAACCCAAAACAGCGCTGATGACGATTACGGCTGCGAGCGCGTGGAGGAAATCCTGCGCCGCTGCTTCGAACACAATCCGCGATCACTCGTAGATTGCTGCCTGGAAGACCTTGCCATATTCCGAGGCCACAACAACGCTACCGACGACGTGACGCTGATGGCCATCCGCAGAAATTATCCGGCGGTTTTGTGACATACTTCACGGACACATCGACTTCGATGCGGGAAACAGCAAGGCCACTCTAATTGGCGACGCCTATGTGCAAATCGGCCCATTGCAATGCGCGATCGATCTTTCCACGCGTGTTTTGCTCCGTAACCTCCTCCTGCAGAGCATAATCGCCGGGCGGCAATTCGGGGGGAATTCTTAGCTCTTCCTTCGCGAAAATCTCTCCATGAACCCTCTTCGATGCCACCTGCAACGGCCCTACTGGGCCTTCGTACACTTTGGCCCCATCCCGGAAAAGTCGAACCTGCGATTGCAAACTCCTTGAACGATCTCCCGCGCCGAAGATCTCAAAGACAAAGTTCGCGCTGCTGCCGGGAACCAGCGCAATCGGAGAAGGCGCGGGCACGATATCGTCCGAAGTCCCGTACGAGCCAGGGAATATGAGCCCCGAGAGCGCCAATTTACGGCCGTTCAAATTGGGAACTACCACGAATTGGCTCGCGGATCCGATGCGGCCGCTGGCTTCATCCTGAAGAGCCACTCGGAGGCGGTACGGCCCAGGTTTTGCCACTTCGATTTCCGTAGCATAAACAAGGCCGAATTTCAGCGCGCGCTGAAAGCCTTCCTCATTCAGACTGACTCGCAGAGTTTTGTCCACGCCAGTGTCTAGGTCCGCACCGTTCACACTATACGCGCGGACCAGGAGGTGGATAATCGCTGAGCGGTTGTAGACCGGGCCTTCGAGCGACAGGTCCTGCCCTCTGACGATCATGCTGACGCGGACAGAGGGAAGGTTGCGGCCTGCTTTGAGGAACGCGCACTTTACGTCAACGCCTACGCCGTCGGATCGGAACGGAGAATCGAGTGCGGCCAACAATTCGCCACCCGCTGCGGCCGGACCGGTTCCTCCGGCGTCTAACTCTCCGAAGAAGCCGGATCGCGAGCGAACCCGCAGCCCCGGCTTGTTCA
Source organism: Bryobacteraceae bacterium (assembly GCA_035295865.1). GTDB lineage: Bacteria > Acidobacteriota > Terriglobia > Bryobacterales > Bryobacteraceae > Palsa-89. Next base: position 48,681 of record DATGIH010000331.1, read on the forward strand.
CCTTGATTGTGATGCGATGGAACCTCGGCTTGCCGCCGGGGTAACGCTGGAACGCCTCTTCCGGCGGCGCGAATCCAAGCAGATAGTAACTATTGGAATCGCTCAGCACTTCCTCAATTGCGTAGCCGATGTCGTTGGTATCGGAGAGCATGAAACCACCGGTCTGGGACGAGAGGAACATTCCGCCGCCGCGTTCAAATTTGTAATCCGAGTTGCCAAGCTGCGGATCAGGCATCGGAGACGGAGACCGCCCGGCAGACGTTGCATGGCCATCTGGTATGCCATACCCACCTGGCGACAACGCTGGGTTGTTCGTTCCGCCTGCTGGCAACGCTTGATTGTCCGTAAGTTGACCGAGCGACGGTTTGATCGCGTCGAGGTCCGTCTGAGTTGCCAAAAGCTTCGTATCGATCGCATAGAACACCACAGAAGCACGCGTTGCGGCATCCGCCAACCGCAGCATACGTTCCGCCATGAGGCCGAGAGGCTCGGGAGAACCCGCGCCATTGAAAGTGTTCATTCCCAGGCCATTGTCGTATTCGGGAAGCGACATCGGAAATTCACTCGCGAGAATGATGACCGATTTTCGTCCAGGCAGAGTAGCCATTCCGGCGACCAGCCTTTTCAGCGATTCCACTGTGAGCGCCGCGAAATGCTCCGCCCTGAATCGCGATTCCTCCTCCCCGGTAGATGTGCTATGGTCGCTGTCACAACATCCCGATCCAAATGCTGACATCCCGGCTTTTCCGGTGGAATTCCAACGGACTTGATCGGCGGCCGCGTGAAGCAGATTCTTGTCCGTGGTGAAATCTCTTAACGCGCCTAGGCCAGCGCTAGCGCGCACGATCGCCACCAGGTCGCCAGGTTGCATCTGTTTGTCCACCAGGTCATGCAAGGCTTTGCGGACCAAAGGTACGCGATCCGCGGAAAGGGACAGATCGTCCACAAACAACACCACTGTTCGCCGCACATCGGCGGGTTTGATCGAAGCCTCACGCACGGAAGGGACCACATCACTTTTTCCTACGCCGTCCGGATGAACAGTGGAAGCTACGCCACCCTTCTCCACATTCACGAAGTCGAAAACCTTTAAGGCTTGTGGCTTGCCGTCAAGCAAGAGTTCGAAATCAGCGGAAGAAAGACCGGCTACATGCCTGCCGCGCGAGTCCGTGACCACCGCATCAACCTGAACGAGATCCACAGCCACACGTAAATTCAGGTCAGCCGTTTCGGTCATCCGCTCTTGCGATCCGCCAACCGCGCAGATCGCGAGAATTGCCACGGCCAATTTGCGAAGCATGAGCATTGTCGCGCTATTTTTCCGTGATCGCCATATACTTGTCCACCGGTAGATCCGTATAGCGATCCACCTGCTTGCTGGGCGCAGGCCAGCGGATTTCGAGCCAATCCAGCTTCGATGCGGCTCCCAACCCCAAAATCTCGCGCGGATCGTGGCAAGAGAGATAGCTGCCGCCGGCGTTTTTCAACCGGGACCGCTTAACGCCTCCCGCAGACCAAGTAATGCGAGCGCCGATGGCGTCGCGATTCGCTTTGGTCCCCACCAACTTCAAGCCCAGCCAATGATTGCCGCCGGCATTGTTGTGCAACAGCAGCGGCGCGCCGCCATTGTTGCCGATCAGCACGTCTAACCTTCCGTCGTTATCGAAATCCCCCACCGCCAAACCGCGCGCCGGAAATGTCCGGGTGAAAGCCGATCCGCCGTTCGCGCTGACATTGTGCAGGGTGCCGCCTTCGTTGTGGAACAGCAGCAGCGGCTCTTTGTATTTGACCTGAGGAGCGTAGGACTGAACCATGTCGTCCGGATGCCCGTTCGAGAGGATCAGGTCGATGAGTCCATCGTTATCGTAATCGAAGAATTTGAGCCCCCAGCCGCTCAGCAGGCTGGTTGCTTGCGCGACGCTGTTGGCGTACGCTACGTCCGCGAACGTTTCGTCATGTTTGTTCCGGTACAGCGAGAACATTTCATGATCCACGTTCGCTACGAAGAGATCTTCCCAACCGTCTCCGTCGAAATCGGCGGCGTCCACCCCCATGCCGGAACGCGGTTGCCCATTCACGCTGAAACCGACTTCGGCCGAGATCGCGATCTCCTCCCATTTGCCGCCGCCCCGGTTCATGAACAGAAAATTCTGCACCGTATCGTTGGCAACGAAGAGGTCCATGCGCCCATCGTTGTTCACGTCGGTGGCGACCACTCCCAAGCCTTTGCCGAGAGCTCGCTCGATGTCGGTGCCGCGGCTTACTTCCGTGAAGGTGCCGTCGCCGTTGTTGTGATACAGGAAATTATGCGTAGGCCGGAACACTCGCGGGATGCAGTAGTAATGCTTGCCCAGCTTATTGTCCCCGCATGAGAAGTGCTGTGTGGTTCCGTAATCCACGAAGCTGCACACGAACAGATCCAGCAGGCCGTCATTGTCGTAATCGAACCAGACCGCGCTGGTGGTCCAGCCCGGCGTCGCGACTCCCGCTTTCTCCGTGACATCGCGGAATGTTCCGTCGCGATTGTTTTGATACAGGATGCATTTTCCGTAAGCGGTGACAAAGATATCCGGCCATCCGTCGTTATCGTAGTCGCCCACCGCGACGCCCATCCCGAAGGTGCCGCCGCCCACGCCCGCTGCTTCAGTGACGTCGGTGAATGTTCCATTGCGATTGTTCTTGTAAAGCGCGTTGCGAATCGGCTTGGAAGGTTTAAAGAAATCCGACGGACCGCTATTGACCAGATAAATGTCCATCCATCCGTCGTTGTCGTAATCCAGAAAAGCGCAGCCCGGGCCCATGGTTTCTGGCAAGTAATGATCGGGCGACATTGCGTTGTCGTGAATCCAACGGATGCCGCTCTTTTCCGGCGATATCTCTTCGAAGATGGGGGCGCCCGCCGCCCGGCTCAAGCCGGATATGCCGCATCCGGCGGCAGCTGCCAGAAAGCTTCTGCGTGAGAAACGGTTCACTCTGGAGTCAGCCGGCAATTCCCTTTCCTTCCACGATCCGGATGTACCGGTTGATCGGCAGTTTTGTGAACGTGTCGATTTTTTTGCTGGGCCCAGGCCAACGGATTTCCAACTCATCGATCGCTGCGGCGTTGCCAATTCCCAAAACCTCGCGTGGATCATGCGAGGAAAGGTAACTCCCGCCGGAGTTCTTAGAACGGGTCCACTGCTTGCCCCCGGCCTTCCATGCGATCTTGGCCCCGATGGCGTCACGGTTGCACGTCACGCCCTCCAGCGTCAATCCGAGCCAATTGTTGCCCTTGGCGGCATTGTTCTTTAACAGCAAAGGCGCATCACCGTTCACGCAAATCAGCACATCCAACGCGCCGTCGTTATCGAAGTCGCCGACCGCAAGCCCGCGTGCATTGAAGTCGCGCGCAAACGCTGTCCCGCCATGCGAACTGACGTTGTTCAGTTTTCCATTTTCGTCCTGGCGGAAGAGCAGCAAAGGCTCCTTCCATTTCACCTGCAGCGCGTATTCGTTGATCATATCGTCCGGATGACCGTTCGCCAGAATCAGGTCCACGCTTCCGTTGTTATCGAAATCGAAAAACTTGAGCCCCCATCCGCTGAGCAAGCGCGTCGCCTGAGCCACTCCTTGCGTCGCTGAAATGTCCTGGAACGTTTCGTCCTTGTTATTTCGATAAAGCGAGAACATCTCCTGGTCTACATTTGCGACAAACAGATCCTGCCAGCCGCGATTGTTGACATCGGCTGCGTCAACTCCCATTCCGGACCGCGCCTTTCCGTTCTCGCTGAATGCCACGCCGGCGTCCAATCCCACTTCGTCCCACTTCCATGTGCCATTCGGGCCCGGCCCACGATTCACGTACAAAAAGTCTTGCACCGTGTCGTTGGCGACGAACAGATCCATGCGGCCGTCGTTATTGATATCGGCAGCCACTACGCCCAGGCCCTTGCCCAGTGTCTTTCCGATGACGGTGCTCTTCCCCACCTCCGTGAATGTGCCGTCGCCATTGTTGTGGTAGAGAAAACTTCGCGTCGGCTGAAACACCTTGGGAATGCAGTAATAATATTTGCCGAGCGAATTGTTGCCGCAACCCACTCGATGCGCAGGCGAATAATCCACAAAGCTGCAAACGAACAAGTCCAGCTTTCCATCGTTGTCGTAGTCGAACCAAACCGCGCTCGTGGTCCAACCGGGCGTCGACAGGCCGGCCTTTGCCGTCACGTCGCGGAAAGTGCCGTCGCGATTGTTTTGATAGAGAATGCACTTTCCGTACGATGTGATGAACAGGTCGGGCCATCCGTCATTGTCGAAATCCCCCACCGCCACTCCCATCCCGAAAGTTCCGCCGCTCACGCCCGCCTTCTCGGTGACATCGGTAAACGTACCATCGCGATTGTTCTTGTACAAGGCGTTCCGCACCGGTTTCGACGGCGTGTAGAAATCGCAAGGACCGGCATTCACGAAATACAGATCCATCCAGCCGTCGTTATCGTAGTCGAGAAACGCCACGCCGGCCCCCATTGTTTCGGGCAAATGGCGGCGTTGCGACATGGCGGCATCGTGAACAAACGCGATGCCGCTGGATTTAGCAGGAATCTCGACGAACAACGGCGCGGTGGCCTCTTCCGGCGCTGCCGAAAGACGCAAAGCTCCGGCACCCGTGAGCCACAGCCACTCTCTCCGCGTATAGCGCGATCCGAAGTTCATTGCAGGGTGAAAGTGGCGGATTCCTGCGCGACTTTGTCCCCTTGCGTAACGATGAAAACCACTTGATAATTTCCCGGCTCCAGTTTGTCGGCGGGCGCCGTGGCGATGTATTGGATGCGGCCTTCGGCATCGGGCTCCGGCAACGGCGGCGATCCGGCGCCCAGCGGCTCGCCATCTTTGCTGAACTGCATCGAAAGCTGCACCTTCTTGGACTCTGCTTTATCGGGATAGATCACCAGATAAAAAGACAACCGGTCCGTGTCCGTCTTGTTGAAAGACGGGCTGATGGCGGGCGTCACTAATTTGCCGGAGATCAGGAACGGATCCTCGCCGGAACTGTTTTCGTTCTTGTCCCGAATGCTTCGAACGAGTGCGACGCTGCTGATGCCTGGTCCCGGCCCTTCGCCTGGAACCACGAAAACGGATTTGCGCGCGCTGGTCCGGCCGTCGGCTTTATCGGAGACGGCCGTCTCGAGCGTATAGCGTCCCGGCCTGAGGGACAGGTGCTGATTGTAGACGAAGTGACTTTCCTTGAACGCGGCCAACTGCTCGGGAGTGGCCGCGAGCGGCACCTCGCCGCGAAATTTGTGGACCACTTCTCCTGTTGAATTCCGAATCAGCGCCAGATATGCGATGCCGCCTTCGTATGGGGCACTCGGATTGGCCTGTTTCAGAGTCATGTTTCCGGCCGGAACATCCAAAACCACACTCACCTCAGGCGTATTCCCCGCGCCTCGGAAATGCATCCCGGCGGAATGAAATGGGAAGGCGTGGGGCAAGCGGCTGGCGGTCAAGGATTGCATAAGCGTCAATTCATAGGGCGCCAGAATGACTTCGCCGTTTCCGGTGGATGGCGGAAGCGCAAAGTAACCCGACCGCGCTTGAATTCGAAGCCCCGCGCGGAGGGCGCGCACTTCAATCTTGTGAAACGCACCGTCGTACTGATCGATCTGCGGATCGTAGGTCACCTCGTAATACGTTTCAATATCTTCGCTGACCTTCTTCAACTGATCGCGGAAATCGTTGGTGTTCGCGATCAGCATGCCGCCGGTGGATTGCGCCAATTCCGCCAGCGTATCCTGCGTGTTCGCCTTGCCGCTGTTGATGGCCGTATCCATGGCCTGCGCCATGGCGGGCGTCACCAGTCCGTTTCCTCTCCGTTGGTCCGCCCGGACGGCGCCGGTGGCGTCGCGTAGTTGTGAGACCGCCGCCTGGTTCATGGCGGTTGTGTTCAGGCCGCGTGCGTCGATGGAGTAGAAAGTCACGTTGAACCGGTTTGCGGTGCTGATGAGAACGCGCCACGGCTCCTCCATCCCTTGCGGAACGCCAAAGCCGGAGGAGAAGAACAAAATCGACTTGCGCCCAGGCAGCCGGTACTGCTGGCTCACGGCGTCCATCAGGCCCCAAATAGCGCTACGGCCGGTTTGG
>DATGIH010000332.1:0-4609 GCA_035295865.1 Bryobacteraceae bacterium
AGATCGAACTCCGTCATCTGAAAAAGCCCGTAGGCAGAAATCAGCAATCCGAAAATCACCAGCCAGCGCGCTTCAATCTTCGCCATCAGAAAACCCACCACGGGCATCATCACCATAATCGCAACGCCTCCCGGTGATAGCGCCATTCCGCTTTGCATGGCCGTGTAACCGAGCAGCGTTTGCAGAAATAACGGCAGAGCCGTGGTACTTCCATACAGCACGAATCCGAGCATGAACATGGTGAGCGTCGAGATCGCGAAATTCCGGTCTTTCAGCAAATGAAAATCCACCACAGGATCTTTCTGCCGCAGCTCCCAGAGCACTACGGAAATAAGCGCCACAATCGCAATGATCGTGGAAGCAACGATAGCGCCCGACGAAAACCAATCGTTGCGCTGTCCTTCATCCAGCGTAATTTCGAGCGCGCCCAGCCCTGCCGCCAGCAGTCCAAGGCCGATGTAATCGATCCGGATGCCGTCCTTCAACGTTTTCCGTACCAGATAGGGTGGATCGAAAATCAGCAGCGACGTCAGCAGCAGCGAACAAATCCCAACCGGGATGTTGATCAGGAAAATCCAACGCCAGGTGTAGTTGTCGGTGATCCAGCCGCCCAGCGTCGGACCCACCACCGGCGCCAACACCACGCCCATCCCGTACACCGCCATCGCCATGCCCTGCTTTTCACGTGGGAATGTCTCGCGCAGGATCGCCTGCGAAACCGGCTGCAGCGCCCCGCCTCCCAACCCTTGCAGCACACGGAACAGAATCAGCATGCCCAGGCTGGGAGCCAGCCCGCACAACGCAGAGCTGATGGTAAACAGCAGCACGCACGTCATGTAGAAGCGCTTCCGCCCGAAAAGCGTGGAGAACCACCCGCTGAGCGGAAGCACGATCGCGTTCGCCACCAGATAAGCCGTCAGCACCCACGTGGATTCATCCGGCGTCGACGCCAGGCTCCCCGCAATGTGCGGCAGCGCCACGTTGGCCACGCTGGTATCCAGCACTTCCATGAACGTCGCGAGCATCACCACGCCCGCGATCACCCACGGATTGATTGCCGGCTTTTCCGCCGGAGTCGCGATATCGAGTACCTGCGTCGCCATTTACTTCGTGATAATCGTCGCTTCCACGTTCATGCCCGGCCGCAGAATATTGTTGCCGCCCTCAATCGGATCGAGCACGATCTTTACCGGAATTCGCTGGACCACCTTCACGTAATTTCCCGTCGCATTTTCCGGAGGCAGCAGGCTCAGGCGAGTTCCTGTCGCGCCGGCGATTGAATCCACGTGGCCCGGATACGTTTGGCCCGTGAGATCCGCCTTGATTTCGGCTTTCTGCCCCGGAACAACGCCGCGCAGCTGAGTCTCTTTGTAATTCGCGGTGACCCAGACGTCGTTCAGCGGAACCAGCACCAGCATGCTCTGGCCTTGCTGGACAATCTGTCCTACTTCCACCGATTTCCGCGTGACCACCCCATCGATTGGCGCCACCACCGTCGTATAGCTGAGATTCAACTCGGCCGTCTCCAGGTTTGCACGCGCCAGCGTCACATTCGCCGCCGCCGACGCCGCATCCGCCGTCCGGACACTCACCTGTTTCTGATTGGCTTGCGCTTCAATCACTCCGGCGCGGCTTTGCGTAATCCGCGCTTGCGCGGCCAGCATCGCGGCCTTTTTCATTTGCGCGTTTTGCTCGGCCCCGGCCAGCTTATCCTGCGATGCCTTGAGCTCGCTCTCGGCCACTCGCGCCGCCGCGACATACGAATCATATTGGAGGCGCGAAATCTCGGCCTTGTCCACCAGCGGCTTCATGCGATCCAGATCCGCTTTCGCGCGATCGTATGTCGCCTGCGCCGTCACAATGTTGGAACGGGCCCAGGCCACGTCCGCATTCGCGGCTTTCTCGTAATCCGCCTTCGCCTGTTCGTAATCGGCCTGTACCGCGCCCAGTTCCGCCTCGGCGCTCGAAGTGCTGCTTTGCGTGGTCTCGCGGATCAGCGGGACCCCGACGCTTGCTCCCTGCGCCTGGCTCTCCGCCACCGCAACCGCCGCCCGCGCTTGATCGACTTTCGCTTGATAATCCCGCGGATCCAGCCGCACCAGAACTTGCCCCTTTTTCACCTGTTGGTTGTCATTCACCAGAACTTCCGTGACGTTGCTATAGATCTTCGACGACACTGGCACAATGTGCCCATCCACCTGCGCGTCATCGGTGGAAATATGATTCCAACTGCGAACCCAGAGAAACACTCCGGCCGCGGCGATCAGCAACACCACGCCGCCGATGGCGAGCTTCCGGTTGAATTGCCGCTTGCGCCCGCCTTGCGGCTCGCGCGCCGCTTCGCGTGCAATCTCCGGCAGTTCCCGGTCCGTTTCGTAATCCAGCGTTTTCGATTCCATCTGCTTCCCCTCACTTGGCATACAAAGTTTCCATCTGGCCGGTGGCGTGCGCCAGGTCGGCGCGGGCCTGGTTGTAGCGATACAACGCCCCGATCTGATTGTCATTGGCCCGGGATAACTCGTCCTGCGCGGTCACAATCTCAATATTGTTGGCCACCCCGGCCTGAAACCGGTCGCGCGCCTGCGTTACTTCCTGCTGCGCTAAATCCACGCTGAGATTGGCGACTTCCACTTCTGTTTTCGCCGACTCCAACTCGGCGATCGCGGTCTTCACTTCCAGAGCGATGCGATTGCGCAGCTCGTCCCGCTGCTGCGCCAGCTTCTTTAACTCGATCCCCGCCGACGCGGTCTCGGCTTTGATGCGCCCGCCCGTGTACAACGGAACGTCCAAATTCACGCTGAAATCGTAAACCGGAATCACCGAAGTCGGCGTCAAGCCCTGAAGGTTCCATGATCCCGCCAGGCTTAACTTCGGCAACCGTTCCGCTTCGACGCGTTTCCTGTCCAGTTCGGCGAAGCGGATCTGTGATGCTAACGCTTTCATCTCCGGCCGCTCCTCCCACGCTCGCTCGATGCTTTCATCGGCGGCGTATTCCGGCGTGTGAAAGAACACCGATTCATCGGCTAACTCCACCGGCTGATGCGGATCGAGATTCAGCAGCCGCGCCAATCCGTAGAGCGATGTCTTCAATGTGGTTTCGGCCGCGATCAGCCGCTGCTTCTCATTCTGATACTCGACATTCGCTCGCAGCGTGTCGATGCCCGTGCCCGCGCCATTCTTCTGCAGATCGCTCGCTTGGTCGAACAGCGCTTTGGAAAGCTCCACCCGCGAGCGCGCCGCCTTCACATCCGCCGCGCTGCGCAAGCTGCCCAAATACTGCGACACCACCAGCTGTACGTTTTCCTCTCGCACCGTTAATTCCTGCGCCCGCGTCCCCGCGACACTCTCTTTGGATGCCTGCCATCGTCTCCAGGCTGTAAAATCGAACAGCGGAAACGAACCCGATGGCCCACCCTGAACCAGCCAAAACGGCCCAACGTGCCCGGGAAATTGAGCACTTTTTATTCCGAACGCCGCCAGGTTGATCCGATGCACCGATTCCGACCCTTGGAAATTGACCTGCGGCAGCAACCCGGATCGCGCCGAATTCTGATTCTCTTGGCTCTGAGCGATATTCAGGTTCGCGATCTGGACTTGCGGATTCTGCTTGAGCGCCATCTGAACCGCGTCATGCAATGTCAGCCGCAGCGGTTGCAGATCGGCGCTCCGCGCGATACTGGCCGCCGCCAGCAGAAACAACAACGGTTTACTCAACGTTTGCAGCCGCTTCATCCTGCGTTTGCCCGTGATCTCATCCACAATGCTGCTAGTCATGGTTCCGGACGTTTTGAAAAACGCGCCCTCGCGAAAGAGTCGCGCCAGCACGCGCTTTCCTTCTTCATCGATGTATAAAGTCTCGGTAAGATCCACAATAAATGCTTTCCGATTATGCACGGACGATTCTTTCACCCAAGCCTCTTCCAGCTCTACCGCCCATGCGCCCACTAACTTGCCTTCCACCTGGAAGGTCAACGCCTCGTCACTCGCGTGAATCGTGATCTTTAGCATCCTTCTTCTCCGCCAGTCTAAAGACTGCACGCGACGAACCACTCAAACAAAGCCTATTTTCAATGACATGCAGACAGGTGCCGAGCCGAAATATCGGCACACGCCGTTTTCCCGGCGCTTCCCCGAAAGCCAGGAACAATCGGACAACGGTGGTGTCTATAGAAACGTGTTCGAACAATCCATACTCATCGACAACCGGCCGAATAAGTCGTGGAGCTTACTCGCCTCACTAACTATGGAGTTAGTCGCAGTAAGTGGGATGATTCTAATCCCCCTCCTCTACGGCGACCACTTACCCGATTTCCATTGGCACACGGTGACAGTCGGTCCAACGGTGCGGCCAATCGAGCCGCCGCCTGCGAGTTCGCAGCAGACGTCTTCGCGCGCGCCGAGCAGCACCGCACGGCCGATCTTTCATCCGCCTGCGGATCGTTCCACGCCGATTCCCACAACACAGCCCGAGCCGGCTGCCTCCGGTGGGTCGCTAGAACCTCCCGCCGTTGGAATCGGGTTCGACACCGGCGCACGGCCCACCGCATTGATCGCAAGTACCGTAAATATTAAGCCTCCGCTGACGATCGCCGATCCGCCGCGAAAGTCC
>DATGIH010000333.1:0-10363 GCA_035295865.1 Bryobacteraceae bacterium
CGCGGCGCGATACCAGTTGAGTGAAAATCCCTGCCACACGGTGAACTTGGATTCGTTGAAGCTGAATCCAGCGAGGATCAGCAGGGGCAGATGGAGAAAAAGATAGGCCGATACCGCGTAGATGGAGAGCGTTTTCACACCAATCCGCCTTCATCGCGCCGCACGAATACCAGCAGCAACACCAGGACAATCGCCATCAACGTGAGCGAGACGGCCGACCCAAACGGCCAATCGCGCGCGGTGGTGAATTGATTCTGGATCAGATTGCCGATCATCACCGTTTTCCCGCCGCCCAGCAGGTCGGGTGTGAGATACGCGCCGAGGCACGGGATGAAAACCAGGATGGCTCCGGCGCGAATCCCGGGCGCTGAAAGCGGAATCACCACGCGCGTTAATGCCACCCACGGTTTCGCGCCCAAATCCGCCGCCGCTTCCAGCAGATTGCGATCCAGCCGCTCCAGCGTTGCGTACAAAGGCAGCACCGTGAATGGCAGATATCCATAGACGAGCCCAAGAATCACCGCGCCGTCGTTATACAGCAGCGGCAGTGGATCATGAATCAAGCCGAGCTTTTGCAGAAACGTGTTGATGAGCCCGGTGTCGCGCAGCAGAAACATCCAGGCGTAGGTTCGGACCAGGAAGCTGGTCCAGAAGGGAAGAATCACCAGGCTCAGATAGAGATTCTTGCGCTTGCCGGACCGGGAGATAAACAGCGCGAGCGGAAATCCGAGCAGCAGGCAGAGAACTGTGGACGCGCCCGCGATCCAGAACGAGCGCCACACAATTCCAAGATAAATGGGATCAATCAGCCGCTGGTAGCTTTCGAGCGTCCAGGGCTGCGAAATTCCGCCCCAAGTTCCGCGAGTCAGCAGGCTGTATGCGAGGATGATGGCGAGCGGCGCCGCGAACAGGGTCAGCATCACGGCCCAGGTGGGTGCCAGGAACCAGGCCCGGAGCCGGTTCATTTTGCGGTCTGCTTATCGCTGGCAAAAGTCAGCTCGTCGTCGGGCTGCCACCACACATCCACCGCTTCGCCTTCGCTGAAGCTCTCGCCCAGCCGCGACACTTCCGCGACCACCGTCTGGCCTTCGTTCATGCGGGCTTCCACGTGAACGCAGTTGCCCAGGAACGTGGACTGCACCACCTTGGCAGGGCGTGCGCGGGGTCCCGCTTCGTTTGGATCTTTGGTGACGCGCGTAGCTTCGGGGCGCACGCCGATACCGTCGATCCAATTCACCAATCCGAGAAACGATGCGACGAAACGCGTTTGCGGGCGCAGATAAAGATCCTCGGGTGTTCCTACTTGCTGTAGCTCACCGCCGCTCATGACACCGAGCCGGTCCGACAAAGACAAGGCTTCTTCCTGGTCATGAGTCACAAACAAAAAAGTGATGCCGGTTTGGCGCTGGATGTTCTTCAACTCTGCGCGAACCTGCTTGCGCAGGTTCGGGTCGAGCGCTGAGAGCGGCTCGTCCAAAAGCAGAACGTCAGGTTCCAGTACTAAGCTGCGCGCCAACGCCACACGCTGCCGTTCGCCACCGGAAAGCTGCGAAGGCAGACGCGATTCCTTGCCCGTGAGTTGCACCAGCTCCAAAACTTTTTTCACCCGCTGATCGATGTGATTCTCCGCGCGGCGCCGCAATCCGAATTCGATATTTTGCCGCACGGTGAGGTGCGGAAACAGCGCGTAGTTCTGGAACACGGTGCTGACGTTGCGCTGGTAAGGCTTCAAATGCTCGATTTCAGCGCCATTCAGCCGGATTCGACCGGTGCTGGGATCTTCGAAACCCGCCACCATGCGAAGTGTCGTCGTCTTGCCGCATCCGGAAGGTCCGAGCAGCGAGAAGAACTCTCCGCGCGCAACGCTGAGCGAGACGGCGTTTACGGCCCGATGCGCCGGATAATCCTTTGAGACGTCATCGAGCTCAAGGACAGATTCCATTTTTCAATTGAATATTACAGTACGATGTCCCTGTACGCAAGTATCATTCGCGAGTCACGGCGCCGTCGATCTGCAAAACAATAGCCACGGATGCACACGGATAACAAAAGTTCCTATCCGCGTGCATCCGTGGCTAAACCTTACTTCCCAGCGTTAAACCGCTTCTCAACTTCCGCCCAGTTCACTACGTTCCACCATGCAGCGATGTACTCGGGGCGGCGGTTCTGATACTTCAGATAATACGCATGCTCCCAAACATCCAAGCCCATCACTGGAAACTTACCTTCCATCACCGGTGAATCCTGATTGGCGGTGGAAGTGATTTCGACGCCGCTTCCGGTTTTTAGCAGCCAAGCCCAACCGGAACCGAATCGCGTGGTGGCTGCCGCGTTGAATTTTTCCTTGAACTGATCGAAGCTACCGAAGGCGCCGTTAATGGCTTGCGCTACGTTACCGCTTGGATTCCCACCGGCGTTGGGGGCGAGAATCGTCCAGAACATGCTGTGATTGATGTGGCCGCCGCCGTTGTTCCGGACCGCGGTCTTGATGGCGTCTGGAACAATCGCGCAGTTGTTCGCAAGCAGCGCTTCGATGGGCTTGTCCTGGAGATCCGGGGCCTGCTCCAGCGCCTTGTTCAGATTCGTGACGTAAGCGCCATGGTGTTTGTCATGGTGGATTTCCATGGTCTGTTTGTCGATGTAGGGCTCCAGCGCATCAAACGCATAGGGCAGCGGGGGAACGGTGAAAGGCATTCTAGTCTCCTCTTTTTTGTGGTTAACCGGCGAATCCGCCGGCCTTTTCATAAGCGTCGGCGAGACGGAACATTCCCGTTTCGTCAAAATGTTTGGTCAGAATTTGCATGCCCACGGGCAAGCCTTCCGCGGTTTTTCCGCACGGAACGCTCATGCAAGGGATGCCGGCCAGATCGCCCGTGATGGTGTAAATGTCGGATAGATACATAGCCAGCGGATCGTCGATCTTCTCTCCGATTTTAAAAGCCGGGAAGGGCGACACCGGCGCAACGATTGCATCCACTTCGGAAAACGCCCGCCGAAAATCGTCAGCGATCAGCGCGCGCACCTTTTGCGCTTTCAGATAATAAGCATCGTAGTAGCCGTGGCTCAGAACGTATGTCCCGAGCATGATGCGCCGCTTGCACTCGGCTCCGAATCCGGCGCCGCGCGTTGCCCGGTACATGTCGCTCAAAGTTTCGGCTTCGACGCGGGTGGTGTAGCGGACGCCATCGTACCGCGCCAGGTTCGAGCTGGCTTCCGCCGTCGCGATGATGTAGTAGCAGGCGACAGCGTACTTCGTGGCCGGCAGACTGATCTCGCGGACTTCGCAGCCCAGCTTTCGAAGCAATTCGACACCCTTGGCGATGCGGTCGCCTGTTTCGCTTGCCAATCCTTCGAAATATTCTTTCGGCAGGCCGATCTTCACGCCCGTCACGTTTCCATTCAGCGCGGCAATGTAATCGGGCACGGGTGCGAAGGCGGAAGTTGCGTCGCATTCATCGCGTCCGGCGATACTTTGAAGCAGCAACGCGGCATCGGGGACGGTTCGCGCCATCGGTCCGATGTGATCGAGCGAGCTGGCGAAGGCAACCAGTCCGTAGCGCGACACGCGGCCATAGGTCGGAGTCACGCCCACGACCCCGCAAAAAGAGGCGGGCTGACGGACACTGCCGCCCGTGTCGGAACCGAGCGCAGCGACGGCAGTTCCTTGCGCGACAACGGCCGCCGACCCACCGCTCGATCCGCCCGGCACGCGATCGAGCGCCACCGGATTCTTCACCGGCCCGTAAGCCGAGTTTTCGTTTGACGAGCCCATGGCGAACTCGTCGCAATTCGTTTTTCCGAGAATCACCCCGCCCGCTTGCTCGAGGCGGATCACTGCAGTTGCATCGTAGGGGGGAATATAGCGTTCCAACAATCGCGAACCGCAAGTGGTGCGAACGCCCTTGGTAACGATGACGTCCTTGATCGCGATCGGCACGCCGGCCAGCGCTCCCGGATCCTCGCCCGCTTTGAGCTTCCGATCCACACGTTCGGCCGCTGCAAGCGCACGCTCCGGCGAAAAATGCAGATACGCGTTGGTCTTGGAGTTTTCGGCTTGCGCAAATTCGAGTGCTGATTGCGCCAGTTCCACCGCGCTGAAATCGCGCGCGGCCAAACCCTTGCGAACGTCCTGGATGGTGAGCGCGGCAACGCCGGATGAGATCGCGCTCATCGCTCAATGACCTTCGGAACCTTGAAATATCCAGCCCCCGCCAGCGGCGCGTTAGCCAAAGCAGCGTTGTTGTCCAGGCAGGGCCGCTCGCGATCCTCGCGCAGTGTGGAGTTTTCCTCGGCATCGTACAAGACTTGCGCCATGGGCTGCACCTTAGACGTGTCGAGCTCGTTCAACGTATCAATGTGCGTGAGGATTTCGTCCAGGTCTTTGGAAAGCCTGCCGATTTCTTCGCCTGTGAGTTTCAAGTTCGCCAGGTCAGCGACATAGCGAACTTCCTTCTCGGTGATCTTCACGCGGACGCCTTTTTCCTCGCCTGTTTGTATAGGATGCGCATCCCGCGGTCCGGGATTCCGTCGGCTTCGTCACTGGAAGGCTTTTCGTTGAGGCTCAGCGCAGGCTGCGGTGGGCGCCGTGTCGTGGGAACGCGAAATTCCAAGTCCTGCACGATGCCGCTGCCGAGAACCTCGGCTAGTTTTCCGAGTATCTGAAAGCGAAGCTGAAACAGATTGGCGCGCCAGACAGTGTCTTCCACTTCAATGACCAGCGAATTGCGCACCAGAGCCTTCGCCGTTGCCTTTGCGGCGATCCGCTTACCGACGGCCGCCACCCAGGCAGCCCGAGCGAGTTCTTCGGTGGTGATCGAGTCCGACAATTTCAATCTCGCAAGCGATTTGGCGATACGTTCCATGTGGACGAACTCAATTTTAACACCCGCGGCGAGCGGCTCACGCCCACAGAATGCCGGTTTCGGCACCCCGGTGACCACCTTTTGTACCATCGAACATGAAATTGACTCACATCGTCGTCGCCGGCGCGGGCATCATCGGTGCATCCATCGGATATCGTCTCGCAAAACGCGGCGCGCGCGTTACGATTCTCGATGCCGCGGAACCCGGCGCTGGCGCAACCGGAAAGTCGCTCGGCTGGATCAACGCTACGTTTTCAAAGCGCCCGCGTGCGTATTTTGATTTGAACCAGTCCGGCATCGCGGCCTGGCATCGCCTTCAAGCCGAACTCGGCGGCGAGCCGTGCGTGCAATGGGGCGGATCCGTCTGCTGGCTCCCGCCGGGGCCGGAAGCGGATGAATTGCGGTCGAACGTCCGCAATCATCAGAAATGGGGTTACCCTCTCCAATCAATTTCGGACACCAGGCAACTGTTGCCCGAGGTGTCGGCGGGCGAAATCGGCGCCGGATGCTTTAGTGAATCCGAAGGCGCCGTGGATCCGCTGGAAGCGTTGACCGTGCTGCTGGCGCACGCGCGGCGCTTAGGCGCGGACATCCGATTCCGTTGCCAGGCTACAGGCATTCGAACCGGGAGCGGCCGCGTGCAAAGCGTCGAAACCACGGACGGCTCGATCGAAGCGGACGCGTTTGTGCTGGCCTGTGGCGTCGGATCGCCGCCGCTCGCACGATCGGCTGGCGTTCACGTTCCGCTCAAAGATTCACCCGGCGTGCTGATTCACACCGCTCCAACCGTCCGGCTGATTGATCGCGTGGTGCTCGCTCCCGGCACGCATTTCAAACAATCATCGAACGGCCGGATCGTCGCCGGCGGGCCGATCGTTGCGGGCGTGGGCACAGCGATAACAGAAGCTAGCGTGGAACAGGCAGAGGAAATTCGCAAAAACGTCGTGCGTTACTTGCCGCAGATTAAAAATATTCCCATCGAGCATGTAACGGTTGGTCATCGGGTAATGCCGGTGGATGAATATCCGATTCTCGGGTTTGCTCGAGCCTGCCCCAACCTCTACATCGCCGCCACTCACAGCGGCGTTACGCTCGCCCCATTCATCGGAGAACTCGCGGCGATGGAAATTCTGGAGGGCGTGCGCATCAATTGTCTAGAACCGTACCGCCCATCCCGTTTCGATTAGCAAAATCCGAGCGCTACAATTAGTGAAATGCGAGCGATTTTCGCATGATCGAAATACTGCGCCATCTGCCAACCGGTGCGCGCGTGCTCGATCTCGGCGCTCTGACCGGCAGCTTCCCGCTGCACCTCTGCCCCGGTGCCAGAGTCGTGTGCATAGATCTGGAAGCGCCCGCTCCGCATACGTGCGAAGGCTTCATGCAGGCGGACGCAAGCCGGCTGCCTTTTCCCGATGATTCGTTCGACGCCGTAATTGCACCGCCTTTTTCGGTGGATCTATAGGGAGGCCAGCGGCCACGTCAATCCGTTTGGTTCCGCCGAAGTTCTAGCGGCCGAGATCACGAACTCCACCGGTGTTCCACTCGCCGCCTGCCGCCCGCTCTATTCCTCTTTCGAATATTTGAACCGTTACTACTTTCCCCAAGGAACGTCCTGGCGGCTCCGCGTGATCGGGAATGGCAGCCGCGCGTCCATTGTCTGGCTGAGCTACGCCACTCGTCTCTTCGATCGCGTCTTCCACACTCGCACCAGCGCGTACGGATGGGCTTTCTATTTCGGCAATGTCGGCGAAGAAGTGGAACAGGAATCCTGGAGCAATGTCTGCGTTGCATGCGGCTGTGGGCACTCTTCCGCCTGGCTGCTGCACCAGAAGCTGGTCCGGAGATACCGGTTTGTTTTTCGAGCCTATTTATGTCCGGCCTGCGGCGCGCGGAACTTATTGACGCCTGACCGCTGAGGCTATTTCGAGACCGGAATTCGCGTCGCGTTCGAAGATACGTTGTTCTGCTTCACGATCAGTGTGAGATCGCCGGTTCCAGCATTGCTCGGAATCACGAAATTCACTTGATAGAGGCCGACGAATCCGGGAGTCAATCCAGCAAATTGTACGATTGCGGCTTGTCCGTTCAAAGTGACGGTCGGTTGCACCGATGCCTTCGCCAGATTCGGACCACCGGGAGCAGGTTCGCCGGATTTCACTGCGGGCGTTGTCGCCCCCATGCCGGATAGATAAATCACAACCACCTCGCCTTGTTTCGCCGGGTTGGATTCCGTAACGTAAGCGGAACCCACGCCATGTTGCGCGATCACGAGGCCATTGTCCTGTGCCGCCACACCCAACTGAATCGGAGAAATGTCCGTCATCACAGGTACCGACAATGCTCCGTTCAAAACGGCAATCACAGGATATTGCTGGTTCGGCGTCAGCTCACTGTCGAACTGCACGTTGACCTGATTCCCGCTCACGTAATAAAGCGGCGCTTGGTAGGGACCCACGATAATACTGGTCCCTTCGAACGCCGTTTGCAGCGGAAGCCCGCCTGGATTGCCTTTCGTGGTGGCAAGACCAGTTCCGTATACTTCAACGATCATTCCAGGAGCAAGGGCTCCAGCAGGAACACGATTGAACGTATTCACCGTCCCGTTCTCGGATATAACCGGCGGGGCGTTCTGATTCTGATTAATCGTGCCGATCAGTTGCGCTACCGCTGGCTTTAGCGTGGTGGATTGAGCTTGGATCGTCACCTGCATCTGCGATGAAACCGCGCCAGGCTGCCAAGTCGCCGTATAGGTGCCTGGCTGCGTTCCATTTAGCATCAACGACGCGTCGCCGTTGGAGAAGTCCGCCGTCACGGAACTGTTGGAAACGGCATTTCCGCAATCGTCGTTCACTCGGACCGTCAGCGCGGCCGGCCATCCGGCCGGAACCGAGAAGTTATTGACCAACCCAACTTCTGTTAGAGCCAACGCGGAAGGCGCACAACCACTGGCTCTTGGTTTCTCGGCTCTTGCAGTCACAGAGCTTCCGGAAGGTTGAACGATCAACGTGATGTTCACCGAACGCAAGGCTCCGGACATCGCGATGTCGACTTCCGCGCTGTAGATCCCGGGAGTCAGTTGTGTCGCATCCACGGACAGCGTCACCACTCCGGGCGTTTGGCCGGAAGCTGTTCCCGTGGATGGATTGATCGTCAGCCAGTTGCCGCCATCGGCCGTTAACACCGCTACGGTGTAGGGCACGGCCGTCGCGCTGCTGGTGTTGATCGTTACGTTTTGTGTGGCCGAAATCGCTTGGCCGGCCGGTCCGATAAACACTAACCCCGCCGGATTCGGATCCGGAAGAGCGGGCGTGGCCGGATCTTCCAAATCCAAAACCAGAACTACGTAAAGAGGCGAGTTCAAGGCTTGCGTACTGGAGATTTTGAGCAGCGCATAGTATCCGCCCGCCGGCCGCTGAAGCGCGCTCGCGGTGGGCGTAACCGTAAGGCTTCCAGGAGTCGATGAAGAAGCATTTCCGCTGGAGGAGCTCAGCCTGAAATACTGGGACCCCATGGTCAACGCCGCGGTCCATCCGAAGCTGGAACCCGGATCCCCCACATCCAACACCTGAACGGTCTGCGTATTTGAGAATCCGCCGCCGGAACGAGCTTGGAATCGGATGCCCGTGACACTCAAATCCAGGATGGCACCTGATCCCGAGACGAAGAGAGCTACCGGTACCGAAACTGTAGCCGCAGTCGACGAGAACAAAATGACATCGTGATAGCTGCCCTGTTGCAAGCCTTGCGTGTTGACTTGAACCTTCAGGAAGACTGTGGAGTTGGGAACAGTCGTTCCGGATGCCGGAGTGATCCCGGTGATCCACGAACTGTTGTCCTGCACAAACGTGCTGAAGCTGATGGGGCCGCCGCCGCCAATGCTCCGAATGCCCAACGTTTCGACGAGTGTCCCAGGCGCCCCGGCGCGAGCCGAGAAATGCAGGGTGTCCGGTACCACAAGAAGTTGGGGCGCGGCGGTGGCGATGTTGAGCGTCACCATCACGATCGTCGGCGTGCCGGAGTTGTCGATGACCTGGATGCGCGCAGTCGATGTCGGGGCGGCCAAGGTTCCTTGATTCACCCGGACAACCAGCCGGGATGGCGCCGTTGCGCCTGCCGGAGTTACGGTGATCCAACCGGGAGCTGCGACTCCTGCTCCGCCGTCCACCTGTACGGTGAAATTGATGGGCTGCGTCCCCACCGGCGTGACGTCTATGAATTGCGGAGGTGGCGCATCGCCTTGGAAGACCGCCGAGAAGGTAAGCGCCGATGGGGTGACCTGCAATACCGGCCCCGCGCTCCCAAAAGTGACCGTGAAGTCCATGCTCAACTGATTGTTCAAGCTGTCTGCGACGATCACGGTAAGCGTGAATGTTCCGGCGCTGGGCGTCCCGCTGAGCACTCCTGCCCGGCTCAATTGCAATCCCGCCGGCGCATCTTGAGTGGTGAACGTATACGGCGCCATTCCACCTGTCGCCGCGAATGTCACGGAGTAATTGGTTCCCGCCTTGCCTCCGGGCAACGGGGATGTCGTGGTAAAAGCTAAGGGCGCCAAGATAGTGACCGCGAAACTCTGCTTGGCCGCATTGTTCGCGCTGTCCTTCACCTGGACCGTGAAATTGAAGGGGCCCGGAACGGTCGGGGTTCCGCTGATCAAACCCGAGTTCGCATCGATATTGACGCCGGTGGGCAAACTGCCGCCGGTGATCGAAAACGCCAGAGGAGCCGTTCCGCCTGTTATCACCAGCGATTGCCTGTAAAACGAATTCACGGCTCCGTTCGGAAGGCTGGTGGTCACAAAACACAGCGAACCAACAGTGAGCGTAAAAGCTTGGATTGCGTAGATATTCGCCGACGGGCTGAACGCTTCAATCGTGAATGTATATTGGCCGCTCCTGGTCGGCATACCGCTGATCACGCCGGACTGGGGATCGATATTCAACCCCGGTGGCGCGGGCGAATCGTCAAAAGACCAGTTGAATGGCGGAGGCGGCCCATCGCTGACCGCTAAGCTTGTGGAATAAAAACTACAGGTGCTCGCGTTCGGCAATTCCGGCGCCGTGCTGATTTGCATGATCCCGATGGAAAGCTGTTTGCTTGCTTGCTTGTTGTTGTTCTTGAAATCGGTGACTGTAACGGTGAAGGAGAAAGTTCCTGCCTTCGTGGGGTCTCCCTGGATGCTCTTGGTATCGACGTTATAGAACAAGCCCGGAGGAACGTTTCCAGACAGCGCAAATCCATAATCGCCCGATCCGCCGGTGGCGGTGAGAGCAGCCGTATAGTCCTGATTCAAGCCGCCGAACGGAAGCGAAGTGTTTGACACCGCCAACTGTGCCAGCAGCGGGCTGGAAACCGTGACAAGGGCAGCCACTACGAACCTCGGCAAATTCATTGCTCTTATTCTACGGCAGATCCGCCCGCTTGCAACCGGCTTCTCTCGGAATGCGTCTCTTTAATTAGAGAAGCGTAGGTCATTTCCAACCTTCTCCTCCTCTGGTTGG
>DATGIH010000334.1:0-13883 GCA_035295865.1 Bryobacteraceae bacterium
CACAAAAGGCCGACTATCCGACGGACGCGAACGACTCGCGCAACTTCGTCTTCTATCATCAGGAACACGCGCTGCCCTATCTGGCCGGGAATCTGACCGTCTATCCGCGCGACGCGCGCTTCGTTTATCTGGGCAACAATCCGAAAATGTTGGATCTTCTCGCGCGATCCATTGTGGAGATGGGATTCACGCAACCTTTGGATTACGTGAGCGAACTGCTGACAGGCGGAAGCGTTTCAGCTTCAGCCGTTGCGGCGAACTATGCGAATCAGAAATCAGAAACCAAAAACCAAGAACTTCTAACGAAGTACGATCTTCTGATTTTCGATTTTGGTTTGGATCAGACCGGCTTGAATCTGGGCGAAGTCGCTCGCGTCACCGATTGGCCGCGAGATCTGCGCTATAGCCTAGGCGCTCTGGCGCGGCGCCTGGAAGCTTGCGCGGAACAAAGCGAAGAAGTTCGAAAAGCGCACGGCCAGATTCCCGATTTTCTGGTGCTGAACGCGGTCCATTACATCTTCCAGCGGTTCCTCGCGCAGTTTCTGCTGTCCACCGAAACGCCTTATCCCGTGCATGTGCGCAAAGGCCGCCCGCGCATGGGCGAGGACAAGCGCTATCGCGGCGTGGTGTGGAAATACAACGAGGATCTGCTCAAATCGTTCTTCGCTTACGATCAGGAAGACGTCTCGCTCGTCAGAGTCACGCCGGAGCACACGGTCGATTTCACTTCGGAAGGCCACTCCGCGCCCTACAAAGACGGCCACTGGGGCGCGATGGATTATACCGGCACCTGGATCGACGGCTATCGCGCGGCGATTCTTTTTGCGCCATCGCCCGCATACACGGACGACCTGGTGGTTTATGTCCGGATGAACGAAGCTTTCTTCGGCCCCGAAGAGGAGCCGATGCGCCTGAAGGTTTTCTTCGAGGGCGAATTTTTGGTGGATTGGGTTGTCTATACGCGATTCCAAACCACCACGTGCAAAGCGGTTCTTCCCGCGCGATTGATGGCGGGCAAAACGGCGTGCCGTCTGGAGCTGCACGCGCAGAATCCGCAATCGGCCGAACGGGTCGCGCTGGCCAACGGCGTGCGGCTCACCAATGAAGATCCGCGCGAGCTCAGCATCAAAGTCCAGAAAGTTACGTTCGCTAGCGCAGACCGGCTGCGCTATTCGCTTTCGAACACGCTCGACTTCACGGAAGACGGCCAAGGCGTTCACCATCTGAACGAATGTTGGACCCAAGCCGATGGATTCGGCTCCTGGACGCTCGGCCCTTCCGCCAACTTGGTGCTGCTGCTAAAGGAAAAGGCCGCGGAACCGCTGATCGCGACATTCACCATTACCGACGTGGCAGTCAGTGAGCAACTACCCTTGCTCGACGTTCGCGTCGAGATCAACGGCAAAACGGCAGCAAAGTGGACGCTCGGCCCCACGCGCCTTACCGACGAACGCAGAATTCTTCTGCCCGAGGGATTCCCGACGGCCGATCCAGTGCTGATCACGTTCCATATCGAATCCCCGCGAAGTCCCAAGCAACTGAAATGGTCCACCTGGGACACGCGGCCTCTTGGCTTCCGGTTGACGAAGTTCCAACTCGCTTCAGCTGGATCTCTCAAGTACAAGCTCGGAGACATCATCGATCTCACCGACAGCGGAAATTCCACCGCTTTCATCGGCGATTACCTCGGGACCGAATGGGCATTGCCGGATCAGTACGGATCCTGGACCGTGGGAGAGCGCTCTTCTATCAAGATCCCATTTGAGAAGGCGCCGACGGCTGCCGTACCGGCGTCGTTTATCATTTCCGATTGCGTGGTTTCTTCGAGCGCTCCCGCTTTGCCTGTGCGGGTGAAAGCCAACGGAAAACTGGTCGGCGAATGGACCTTGGGTCCTGATCGTGAAGTGCACCGCCGCTCGGTGAATCTGCCCGCCGAAATCGTCTCAGGCCTGGAGGAGTTGCTTCTGACATTCGAAATCCCCACGCCGCGGTCGCCGTCATCGCTCGGCTGGAACTCCGATTCGCGCCTGCTCGGAATGCGCGTGGCGCGCGCCGTCATCGGCCGCGCCGATATCGAAATGCCTGTCTTCGGAAAACCGAAAGCGCCCCCGCGAAAAATGATCACGCGGATCATCGGGCTGCCTGGATACGCGATCCATGTCGCTCGAATCACAGCGGGCCGCGCATTGCGCTGGTGGGAAAACCGATGAGCGGAGCGATTAACGAATGAGCAGCCCGCTCGGCGGTCTCAAAATCGTCACCACTCTTCCGCCGCATCCGTGGTTTGGAGGAATCGATTACAACTTCGCCGTCGAAATGAGCGAGGACCTGCGCGCGCTCGGCGCCGAGGTGTTCGATCTGCGCGTGGGCAGCTTCATCACGCAGAACGATGTCTACATTCGCGACACGATTGATACTCTCAAAGCATTCAAGCCGGATGTCGCAATCTCGCTGCCCAACGCGCTGTACGCGCTGCAATGCAACACGCCCAAGCACGAAAATGTGTTCAAGGATATTCTGCAAATCCCGACCCTGATGTTGTGGGATCACGGATTGCTGCAGCTTCCGCAGCAAATTCTCGGACCGCTGCCATCGAGTCCGGCGGAAGCAACGGGCGGGTCCATTCGCCGTCTCAAGAAGGCGCTCGATCATCCACTGTACATTCACTACTCTCCCGACCACGGCCATATCGCTGAACTCGATCGCCTTGGCGTAATCGCTCGCGACAAAGTGAACTTCTTTCTCCAACCCGCTTATCCCAATTACGTCCGCTACAGCTATCGCACGCCTTCGCCGTCGGCCTTTCGAACGAAAATGGCGTTCGCAGGCAATGTCTACGTGAAGGCCGCGCAGAAGCTTCCGTTCTTGAACGAGCCCGAACTCGCCGCCGTCCAGTCGCGAGTCTTTGCTGCTAAGAAAACCAATTTCACCGCGTGCCTATGGGATTTAATTAACGCGGAGCTGGCCGCGCTTGATCCGGCGGTGAGAAAACGCCTGCGGCTGGATCCGAACTTCACGTTTTTCTGGCAGTTCATGCACGAGGAGATCGAAACCGTGGGCAACACCGAAGTCCGTCTCGGTGTGCTCACCGGCCTGAAACGCGATTTCGATTTCTACGGCAACTTCGTGGAACCGGACAGCATCGGCACGCTGCGCGATCAGTACAACATGCGGTTCCGGAAGTGCCTGGATTATTTCACCGAGCTTCCGCTGCTCTTCATGAACAGCGACGTGATCGTGGACATCGTGAATCTTGGCTACAACACGGGCATCTCGCCGAAAATCATGGGCTGCTTCGCTTGTGGGGGCCTGGTGCTATTCGATTACAAGGACGATTTCCGCCAAAGCATGGGCGATGTTGCGGACCAGGTGATGTACCGCAGCATCGATCATCTGAATACGCTGGCGGAAGACTATCTCACGCACCCGCACAAACGCCGCGACGTCGGTCGTTACTTGCAGCAGCGCGTGGTTACCGAATTCAGCTTCGCCGCCCTGGCAAAGCGAATCCTGGTGGAGAAACCGATGTGGAAGAAGTAACTGCCTCCGCGGCCTGGAAATCCAAGCTGTCGCGCTTGGACCCCGGCGTTCTGGTGCTGCTGCTTCTGCCTTGGTTGGTCTTAATTTTCTCGTCCGCGTGGATCTACAACGCCTTCGTCGGCATTGACCAGTGGATCTACTTCGGCTATTTTCTCAACTATCCGCGTTACGTCTCGGAATGGTTCCCCGATCGTTATTACGGCACCCGGCTGCCCTGGGTATTGCCCGGATATGTGTTGCATGCTCTGTTCGATCCGAAGACAGCTCGATATGTTCTGCATCTCGGCTTCTATTACATCGCTGTTTTTTCGCTGTATGGTCTGCTGCGGAGAGCGATTGGATCGCGCGCGGCGCTATTAGCGTCGGTCCTGTTCGGCACTTATTCGTTTTTCTTGGGCGCCATCGGCTGGGATTACGTGGACGGAGCCGGATTGACCTACAACCTTCTAGCCCTGCTGTGCCTTGATCGTGCGGCGAACTCGAAGTGCCCGCGGCTCTGGCTAGTGGCGAGTGGGACAGCGGTGGCCGCGATGTTTTACTGCAACGCGTTTTTGGTGGTGTTCCTGCCAGTGTTGCCCATTTTTTATCTCTACCAGGTCCACCAGGGATTCACCCGGCCGACTCTTTTCGCAATGTTGCGCCTCGCCTTATGGGGTGGAGTTGGAGTTCTTCTTACGACCGTGGCGTTGGGAACTGTGAACTACGCGGTCGGAGGCGGATTTTGGTTTTATGCGCCTTCGCTCGACTTTGTCCGTTCACATACGTCGAAAACGAACCCTTTTTTCGCCCCAGGCTGGCATTGGGCCGTGCGAGCGACATGGTTGCAGCTTCCGTTGATCGCATTGATCGCAAGCTCCCTCTACGTGGTAGTTGGGAGGCTTCGCCGGACGTTCGGTCCGCGGGATTTAAGATTATTCTTCGCGCTGCAGTATCTAACCTACGCCGGAATTATGATGGCATGGCATCTTTCCGGTGGCATGGGCCTTCAAGGCTATTACTACAACAGCTACGTCATACCTTCGGCGTTTCTCGCTATTGGTTGCGTCTTAGCGACACGCTTCGAAGGCTGGCCGGCATCGGTGTACTGGCTCTTCTTACTGGCGGTTTGTCTTGCGTTTGCAGCGAGCTTCAAATTGACGTACCTGGGCCTGGCAGTCCGGATCCGCGAATTCGGTTGGTTCCCAATTGGGATGGTCATGGGCATTGGGTTGGTTCTCTATAGCATGACTCGGCGGCGCTGGCCGGTCTTGCTGCTTATCCTTAGCTGTCTTTGGTTGTGCCAAGTCGTCTTCCGAATGGATTTTCCTCCCGAAAAGAGCGGCGCCGCCGATTTAGCGCGAGTGGTGGAAAGCGCGAAACTGGTCCGCGCTCATACCGGCGCCGATCCATTGAAGTTTTGGTATAACGCGAACGAGCCTCTGGGGGCGGAGTTCAATGCCATTCACTCCGTTTATCTTTGGAGCTGGTCTATGGTGAGCCGGGATTTACCTGCAATCCTGCCGGCCTATCCAGTTAAGATGGGCGACAGCGGAGTGATTCTTACCAGCCGGGATGACGCGCTGGAACGGGCCAATCGCGCATTGAGCCCTCTCAACCTGGAAGCCCGTTTATTTGGAACCGGAAAGATCGACCGTGACAATGTTCAGTATCGGTTGCTATTTTTCCGTCTGGCTGCGCCCGGCACCGCGGAAGAAATTCCGCTCACACTAACTGCGGCAGGCGCTGCCGCGATGAAGCTCGATCCGTCTCCCTCTTCCGAAGCGGGGTTGTTCCCGATTCAACAGTGGATCTATTGCAAATACCCGCTCACCGACGGCCATATGGACGTTCGACCCGACGGTGTGCACGTAACAACGCACGCCGGCCGCTATAGCTATGCCGCCAAGTTCGGACCTATTGCAGCTGTGCGGTCAGGTATCTATCGATTCGTCCTAGAATACGAGCACTTGGATGGCGCGCTTCGCTTTGGAGCTTTGTCCGGAGATGAAACGCATTGGCTGGTACAACCCTCCGCTGCGGAACGTCATGGCGGGAACGGGACCCGCGAGGCATACGCGCCGTTGACGGCAGGAGAACAGGCGTTCCTCATGGTTGGTAATAATGTGGGCGGCGGACCGGAACACAGTTCCACTTTTGTTATAAAGTCACTGCGCGCATACGCTGCTTTTTCCAAGTAGCGCAGCCGGGGTAGAGGAATCCGATATCATGAGCACGTGGCGGTCACGGTGGTTGTGCCAGTGTATAACTCGGAAGAGAGCCTCCCGCTCCTGGTGGAAAGGCTGAGCGGGACACTGGGCCCATCGTGCGCGTTGGGTGAACTAATTCTGGTGAACGATTGCAGCCGGGATCGAAGTTGGGACGTTATCCAGGATCTGACTGCGCGTCACTCCTGGATTCGCGGTTTCAACTTAATGCGAAATTATGGCCAGCACAATGCACTGCTATGTGGAATTCGGGCCGCCCGGTATCCCGTCATCGTCACGATTGACGATGACTTGCAAACACCTCCCGAAGAAATCCCCAGGCTTCTGGCCGAGCTCGATGACGGATGGGACGTGGTTTATGGGTCGCCCGAACATCCAAACCACGGATTTCTGCGTGACTTGGCGTCCAGCGTAACGAAACTAGCATTGCAAAGCGCGATGGGAGCCAAAAACGCTCGCAAGGTGAGCGCGTTTCGCGCTTTCCGTACGCATCTTCGGGATGCCTTCGCCAACTACAGCGGTTCGCATGTCTCCATCGATGTCCTGTTAACGTGGGGAACCAAAAGTTTTTCGGCTATACCGGTGCGCAACGACCCGCGCACGATCGGCGTTTCCAATTACACCCTCGGCAAGCTCACCATTCATGCCTTGAACATGATGACGGGCTTCAGCACGCTTCCCTTGCAAATCGCCAGTATCATCGGATTTTTATTCACCTTGGTTGGCATGGCGGTGCTTTGCTGGGTGATTGCAGTCGCTCTGTTCCTGGGCAGAACCGTACCAGGATTTCCGTTTCTGGCTTCCATCATCGCTGTTTTCTCCGGGGCGCAGCTTTTCGCTCTTGGCATCATCGGCGAATATTTAGCGCGCATGCATTTCCGCATGATGGATCGGCCCAGCTACACCGTTCTTTCCACGGTCGAGCACGGCGCCCAAGCAGCCCAGGCATCAACGCCGCGGCCGGTCCGAGTGGGCCTTTAGGCAGCCGGTCAGCTAACAGTGGAAAGAGTGGATGGTCTCTACGATGGAGCTTTGTTCCTGCTCGGAGAGTGAATTGTACAACGGCAGCCGCACTAGCCGATCGCTGATCGATTCGGTGACAGGACAGTCCCCAACCCGGCCGCCGAATTTCATCCCCATGTCGGAAAGATGCAACGGCTGATAGTGGAAAACGCTCAAAATATTTCGCGCCTTCAGATGTGCGATGAAGCGCTGGCGTGCTTCGAGACCAGGCATCAACAAGTAATACATGTGATACGGCTGTTCGCATTCTTCAGGAACGAACGGCAGATCGACACCCTCCGCGGTGGCCCATTGCTTGAGAGAAGCGTCATAGTAACTCCAAATTCTGCGCCGGCTGGCTTGCACTTGCTCGCGCGCTTCTAGCTGGGCATAGAGAATCGCCGCGAGAATATCCGACGGCAGATAACTGGATCCGACATCCACCCAGGTGTACTTATCAATTTGCCCGCGGTAGAAGCGGCTGCGATTGGTCCCCTTCTCCCGGATGATCTCGGCGCGCTCGATGTAGCGAGGATCGTTGATGGCCAGCGCCCCGCCTTCACCGCACGCGAAATTCTTGGTCTCGTGAAAGCTCAAAGTACTCAGGGCGCCGAAAGTGCCCAGGTTTTTCCCGCGATATCGGCCCATCAGTCCGTGGGCGTTGTCCTCCACCACGCTTAAGCCGTGACGTTCGGCTGCGGCCAGAATCGAGTCCATCGCGCAGGACACGCCCGCGTAATGAACAGGTACGATCGCTTTTGTTTTGGGAGAAATCAAACGCGGCAGCAGGTTCTCGTCGAGATTCAACGTATCTGGACGAATGTCGGCGAACACAGGCCGGGCTCCGCGAAGAACGAACGCGTTCAGCGTCGACACAAAGGTGAATGAAGGAACAATTACTTCGTCGCCCGATTGGATATCGAGAAGGAGCGCGGCCATCTCGAGCGCGTGCGTACAGGAGGTGGTGAGCAGCACCTTCGGCGCTCCCAGTAGATCTTCCAAAATGCGATGGCACTTCCTTGTGAACGGACCATCCCCCGATACATGCAGGTGATCGATCGCTTGTTGCACGTAAGCGAACTCTGTTCCGACGGGACAGAACCGGTTGAACGGGATGGCCGGCATTCCGGCGTCGCTGGATTCGGCGGCCGGCATTGTGAGAAGACGTTCACTCATCGGCGAAGTTCGATTATAACGCCGCCAACCTGCAGTTTCGTTTTTTCCCCAACGGGGTTCAGTTATATTGAATTTGAGGGCGTGGATTGAAACTTGAAAATGCGGCGAAATCGGCTTTATCGCGGCCGATCCTGTTTGATCTCTGCCAATGGTTGGTGGGGGGTCCGGCGTGCCATCGGCGATTGATTCAAGATTTCGTGAAACCACAGGCCGGCGACCGGCTGGTCGATCTCGGGTGCGGAACAGGAGCCAGCTTACGCCAGCTACCGGCCGACATCGCCTATGTCGGGCTGGACCTTAATCCGGAGTATATTCGCACCGCGCAAACCGAATTCGGCGATCGCGCGACATTTCTGTGCCGCGATCTTGCGTCCGCCGATCTATCCGAGTTTCCGCCATTCGACCTGGCTATATCGGTGGGTGTCCTGCATCATTTGAGTGATGTCCAGGCGCAGGCTATGTTACAACTCGCCCGCCGCAGCATTCGACCCGGCGGCCGCCTCGTGACCATGGATCCATGTTATGTGCCCGGCCAGCACCCCGTCGCAAAATTTCTGTTAGATCATGATCGCGGTGAATATATCCGCAATGCAGAGGGTTACCGTAAATTGCTGCAGTCTGTGGGGAAGCCGGAAATTAGTGTCCTTTCCGACATGCTGCGGATTCCCTACTCAACAATCGTGGTCACGACGCAATTGGATTAGCGCCGGCTACGGCACCAGCCACGCACCTCGCACCATCCAACCGCTGTCGAGCGTATTGGCCGCAGCCTCCATATAGATGTTCTTCGAGCCTGCATAAGCGGATGTGAACGTCAGGGCGAGGTCCAGAGTGAGGTTGGTCCCTGAGGCGACAACAGAGGAAGAACCGTAGTTTAGAGAGCACTGGCTATTCTGCAAGATGCCTGCTACGCCAGGGGTGGCCGGTCCTTGCAAGACGCCTGCATCGTTTGCCAAATAAAGCTGATTTGGTCCACGCGCATAGTAGATGTAGCAGGCGTGATTCACTACCAGCGTAGAATTAATATCGATCTGGGCGGATGTAATTGCTGTCGCACCGCTGAGGTCCGAGAACAGGAAAGAGATCGTCTGCGAAAAAGTGTTTCCGTTATTGGGTGTCACTGAAACCGGAGTTGGCGGAGTCGAAGAATTCCCGGTTGAGCCCACCGTCCAAGTTCCCTTTTGCACCCATCCGGCGTCAAACGTTGCATTCCTCACCTCCACGTACACGTTCTTCGCTCCCGCATACGACGCCGCGAACGTGATTGCCAAGTTCACCGTCAGATTGTTCCCCGACGCGCTCACCGATGAACTCCCCGAATTCAACGTGCACTGGCTGCTCCCCAGCGTTCCCGCCGTTCCGATCGTCAGCGGTCCCTGCCACGATCCCGCATCATTCGCCACATAAACCGTATTCGTCGAATGCACAAAGAACAGATAGCACGATGCCGTCCCGTTCAAAGTCGAGTTGATCACGATCTGGCTCGACGTGATATCCGCCGCCCCGTTCGAATCCGTATACAAAAACGCAAATGTCTGCGCCAGCCCCGTTCCAGAACTTGGCGTCACCGACACCGCCGACGGCTTTCCTCCGCCGCTGCCACCCGTCACCGTTAGCGATGCACTCGTCGTATGACTCAACGATCCGCTCGTCCCTGTCACCGTGGCCGTATAGCTTCCCGCAACACCACTG
This sequence comes from Bryobacteraceae bacterium, assembly GCA_035295865.1. GTDB lineage: Bacteria > Acidobacteriota > Terriglobia > Bryobacterales > Bryobacteraceae > Palsa-89. The sequence goes on from DATGIH010000334.1 coordinate 9,615, forward strand.
GAACTCGCCGTCACCGTCAACGTCGTCGTCCCTGATCCCGTCACCGTCGTCGGACTAAACGATCCCGTCACTCCCGACGGCAATCCCGTCACTCCAAAGCTCACCACCCCGCTAAACCCATTGCTCGGCGTCACTGTCACCGTATATGTTGTGTTCGATCCATCCGCCACTGTCTGCGTTCCCGGCGCCATGCTCAGCGAAAAATTTGGCGGCAACCCGATATTGATTTTCGCTACGAAAGCTTCCATCGTGCCGGCTAGCGTACTTTGTACACCGCCGACGATCGGGAAGTCGGAGGAGTAAGTCTGTCCGGCGAGGTAAACATTCCCTGCCACATCCACAGCAACTCCATTTCCAACGTCGTTGCCGCTACCTCCATAAAACGTCGAAAAACTCAAGCTGTTGCCAGCCGGATTCAGTTCCGCAAGAAACGCATCATAGCCGCCGGTCAAAGCCCCATGCAGGGGGGTGGACACCGGAAAATCGGGAGAAGCGGTATATCCCGTGACGTAAACATCGCCAGCGGTATCGAGCGCGATCGCTTGGGCATAATCCGCCACAGTCCCGCCCAAATAGGTACTGTAGACGAGTGCGGATCCGGTGGAATTGAGCTTCGTAATGAACGCATTCGAAGTCCCACCGCCCGGCACCAGCTGAAAGGCTCCCGCCACCGGAAAATTCGCCGACGGCGTCATGCCGGCGATGTAAGCGTTGCCCTGCGCGTCGACTGCGATGCCGGACCCAGTCTCCAGACTCCCAAGCGCACCGCCGCTACCGCCCAGATACGTGCTATACACGAAGCTGTTTCCGGCTGCATTCAACTTCGTCACGAAACAATCCTGACCTCCCCCGTTTGCGGATTGCACGGGACTCACAGCCGGAAAATTGGTGGAAAAAGTTCCCCCAGTGACATATGCATTTCCAGCGGAGTCCACCGCGATCCCCGCGGCGCGATCGCTTCCATTTCCCCCCAGATAGGTGCTGTACACCAGCGTTCCCGATCCGCTGATCTTCGCTACAAATGCATCCTGATTCCCTCGATTCGTGGATTGCGCGGGGCCAAGCGTCGGAAAGTCCGTCGATGTGGTGTCGCCCGCGACATAGGCGTTTCCCTGACTATCCACGGCGATCGCATTTCCGTTGTCTACGCCCGTGCCGCCAAAGTATGTGCTGAAGACGAGTCCGTTTCCTGCCGCGTTCAGCTTAAACACGAAGGCTTCACGGGAGCCTTTTAGCCCCTGGATCGGCGCATGCAGCGGGAAATTACTGGATGTGGTGGTGCCGGTGACATAAGCCTCTCCGGCGGAATTGATCGCGATGCCATAGCCTCGATCGTCGCCGCTCCCTCCAACATAAGTGGCGTACGTCAGCGCACTGCCAGCTGCGTTTAGCTTGAAAACGAAGGCGTCCACGCCGCCTGCGTTCGCGCCTTGAATCTGACCCACCAGCGGGAAATTCGTCGAATCGGTATAGCCTGTTACGTAGGCGTTTCCGCTCGCATCCGCGGCGATCGCGTTAGCGGCGCTGTCTCCCGATTTCCCTACATAGGAACTATAAGTAACTGCCGGATCGATGACCAGAGGCAAGGACGCGTCAAACGCACCCAATTCGAATCCGATGACGTCGTTCGCCGAAATCACATAGCGCGCCGGAATCGAAACCCGATTTCCGCCGGCGATTTGAAAAACTTTCGGCGACTGCTCGCGAAATCCCGCGTCCGCCAATTCGAACGCCAGATCGCCGTTGGAATCGACACGCGGTCTGCCCAATCCCTTATATAGAAAATGAATTTGCGCCGGATCTGCTCCGGGCGCCACCACGAACTCCGACTTGATATGGAACCCTTCCGATGCAAACCGCACATCAATGCCAGGATAGACTCCGCGATAGTTTACTTCCTGATAGGCAAGCAGATCCCGCATCCAGCTGTTCGGATCGCTGCCAATTAGATAGTTGACGTGCGCGGCGAGCGGCGCTTCTCCGATCGGTTCCGCTCCCTCGCGTGAACCCGGAAACCTCAATTCAAAGACGGATCCCCGTGCATGGAACTCCACATAATCCTGCAGAAAGGCCGCTCCGAGCCCAGGCGTATTCGCGATGTATTGCGTTCCGCCACTCGACGCACTACGCACTTCGGTGAAGAAAATCGGTACATTCCACGCGTTCGAACCCTGCACCTTCCGCGAGTCATTTTCCCCGCCAAGCATCGATACTCCAAAGGCGCACACAAGCAAAACTGTTGCTGGCCTCATAAACCTCCGGAATGGTTCAAGCCGCACGTCGCTTCTCATCGACCGTTTACCCGTACCCTCTTCCATAAAAAGGTGGGTTTGATCGAGTAGAAATCTCTTAAGCTAAATCGCCTATCCTAAGGAGAGCTATGCCTTCTGTTTTTGGCGACATGATCCTTCTGCAACTCGGCACTATGACCACGAGTGAGAGAGGACGAGTCTATGGTTGAAGCGCTTGGCGTGCCGTGCACTCCGGGCTCCGCATATTGGAATCAACGATTCACGTTGCAACAGGCGGGAGATCGCCTGCTGTCCCTCAGGCAAACCGTTGGCCTTCCGGTGGATCTTTCCGGATTTCAGTGGGCACAGTTGTTCGCGCTCGCCCTCGAATTTCAGCCGGACGTGATTATTGAGCTAGGCCGAGGCTATGGCAATTCTACTTGCGTGTTCACCGAGGCAGCGCATCGGCTACCCAATCCATGCCATGTGATCAGCCTGGGGGATTGTGCCACCTGGGATCACAAAACAATTCCCCGCTTGCGTTCCATCGTCGACCAGGATTGGTTTCGTCCGCTCGAAGCGCCAATCGGCGACATTCTGACGTTTGATTTCGAGAAGGCCTTGGCCGGCAAAAAGCGCGTTCTGATTTTCTGGGACGCACATGGATTCGACGTCGCGGAACACGTCCTGGGGACCGTGTTGCGGTTGATTCAAAACGTGCCGCACATCGTAGCTCTGCACGACATGTCTGATTTGCGTTACTGCGGGGAACCTGATGCTAAGGGCGAATATGCCGTTTGGAAGGGGAGCGACAGTGACGAAGGCAGATTCTGCCTGGGAAATGTAATGTCGAAAGTGCCGCAGGCGATTTCGGTAATCGATTTCACGGCGCGGAATCGCCTTACCTTCGATTCGGCGGACCACAGCATTCACACGACCATCGGCAACGACCCCGCGAAGCTGGCGGAAATGCAAGCGGTCCTGGGACCGGAGTTATTCAGCACGAAGGCTTTTTGGTTCTGGTTCACGCTGAATGAGCACCCTGGGCCCTACAAATTTCCTCGGGCGAAACTTCGGGGTGAAGTTACTGGATCTCAATAAGCCACGTGATGATCGGCGGATTCGGCTCACCCTGTACTCTTGAGCTGCACGCGAAAAGCCTAATCTGTTCAATTCTTACACCGCGACAAGCGCGGCGCTTGGAACATCCGTTGGGTTACAGATGCTTGTGGATCCATTCGCCGGCGCCGGCTTTGACGGCAAGCCTGGAAACCACTGCCGAATCGTAAGGTACTTCAATCAACGTGATTTTTGGATCGCAGCTATCGTCGATCACGGCTGCGCAGGCTACGGAAGGACGGTGCCGGGACTGTCCCACCGAGCCTGGATTGAGGCGTGAGCGTGACGACTGTGTGAGCAGGAGCGGCCGATGCGTCTGACCGAACGCAATTAGATCGTAAGTGAACCGGGCAAGTTCCGGAAGCATCGGTGAATCGGCGTAAAGATAGTCTTCGAGGGGGTTCCAAGGGCTGCCATGACACAACAGCGTTGAATACTGAGCTTGGCCGTCCAGAAATCCTGCCCATTGCAAAGGAAGTTGAGCCAGCCATTTCCGATGGTCGGACGCGATCACGCGATCGGCATAGTCGATCCCGAAACGAACGGCATCCGAGGCATTTTCCGGGTAACCTGCAGTCAAGAAGTGGTCGTGATTGCCTCGGACACAAAGAAAATCTCGTGCTCGCACAAAATCCAGAACTTCATTGACCTGACAATAGTACCCGATGAAATCTCCCAGGCAGATTCGTAGTTGTGCGCCCTGAATCGGACCATCCAGTGCCTTCAGAGCTTCGTAATTGGCGTGAATGTCACTGAGGACGACGGCTCGCATACGCGTCCTTGATCGCCCGGATACTCTCTTCGAGTGAATGGCCGGGACAATAACCAATCGTTTTTCGCGCGCGTTCGATCGAGACCTCCCAGTTAAACCCCTCCTCCGGATCGGGGCGCCCGGAAAATCGAATTTCGGAGGGCGAAC
>DATGIH010000335.1:0-9321 GCA_035295865.1 Bryobacteraceae bacterium
TTGCAGCAACTGGCACGCCGCATCGCCGCGAAAAAACCGGGAGGTAAATAATGGCGGAAGACATTTTGCTCGCGCTGGCGGAGTGGTCCATCCGTGCCGCGGTGCTCGCGGGTGCTGCGGGCGCGTTGCTTTGGGCAGCACGAATCAAAGACGCGCAGATCAAGCTCACGGCTTGGACTATCGTTCTGGTAGCGATCCTCCTGATGCCGCTCGCGGCTCCGTTGACCCCGCGGCTTTCCATTGCGGTGCCCACGTTCTTTTCGCACACCCGTCAGGCCAGCAACGAACCCTCTCGACCGCTTCATCTTCCAGTGATTGCTCGGGGTACCGGGAATCCGCAAAAGGCGTTCACTCCACATGCGTCCGACTTGGCCGCTGGAGTCTGGATTCTCATCGCGCTCGCTCTGTTGCTGCGCCTGGCGGTCGGATTACGGCTCGGCGTGCGGCTGGTGCGGCGCAGCCGGCCCGTCGAGAACCAAGCGCGCGAATCCGAAATAGTGCGCGTTCCGGTTACGGTCGGTATTCTGCGGCCGACGATAATTCTGCCAGTGGATTGGCGCGATTGGCCGCAGCGGAAATTGGATGCAGTGCTCGCGCATGAACGATCTCACGTCACCAGGCGCGACCCGTTGCGTCTGTTGGCGGCATCCATCTACCGCAGCCTGGCCTGGTTCCATCCGCTGGCGTGGTGGCTGCGCGCGGAGCTGGCCGATCTCGCCGAACAAGCTTCCGACGACTCGGCACTCGCGGCCGGTGAGGATCGCATCCAGTACGCCGAAGCATTACTGAGTTTTATCGAACGCACGCCCAGCCGCGTGCAATGGGAAGGAGTTCCAGAAGGAGTGCCTATGGCAAACCGTCAAACCCGGATGCGCAGAATCGAACGCGTCCTCGATCAAAATCGCGCGCTTTCACGGCCCGCCAACTATCGAACTGTTGCCGCGCTGGTGCTCGCCGCACTGCCGGTGGTCTACATCACAACGGCGGCTCAGCCGGTGCGGGCGCAGGCACGGGCGCAGGTTCAGTCTGTCCCGGCGGCATTCTGCGGAGGCGATCCTTCGTACGCCAACTGGCTGAATGACGACGTCGAGTACATCATCACCGAACAAGAGCGTCAAGCATTCGTGCGCTTGCATGACACGGCGGAGTGTTCGCAATTCGTCGAACAGTTCTGGCAGCGTCGAGATCCCACGCCAGGCGGTCAGACGAACGCTTTCAAAGAGGAACATTACCGCCGAATCGCCTTTGCCAACGGGCGATTCGCTTCGAACGTTGCAGGATCGAAAACCGATCGAGGCCGGATCTATATTACGTATGGACCCCCGGATGAAATCGAGTCGCACCCGGCAGGCGAGCGCACCGGGTCCGGAGGAACATACCCATTTGAGCAGTGGCGTTACAACCACAATGTCAGCCTAGGCGACGACATCGTGCTCGAATTCGTCGACAACGAGGGCGACCAAAACTATCACCTCACGCTGATGGGTGGCCCTTCCGATCTCGAGTCGCTCCGAGGAAATGGCGAAGGCAGGCCGGTTGTGTACGGGCCAATCGGCGGGCTCTATATCGAGGTGAATCATAACGGAACCGTCTTCATCACCACGCCGGTGCGAGGCGCGTCGTCGGAAGTGAGTTGCCGGATCGTCAATCAATTCGGCGCCGTGGTGCAATCGTTCAAAGACACGGCGCGTTCCGGAATGTACGGAAAATGGATCGTTACGCCACTTCCGGCCGGCCAATACGTCCTGCACCTGGACGCGGATCATACCCCGCGCTCGGTCACTTTTGAGGTGAAGTAGGCTTGGCATCCAGGCGCATCTGGCGGATGGTGGCGGGTTCGAATTTCTCACCTGGTTTTACAGTGCCATCGTCCGCCATATGATCCCAGCCGGAATTAGCGATGAAGTAAAAATCGCGGCCCAACACCACGCCATGCGTCGGATCTCCCAATCCTGGCCAATTCGCTTCAATGGCTTGCCATTCCACCACGCGCGCGAGCGAGGCATCCAACGTCATGCGAATCAAGCGCTCGGGCGCGGTCCCGTTCTGAATCGCGATCAGCGTTCGGCCGGAGAGATACATTCCGTCGATCCCACCGAGCGATAGTTCTTTCGGATGTTCCAGCAGCGTTACCTTTTTGCTCGCGAGATCCACGATGCCGATGCCGCGCGTATAATCGGGCACCAAAAGCTTTCGGCCGTCTGGGGTGAGCGCAGGCGTCTGCGGCGAGCGGAACACGCCCTTCGGCACGAGAATTTCCAATGCATCCTTCGCGTGATCCACCCAATAAACCGCCCCTTCGCCATCGGAGACAAAAACGTCGCCATTCGCGCCGATGGTCAAATCGCCGAGCGCGTGCTTGCCCGGATCCTTCACGTCGTAACGCTTCAGGAGTGTGCCGTTGTCGAGGGAATATTTTAGGAGCGCGGATTTTCCTTCGTCTTCTTTCTTGAAGCCGAGGCCCTCGGGCAGCGCCACGCTGGACGCCCATAAAACTCTGCGCTTGGAATCGGCGCCGAGCGCCAAAACAGGCCAGGCCGTACGGGCGAACTCGGCACTGGCGCCGGACTTGTCCAACGCGAGAATTTTCGTGCGCCGCACGCTGCTCACATAAAACTTGCCGCCGCGGTCGTCGTAAGCGATATCCTCAGCGATCAGATCCGGTTCCGGCAAAGTCAAAAAAAGCTTGCTCGCGGAACGCGGCTCGCGCGCAGCTTTGAGCCGGTCAAGAGCGCTAGCGAATTTCGGATCACTCTTCCACGCGGCGAATTCCGCCGTTGTGGCCGGGTCCGCAAACGTAAGTCCGCTCTTCGAGTATGTTTCCAAGGCGGCCAAGGCTGCATCTCTATTGCCCAGCGCCGCATCAACCTTGGCCAATCGATAAACGATGTCCACGCGCCCATCCAGCAGCTCTTCCAGCTTTACGAGGTGATCCCGGCAAACTGCGTATTCCTTGGCCGCGCAGGCTTTGTTCATCGCTGCCGCTTCCTTTGGATACTCATCCACCCAGCTCTGGCCAAGGCAGAGCGAAACGAATGTTAACGACGTCAAAATTCTCTTATACAAGGATAATTTCGCCCCCGTGTTAGAGACGTGGTTCATGTAAAATAGTCCCTCGTGCTGAGACCGCATCTCTGCTGTGTGCTTATCCTATTCGCGGCGCTAGCGGCCGGGCAGGACCGCACGCAGGCCCGTTCCATGGTTATGACGCGCCGGGGCATCGTGGCAACCGCGCAACCGCTCGCCTCACTGGCCGGCACTCAAATTCTCGCGCGCGGCGGATCCGCCGTGGATGCGGCTATCGCGGCCAACGCGGTGCTTAGCCTGGTGGAACCGATGATGAACGGACCGGGCGGCGACCTGTTCGCGCTGATCTGGGACGCAAAAACGGGCAAGCTCACGGGCATCAACGCCAGCGGCTGGGCGCCGAAAGGTCTGAGCATCGACTATCTGAAGAAGCAAGGGCTCACCAGCTTTCCCACCGGCAGCATCCATACCGTCACGGTGCCCGGATGCGTGGATGGCTGGGAAAAACTCCACAAACGTTTCGGGCGCGTGCCGTGGCGCGATCTGTTTCAACCCGCGATCTATTATGCGGAGAACGGATTCCCGGTTACGGAGCTCATTCAATGGGATTGGGAAAATTCCAGCTCGAAACTGGAAGGCGACGCGCTGGAACTGCTGAAGCCCGGCGGACGAGCTCCCAAGCCTGGCGAGATTTTCCGCAATCCCCAGTTGGCGCACGCACTGCGTCTGATCGCGGATCTCGGCGCGAAAGCTTTTTACAGCGGACCGGTGGGTGAAGCGATTCTCGCGACATCCAGAAAGCTGGGCGGGACGATGACGGCCGAGGATTTGAGCGAGTTTCAATCCGAATGGGTTCAGCCGATCTCTACCGACTATCACGGTTGGAAGGTCTATCAGCTTCCGCCCAACGGACAAGGCGCAGGAACCATCGAAATGCTGAACATTATGGAGAATTTTCCGCTGGCCGACTACGCACAGGACAGTCCGGAAGCGCTCCACATCGAAATTGAAGCCCAGAAACTCGCCACGCAGGATCTCAAGCGCTACATCGCCGATCCGCGCGTGGCGCAGATTCCGCTGGCGGGCCTGCTTTCGAAACCTTACGCGAAGGAGCGTGCCGCAACCATCGATCGCGAAAAAGCCAACTGTGATACGAAGCCGGGGACTCCTCCGGATGGCGGCCTAGGTCACACCACTTACTTAAGCGCGGTGGACAAAGACGGCAACATCGTTTCGTTCATCCAGAGCATTTCGGAGATTTTCGGGTCCGGCATCGCGGTAAACGGCATGGGATTCCTGCTGCATGACCGCGGCGCGGCTTTTTCGCTCGACCCGGATCATCCGAACGCGCTCGCTCCGCACAAGCGGCCGTTCCATACCATCATTCCCGGATTCATGGAGCGCGGCGATCTGCACATTGGTTTTGGAATCATGCGCGGGATGAATCAGGCGCAAGCGCAGGCGCAGTTGGTCTCGAACATCGTGGACCACAACATGAATATCCAAGCGGCGCTGGAAGCTCCGCGCTTCAACAAGCACTCGCTCGGAGGATGCGGCGATATCTGGATGGAAGCACGCGTCCCTGAATCTACGCGCGATGCCCTTGCCAAGCGCGGGCACCGGCTCACCGTGGTGGGCGCCTTCTCCGGATTCGTCGGGGGCGGACAAGTGGTGATGCACGATTCCGCGACGAAGGTGAATTTTGGCGCGTCGTCGCCACGAAAAGATGGGGCAGCGATTCCTGAGCCAGACCCTTACTTCCACTGAACAGCAACTGAGATTGAGCGCTCCCAGGAGGGTTCGGGTAGCGCTCCCTTGCGGTCGCGGTTCGGTAACGCGGAGTTTTACTTGCCGCGCGAGGTGTCGATCTCTAGCCGGTTTTCCAGAATCTTGACCATGTTCCGGAGCTTTTCCGACTGGGCGCGTTCCGAGTGCAGCTCGTCGCTCAGCTTCTTCAGCTCTTCGGCGTGCGGGTCGGGCCCCGCGCTGGGAACATTCACCCGAACTGTAGTGAGCCGGTAGCGCGCGAATTCCCGAACGTCGCCTCCGCTCGCCGGATGGACCGTCATTCTCGCCTGCACCTCGTCGCTCTGCAGTTGCCAGGCGAGCTTTCCTGCGCTGAGTTGCGCAGCGGTTAACGGCACTACTGTTCTCCTGCCGCCGTCCTGGATTTCCACCTCACCGCTTTTCGCGCCCCGCACCGCCGCTGCCTCCCAATTAATTTGCAACGCCGGACCGTTTCCTTGAATTTGCAAGAGTAACGCGGGGCTTACAGACGGCGCGGGATGCTGCGGCCGGATCAAAACGCCAGCCAAAATCATCGCGATCAAAGTGGGAATCGTCCACAGCAATCGCGACAGCTTCGCTTTCGCGAGAACCGGCGCATCCAGGGCAAAAGCCTGAGAGCTCCCGCCCGAGCGAACCACAAAGCTCGCACGATCGCCCCCGCAAAGCACCAAAGCCACCTGCCACGGTTCGCTGAAATATTGATCGAAAATTTCCTGGTCGGATGCGCTGAGCTCAGCGGCATCCACATGCGAGACGAACCAGCCTACCGGCTGCAAGGAGCGCAGATCCGCGTCTTGCTTCGCAACAAGCAACAGGCGAACGAACTCGCGCGTGTCGTTTTGGGAAACAATCGAACGCCAGCGCAAGATTCGTATGGAATCGCCATCGTGTGTGCCGAACAGAACGCCGCGGCCTGCGCCCCGGATTTCCTTAAGCAACGCGCGCCGGTATTTTATGGATAGTGCGGAATGCGGGGAACTCCACCGTGCCTCAAACACGGCTCTTTTGGATCACGCCACGTTCGGGGGAAATAAGCCAAGTCGACGTATTGTCCTCGTTGTCCGGCTCATCGGGGACCTCGTGCAGATGGTAGTAATACGTGATCCCACCCATGATCGTAGCGACGAGGATAATTCCGGCAAACCAGACGGCCGTGTGTTGGTTCCACGGTTTCTCATGTTCCACCAGCGCGGCAGTGAAGCGCACCGAACACCATGCCATCGACACGGAACAGCCCAGCTTGATGTACCAAGGCAGCAGGTCCAAGTGACCCTGTCCACCCACTTCGCTCCAAACGGTGAAAATCGCGATGAGCGCAATCAGAAATTCGAGCGCATAAACCATCCGAAGCCACGAAGGACCCTCCCAGGCGCGAGCCGGCGCGGCATCCTCCGGAGCAGCGGTGACGGGGAGTTCCTGAAGAGCCTCCTCCGTTCTTTGTTCTTCGAGTCGCTCGCTCACTTACACTCTCAACGTATCATGTTATTGGGTAAATTTCGCGCATGGATAACGTCGCTCTCAAACACACCGGCCTGAACGTCTCACGCATTTGCTTTGGAACCATGACCTTCGGCGGACAGACGGATTTCGACGGCGCGCGCCGGATGATCGATCTTTGCGCTGAGTCGGGAATCAATTTTCTGGATACCGCCAATGTATACAATCTCGGCGCATCCGAGGAAATTCTGGGACGGATCCTCGAAGGCCGCCGCAAGGATTTTATTCTCGCCAGCAAGGTCCGCAACAAAATGGGAGACGGCGTGGACATGGCCGGTCTTTCGCGAGCCGCAATTTTCCGCGCTATCGAAGACAGCCTCCGCCGGCTCAAAACCGATTATCTGGACCTCTACTATCTCCACCTGCCCGATTACGCGGTGCCCATCGAAGAATCGCTCGACGCGATGAATGAGCTGGTGAAGCAGGGCAAGGTTCGCTATCTCGCCAGTTCGAATTACAGCGGCTGGCAGATGGTGGAGATGTTCTGGATCTCGGAGAAAAAAGGCTATCCGGCGCCCTATGTCGCGCAGCCGATGTATAACTTGATCGCGCGCGGCATTGAGCAGGAATATCTGCCCATGTCGAAGCGCTTCGGCGTGTCGAATATCGTCTACAATCCGCTGGCCGGCGGGCTGCTCACCGGCAAACAGCGCCGCGACGCGCCGCTTCCCGGCACGCGATTCGACAATAACCGTATGTATCTGGATCGCTACTGGCACCAGGCCGATTTCGACGCAGTGGATCAACTGCAGCGCATCGCGACAGCCGCCGGACGGTCGCTCGTGAGCCTCGCGTTGAATTGGCTTTATCATCACACGCCGGTGGAATGCATCATCCTGGGCGCATCGCGCATCGATCACCTGGAACAAAACCTGAGAGTGTTGTCGGACGGCAAATTGGACTCGGAGACCCTGCAATCGTGCGATAAAGTATGGGAAGCCCTGCGCGGCCCGTCGCCGAAATACAATCGCTAGCCAATGCCGGAGAACCCGCAAGTCCCCAGCTCCCCGTCCCCAACCCCGCGCCTCGGCAATTATGAAATCCTGGACAAACTGGGCGAGGGCGGAATGGGCGAAGTTTGGCGCGCCCGCGATAGCCGGCTAAACCGAACGGTCGCGATAAAGATTCTTCCGCCCGACGTGGCCGGCGACGCTTCCCGCAGTGCGCGTTTCGAGCAGGAAGCTCACGCGCTTGCTGCTTTGAATCATCCGAATGTCGTGTCGATTTACGACATCGGCACGGAGCATGGGCGCGCGTTCATCGTGTCCGAATTGGTGGACGGCGAATCGCTGCGAGCGATTGTCGCGCGCGGTCCATTGCCCGCGCGCAAGGCGACCGAAATCGCAGGCCAAATCGCAGATGGCATGGCTGCCGCGCACGCGCTGGGAATCGTGCATCGCGATCTGAAGCCGGAAAACGTAATGCTCACACGGTCCGGGCAGGTGAAGATTCTCGATTTCGGATTGGCCAAACAGGCGCCCACCGCAACTGGGGAAAACACCGCCACGATGGCACTCTCGCAGCCCGGCACCGTGCTCGGAACCGCCGGTTACATGTCGCCGGAACAAGTGCGCGCCGAAACTGTAGACGCGCGCTCGGACATCTTCAGCTTTGGAGCGATCCTTTACGAATTGCTCAGCGGAAGGCGCGCGTTCCAGGCGTCCAGCAGCGTGGAAACGATGGCTGCGGTTCTGAATGCGGAGCCGCCCGATTTCGACGGCGAGCTGAGCAAATTGCCACCGCCGCTCGCGACCATCGTCCGGCGTTGTCTCGAAAAACGTCCCGAGCAGCGCTTTCAATCGGCGGCGGATCTGGCGTTCGCGCTTCGTTCTATCGCTGGATTGAGCACCACGGGAGCGCAGCCCGCGATCGCGGTGGCTAAACCCAAAAAGAAGACCTGGGTATTGCCCTTTGCAGCCGCAGTAGGCGGAATCTTGTTGTTCGCAGCCGGATATTTCTTGCGCAGCCGAACGGCCGCGCACTCCCCGCCTCAATTTCAGAAAATCACCTTCCGCAAAGGCGTGGTTGCACACGCGCGCTTCGCGCCGGACGGCAACATCGTTTATCAAGCCGCTTGGGACAACGGACCGCCGCGTGTTTATCTCGCGGTTCCCGGCAGCCCGGAATCCCGGGACCTGGGGATTGAGGGCGGCTTCGGCGCGGTTTCTTCGAAGCAGCAATTGACCGTCTCAACGCCGCCTTTTGGCGATTACAATAGCGCGCGATTGTCCGTTGTCTCGATTTCGGGCGGCCAAAGCCGTCCGCTGCTGGATGACGTGATCGCGGCCGATTGGGCGCCCGATGGCGAATCGATGGCCGTATTGCGCCGCGTCAATGGAAAAAACCGGCTGGAGTATCCGATCGGCCACGTACTCATCGAAGACATTCCATGGGCGCTGTGGGTGCTGCGCGTTTCCCCCGACGGCGATCGCGTAGCCTACGCCAATCGCGTCAACGGCACCGCGGTTGGGTTGCACTATGTGGATCGTAACGGGAAACCGAAGTTCCTCGGCCAGGTGTCCGGGCAAAATGCCACCGGCGAGGATACCGATATCGTCTGGTCTCCAAAAGGCGACGAGATTTGGTTTCGCTCCTTCGATATCGGCGAAAGCGGAATCGTCTACGCCGTTGACATGCAGAAGCATCGACGCGTCGCCTTGACGCTGCCCGAGCGCGTGCGCTTTTTCGACATCTCGCGCAAAGGCGAAGCTCTACTGAGCACCGGGTTCTCGCAAGTCGGAATCCTAGGGTCCGCACCGGGCGAAACGCAGGAACGTGATTTATCCTGCCTCGATTCAGGAACCGTAGCCGGCATCTCCGATGATGGTCAAATGCTGGTGGCGAACGTCACCGGCGAATCTGGAAATTCCAAGGGCAGTCTGTACCTACGTAAAACGGATGGCTCGCCGCCGGTCCGGATCGGCGATGGGCATGCGTACAAGCTGTCGCCGGATGGCAAGTGGATTTCCGGCTACGTCATCACCGAAGACGGATCGCGCAAGTTCGAAA
>DATGIH010000336.1:0-2701 GCA_035295865.1 Bryobacteraceae bacterium
ATTCTGGTGGAAGCGCTGCCAATTGGACAGTGTGATGTGATCACCACGCTGGCCGAGGCGGTGTCGATCGTCAACGAGATCGGCAGCCCGGCGGTACGCACCATGTTTGATACGCACAACGCCGTCGACGAGGCCGAGCCGCACGCGGTTCTGGTGGATCGATATTTCGATTTCATCCGGCATGTGCATGTCAACGAGATGGACGGCCGTCATCCTGGTACCGGCAGCTACGATTTCAAGCCTGTCCTGGAAGTCCTGCGGCGGCGGGAATACAGGAACTGGATTTCGCTCGAGGCCTTTGATTTTGCGCCGGGGGCGGAGCGAATCGCTTCCGAATCGCTGCGCTTTCTCGAGATGGAAATTGAGCGGCTGCCGGCATGAGCAACTACGTGGTGACGGGCGGCGCCGGGTTCATCGGATCAGCGCTGGTGCGAGCGCTTGTGGGGCGCGGCGAGGGTAGCGTGCGCGTGATCGACAATCTGCTTACCGGCCACGAACGAAATCTGGAAGGGGTCCGGCGGAACATCACCTTCGACCGCGTCGACATCCGCGACTTCGGCGCTGTTCGAGCTTCTCTCGGCGAAGGCGACGTAGTGTTTCACCTCGCGGCTATTCCGTCCGTTCCACGCTCGATCCGCGAACCAACTCCGTCGCACGAAGTGAACATCGATGGCACGTTCAATATCCTGCGAGCATGCGTGGAAGCGAAGGCTCGGCGCGTGATTTACGCGGCGTCGTCATCGGCGTATGGCGATACCGAAGTTCTGCCGAAAGTGGAGACGATGCTTCCTCGACCCAAATCACCTTATGCGGCACAAAAGTTGATGGGGGAATACTATGCGAGTGTATTCCACTCCTGCTTCGGATTGGAAACCGTTTCGCTGCGCTTCTTCAACGTTTATGGCGAGCGCCAGGATCCATCCAGTCCTTATTCCGGCGTACTCTCCCTATTCATGCGCGCCCTGATGGAACGCCGCGCTCCCACGATTTTCGGCGATGGCGAGCAAACGCGCGATTTCACCTATGTCGAGGACGTTGCCGCGCTTTGTCTGAAAGCGGCTGTTGCGCCGGGGGCCGGCGGCAAAACCTACAACGCGGGCAATGGCGGCCGGTACTCGTTGAATCACATCTGGGATCTGCTTCAGAAGATCGAAGGCGTCTCACTGAAGGCTCGATATGCTGAAACTCGCGAAGGGGATGTTCGCGATTCGCAAGCCGATACCACCGCCGCTCGCCGCGACCTCGGTCACGATCCACAATTCACGCTGGAGCAAGGTTTGCGGCGCACGCTGGCATGGTACAAAGCTCAGTAGACCATGATGTTGAGCATCATTCGCGACACGATTCGCAAGATTCCGAAGGGCAAGGTCTCCACCTATGGCGATGTCGCGCGCGCGGCGGGCTTTCCCGGTTGCGCACGGCAAGTGGTGTGGGCCTTGCGAAATTCGCGCGGGCTTCCCTGGCATCGGGTGCTGGGAGCGGGAGGCAAGATTCGTCTACCGGGCGAGGCGGGAATGGAGCAGAGGCTGCGGCTGGAAACCGAAGGCGTCGGGTTTCGCGGCGGGCGCGTCTGGATCGAGAAGCATCAGTTCAAGTTTCGTACGGTTAAAACCGGTTCTCGCCGATCATCTCCTCCCAGTTAAGCCGCGACTCCAGCTCGTATTCGCGCCATCCGTCGATCTTTCCGCCCACGACATGCATCAGGGCCACTCCATGCGTTCGAATACGATATGTGAATGTGTACTCACCCATTCCGATTCCGGTCTGTGGGTCGTAGACCACGTGATGCCACAGTAGCGACATCGGCTGGCCGCGGCCTTTCTCACCGCCGAAGAATTCGAACAACGCCTGCTTCCCCTTGCGAATTGCCGGATCGGGCGGAGAACTCCACATGGCGTTGACGGTGAAGCAATCCGCGGCCATGCGGGCATTGCCCGTGTTGAGGCCGAGCGCCAGAGTCGCCAGGAGTTGGCGGAAGTTGCCTGGGCCGAAATCGGCCGAGCGATTCGAGGTTCGGCAACCGATCAATGCCGCCAACAGGAACAGAGGTGCGGAGCGTCGCGAAAGCATACTTGAGAATCGCACGCACGCCTCGAGCGCGGGCAAAACAGTCAGAATGTAAGATTGAACGCCGCGATCGACCTGCATGAGGCTCTGCGCCGCTTTTGGGGCTACGACGAATTTCGGCCTCTGCAGGAGCGCATTATCCAAAGCATCCTCGCGGGCAAGGACACGGCGGTGGTGATGCCGACCGGCGGCGGAAAGTCGCTGTGTTACCAGTTGCCCGCCGTGGTTTCGCAAGGAACCGCGATCGTTATCTCGCCCCTCATCGCATTGATGCAGGATCAAGCGGCGCAACTGGCCCAGATGGGGATCGCGGCGGCGGTGTTGAACAGCGCCACTCCATGGCCCGAGCAATCGGCGCTGATTGCGAAAGCGCAGCAAGGCGATTTCCGGCTGCTGTACCTTTCCCCGGAACGGTTGGCGAAACCGGAAACGGTGGCCTGGCTCTCACGTGTTCCCGTCGCGTTTTTCGCTATTGACGAAGCGCACTGCATCTCCGAATGGGGGCATGAGTTCCGCCCGGAATACCGCCAGTTGAACACACTGCGTGTAAACTTTCCCGGCAAACCCATCGCTGCATTCACCGCCAGCGCGACGCGACGGGTTCGGCATGATATCCTGGCGCAGCTTCAGCTCC
>DATGIH010000337.1:0-24930 GCA_035295865.1 Bryobacteraceae bacterium
AAGTGGTCGGTTTCAAGTTGAAAGGCAGGCTGCCTTCGGGCGCCACCGCGACGGATTTGGTTCTCACTGTCACCCAGATGCTGCGCAAGAAGGGCGTGGTCGGGAAGTTCGTAGAATTTTATGGAAGCGGCGTCGCTGCCCTGGCGCTCGCGGATCGTGCCACCATCGCCAACATGGCGCCCGAATATGGGGCGACCATCGGCTTTTTCCCGATCGATCATCAAACACTCGATTACCTGCGGCTCACCAATCGTCCGCCGGAACTCGTCGCGCTGGTGGAAGCTTATGCGAAGACGCAGGGCTTGTTCCTATCCGAGAATTCGCCGGAACCCGAGTATTCGGACACGCTGGAACTGGATCTCGCGAATGTCACGCCATCCATGGCTGGCCCCAAGCGGCCGCAGGATCGCATCGATCTTCAGGACGTGAAAAAGAATTTTCTCGGATCGCTTGCCGCCGCGCCTCGCACGGCGACCATCGGAACCAACGGTTCGCGCGCCACCATTCAGGACGGCTCGGTAGTCATCGCTGCCATTACCAGTTGCACCAACACCTCAAATCCATCCGTCATGGTTGCAGCGGGATTGCTTGCTAAGAAAGCGGTCGAGAAGGGATTGAAGACGCAGCCCTGGGTAAAATCCAGCCTCGCGCCGGGCTCCAAAGTCGTCACCGATTACCTGGACGACGCGGGACTCACGCCCTATCTCGAGAAATTGAAGTTCCATCTGGTCGGCTACGGATGCACAACGTGCATCGGAAACAGCGGCCCGCTTCCGGATGCGGTAGCCGATGCGGTGCAAAAGGAAAAGCTCGTAGTCGCCGCCGTACTCAGCGGCAATCGTAACTTCGAAGGCCGCATCAATTCTCTGGTGCGTGCAAACTATCTCGCGTCGCCGCCGCTGGTAGTCG
This sequence comes from Bryobacteraceae bacterium, assembly GCA_035295865.1. Lineage (GTDB taxonomy): Bacteria > Acidobacteriota > Terriglobia > Bryobacterales > Bryobacteraceae > Palsa-89. The sequence goes on from DATGIH010000337.1 coordinate 910, forward strand.
CCTACGCGCTCGCTGGACGCGTCGATATCGATCTGCAGAACGATCCGATCGGCGCCGATGAATCCGGCAGACAAGTCTTCCTCAAAGATATCTGGCCGACTCCCGAGGAAGTAAGCGCGGTGGTGAGCCGCTCCGTGCGCAGCGATATGTTCCACAAAGAATATTCGGAAGTTTTCGCGGGCGACGAGCGTTGGAACACCGTGAAAGTTCCCGAAGGCGATCTTTACTCCTGGGACTCAAACTCGACTTACGTGCGCAAACCGCCCTATTTCGAAAAGATGGCGGATCCGAAAACATCCGTGCGCGATCTAGAGGGTCTCAGCGTACTCGCCGTTCTGGGCGATTCGGTCACCACCGACCACATTTCGCCCGCCGGCTCGATTCCCGCCGACAGCCCGGCCGGAAAATTCCTGATCGAACGCGGCGTGAAGCCGGCCGATTTCAACTCCTACGGCGCGCGCCGCGGCAACCACGAAGTGATGGTGCGCGGAACGCTGGCGAATATCCGCCTGCGCAACCAGATGGCGCCCGGAACCGAAGGCGGCTGGACCACGCACGTACCGACCGGCGAGAAGATGTTTATCTACGATGCATCGGTTCGTTATCAAAAGGAAGGCACGCCGCTGCTCATCATCGCCGGCAAAGAGTACGGTTCCGGCTCCTCGCGCGACTGGGCCGCCAAAGGCACGCTGCTTCTAGGCGTGCGTGCGGTGATTGCGGAAAGCTTCGAACGCATCCACCGCTCAAACCTGGTCGGAATGGGCGTGCTTCCGATTCAATTTCTACCGGGCGAAAATCGCGAAACGCTGGGCCTCACCGGCTTCGAGCGTTATTCGATCGAAGGCATCCGCGAAGCCATCGAGACAGGCGCGAAAGCCCGTGTGCGGGCCGGCGATAAGAGCTTCGAGGCGGTGGTGAGGATTGATACACCGATGGAGGCGGAGTATTACAGGAACGGTGGAATTCTGCCGTACGTGCTAAGGCAATTGGCCGCAGATAAACGCCGATGAACGCGAATAAAAAACTTATCGGCGTTTATCCGCGTTCATCCGCGGCCAAAAAAACATCAGTCCAGCACGCGCACGAACTCCGCGACGATGCGATACCGCTCCTCATCCGGATTCAAATCCCACGAAGGATATCCGGGATTGAGCGACTCCAATCGAATCCGCTCATGCCGCCATTCTTCCCCTGACGATTTTTCGCTCTTATAGCGCTTCACCGCATAAGCATTCGCCTCGCGGTCCTCGGCCAGCACCAATCTTCCCGCGCGGCTACCCACCACGCCGGCGCGGAAGACGCACAGGCTGCCGTCCGGGATCAGCGGCTCCATGGACTGTCCCACGATTTCGGCGACGAACATATCGGGTTCGAGATGTTGCATCCCTTCGGGCGCTTCCACCCAGCCTTGCTCGCTGATTTCGTCGTTGTCCAGAAATCTTCCCGCCGCGGCGCGTAAAGAATAGCGCGGCAGATGGGTTCGAAACTGCAGCACGTTGCTTTGGATGTGCTTGCGATAGAGCCGGTCGAGAGCGCGGTCGAAATCTTCCGCCAAAACGGTTTCCCGATCCGTGATCCGAAGCGTTCCGGACAAGTTTTCTTCCAAATACGCGAACAGTTTTTCGGAGCCAAGCTCATCCGCTTTGCGCGAAAGATCGCCCGGCAGCGCTTCGAAGTAATCCAACTCCTCTTCGTCCACCAGCGTGTCGAGATCGCGCCGCAAGCGCAGCCGCAATGCATCCGTTTGCGGATCCTGCAGCAGCACGCCCAGATTCACCAAGCCGTGTCCAGGCAAATCCGCCTGCAGCACGGAGTACTTACCCAGGCGGGTCCCGGTCGCTGTGGCGGTAGACATGATGCAATACTTATCGGCAGAATTCAGCCGCGGATGAACGCGGATCAATGCAAATAAAAAGCCATTCGCGTCCATCCGCGTTCATCTGCGGCCAAAAAAACTCCAGTTCAAGGCGCAGCGGGATAGTACCCCTTCCTGGCCCGTACTTTGACGTTCGCCAGATTCACCCGCACCACGATGTTGCGGAAGACGCGCTGCTTGCGGCTGGCGTCATCCGGAGTGTAGCGCAAAATATATTGAGTCGTGATCTCGCCCGCCACCGCATTGATCGCGCGATACATTCCGTTCGCAAGCTGCGACGTGTAGGCGCCGGTCCCTACCTTCAACGCATAATTCCCATCGTCGGATGGCGTCGACAGATATCCGGACACATCGTTATACACACCCTCGAGCGGATACTCAACGCGGCCGCCGGTTTCTTCCGCCAACCGCGTCAGATTCTTTGCGTCCAGATTGTCGAAGCCGAACGCCACCGTGCTCACACCGTAAATCGTCACCAGATTTCGCTGGGCGATCTCCAGTGCCTCGTCCAGCGTCTTCTTGCTCGCATTATCGTGTCCGTCGCCGATAACCACCAGAATCCGGCGCGGCTCAATCGGTTCGCCCTGAATCAATTTGCGGTTGGTGCAAGCCAGGTAAATGGAGTCGAACAGCGCGGCGCCTCCACTCGGCTTCAGCTTCTCGATCTTTTGCACCATCGGCTCGGGATCGCTCGTCGTGTTCACGGCTAATTCAGCCTCGTTCGAATACGCGATTAGGTAGCCGCTGAACTTCGGATTGTCGCCCGGGATCAGATTCTGCACCAGCTCCACCGCGGCATCTTTATAGTTCTTCCAATGCAGGCGGCTGGCGTTGCTCATGTCGATCAGAAAACCCACCACCACCGGCTGGCTGCGTTCCCGAGTGAAGAACTCGATTTTCTGCTCCTTGCCCTCGTCGAAAATCGTGAAATCCTTTTGCTCCAGATCCGACACGAAAAGGCCCTTTTCATTGGTGACCGTCACCGGCACGATGACTTCGTTGACTTGGACCTTGATGTGCGCCGGTTCCGAGGAGGACGAGGGTGCCGGCGCGGGCGGCTGCTGCGATCCGTTGGCCTGTGATTGCGCAAAAACGGAAATAGCGACAAAGCCGCTCAGTAAAACCCTGGTGAGCATGTGGTAGAGCCTTGTTCCGATTATAACCCCGCGCTTTAACGCTGCACCCGTCCCGAACCACCGCTTTGGATGAGCTGTTCCACGTCCGCGCGGCTCAAGCGGCAAAAATCGCCGGGGATGGAATGCTTGAGGCACGATGCCGCCACGGCAAATTCCAGGGCGTCGGCGTGCGAGGCCAGATTCAGTAAGCCGAAGATCAGGCCTCCGGCAAAGCTATCGCCCCCGCCCACTCGATCCACGATATGGGTGATCTCGTAATGCCGGCTCAACAAAAAATCCCTGCGATCATGCAGACACGCCGACCAGCCATTGTGCGACGCGCTTTTCGACTCCCGTAGCGTGATCGCGATCATTTTGAGGCCGGGATACGCAGTCAAGACCTTTTCCGCGAGCGCGCGATACGCGGCGGTATCCAAGTGCCCGCTGGAGACATCGGCGTCCGCGTGAATCCCGAGCGCGGCCTGGCAATCCTCTTCATTCGCAATCCCGATATCCACCAGTCTGAACAACTCGCTCATCACCTGCTGGGCAGTCTTGCCGTACTTCCAGAGATTCTTGCGGAAGTTGAGATCGCAAGAAACCGTGAGACCCGCTCCGCGCGCGGCCTGCATGCTTTCCAGCGCCAGATCGGCCGCGCTCTGGCTCAAGGCCGGCGTGATGCCCGTGATGTGGAACCATCCAGCGCCCGAGAAAGCCTTGCCCCAATCGATTGCGCCCGGCTTGGCCAGCGCAATGGCGCTGTTGTCCCGGTCATAAACCACCTTGGACGGCCGCTGGTTCGCGCCATTTTCGACATAGTAAACACCCATCCGCCCTGGCCCACGAACTACCTGCGAGGCATCCACGCCAAACCGGCGAAGTTCTCCGATGAGAGCGTCCGCAATGGGGTTGTTGGACGGCAGTACGGTGATGTAACGCGCCGGATTTCCAAATCCGCCCAGCGCCACCGCGACATTGGCCTCGCCGCCGCCGAACGTGGCAACGAATTGGGGACTTTGCAGAAACCGCTCGAATCCGGGAGGAGCGAGACGCAGCATGGTCTCGCCGAAAGTCACTACGAGTTGATTCATCAACTCTTAAGAATACAAGGATTCAAGGAATTCAAGAAGTCGAGGAAGAAGGGAGGGCGTCTCGTTGGAAAGAACCGCTCTTGAATTCACGAATTCTTGAATTCTCGGCTTCTTTGTATTGTGTTACACTGAGTCGTTCCAAAAACAACCGCGCCGGAAACCGGTAGGTGAGGACTATCGAAGCCGCCGGTCCCGGAGCGGTGTGCCCAAGTCGGGCCTGGATCTAGCGTCGGCACACTGGCCTGGATACTTACTTTCAGTTCCATTCCTGGCGAGGCCCGCGTCCTACTTACCTGCACCACGAACGCCCGCGCAACCGATACCGGATCCCATTTGCGTGATCCATCCGAATACTGACGAAGTAAGCCGAAAAAAAACCCCTCTGTTGCAACTCACCGGCAAGGGCCAAAGAGCGGTTCTAAATATCTAAGCACCGGTTCCCGCAAGCACGCCGTTCCCCAGTCCACTCAATACCCCTGTTCTGCTCGTTGCAATCAGAGGGCAGGTTTCAAAGGTCCTTCATCAATTCGTTTGTAAGGATAGCACGCCGGGCTCCACCGTTTGGGTATTTATTTTAATGGACTTGCCGGGTTAACCCAGCCTCCCGTTGGGGCTACGAACTGACTGGGTGTGTCAGTGTGACACAATCGGGGATTGGGGATTAGGGATTGGTCAGCTTTGCGGTTTTCAATCCCTAAACCCTAATCCCCAATCCCTGCCTCACATGCGATCGACAATCCTAGCCCTCCTACTCGCCACCCTAGCACCGGCACAGGACGAATTCCGCGTCTACACCGAGCATCCCCGGCTGTTCCTGACCAAGCAGCGGCTGCGTCTGCTGAAGCGCGAACATGAGCGGGATTCGATGCGCTGGCGCCAGTTCGATCTTTTGGTACGAGCCACCGCGGAAATGCGAGAGCCAGGGTTTGCGCTGGCGCTCCACTATGCAGTCACAGGCGACGCCACCATCGGCAAGCGCGCCGTCGATTGGGCCGTGGGTCCCGGGACCGATCTCCGGCAGCTCGCGCTGGTCCTCGATTGGTGCCAGCCGCTGCTCGCCCCGTCGCAATCTAAAGCCCTGGAAGCCAAGATTCGCAAGCTGGCGGAGCAAAAAACCGGTTCCGATATCCCCGTCACGCGAGATCGCGTGCTGGCGTGGATCGCGACCGCTGACGAAGCACACTCTGAGGAATCTCCGCTGCGCGACGTCGTGAAGGATTGGTGGCGTGGCGCGCTCGGCCCGAAATTAGCGGATGGCAAGACTATGGTCGCGCCGGATCAGCTTTTCGCACTGCTCGAAATTTTGCATGCCACGCGCGACAATCTCAAAATCGATCTGCGCGAAGAAGCGCCCGACTATTTCCGCGAGTTGCCGACTTATGAGGTATTGGCGAATTATCCCGCGCCGCTTCCCGCGCCCGAGAATGAATACCGCATCCCCGTTTATCAGGGCACCGGACAACCGGATCTGGATCGCGCGGCGCTCGCGCGTGCCGCTGGATTAAGCACCGTGGCCTATGACAACAACGCGCTCGAAAGCCAGTACCTGCAGGGCTGGCTGATCCAGGATCGTTTTATGTTGCAAGGAGTCTTCGGCGCGCCCTACGAATTTCTGTGGGCGAATCCCTATCAGCCTGGCCTCAGCTATTTCCAGCTTCCGGTATTTTTCCACGATCCGCATTCGGGTGCCTTGTTCCTGCGCTCTAACTGGGAAGACGACGCAGTCTGGTTCGGCATCTACCAATCGGAAGCCCAGTTGTTCCGCGATGGCCGGGTTACGGTTCTCAACCAGAAGGGACCGCTTCCGCCCAAAGCGGAAGGCATTCCGGTGGGCGAAACGAATGTCCTCGTCGGTCGCAATCCGATGCAGTTCGCCATGGAAGGCGGAAGAGTGCTGGTGGTTTCGCTGAAGCCGCACACGAAATACCTGATCGAGACGGACGACGAAGAGATGTCCGAGTACGAAAGCGACGGAGCAGGCACGTTGGTTCTGGAATATCCTGGCGATTGGGCCGCCGGCGTGCGGATTCAGGAGGCGATGAATGGAAGCAACGGAACGCAAGTTGGTTTTGGATCACCTATCGGCGAGCCGCGAACGCTTGCTGCAGGCGGTGGACGGGCTTTCGGAAGAACAACGAACGTTCCGGCCCGCTGAGGATCGCTGGTCGGTGTCGGGCTGCGTCGAGCACATTATCGTAGTGGAGAACTTTGTGCTTCAGACGATTCACAAAACGTTGGAGGCCGCGCCGGAGTCTGCCGAAAAACAAGCGGAAGTGCGCCGCAAGGATTCCCTCGTGATCGAACGCGTGCCTGCGCGCATTCGCCGGGTGATGGGTCCGCCGGCCGTGCATCCCACGAATCGCTGGCCGGATTTCGGCGAGTTGCTGCGGGTGTTCGAGGCCACGCGCGATCGCAGCGTTCGCTTCGCCGAGCAAACCGATGCCGATCTAAGAACCCATTTCTTTCCGCATCCGTTTATCGGCGACATGGATTGCTACCAGTGGCTGCTCTTTCTCGGCCTCCATTGCGAGCGGCACGTGCGTCAGCTCGAAGAGGTCAAAGCCGACACGGCGTTCCCGAAATGACGAACAAACTGCCCACACGAATTCTCGGTAAAACCGCGCACCACGCCACTCTGTTCTCGCTCGGAGGCGAGGGCGTGCTGCGCACCTTCGGACAAGAAGCGGCGGCGCGCAAAGTCATCGAGCGCGCACTCGATCTCGGCGTGAACTATTTCGATAGCGCTCCCGCGTACGCCGGATGCCTGGATTATCTCGGCGCAAACTTGGGCGAGCGCCGTAAAGATATTTTTCTCGCGTCGAAGACCGCCGAGCGATCTCGCGCAGGGTCACTCAGGGTTTTGGACGACACGTTGCGCCGCCTGCGCACAGATCATCTCGATCTGTGGCAGCTACACGACATTCGAACGCGGGCTGAAGTCCGCGAGATCTTCTCGGATCGCGGCGCGATTCATGCGCTTTTGGAAGCGCGCGCTGACGGTCGCGTCCGGCATCTCGGCCTCACCGGCCATCATGATCCGGCCGTGCTGCTCGACGCCATGTCGTGCTTCGATTTCGACACTGTGCTGATTCCGTTGAACTGCGCCGATGTGCACCGAATGTCGTTTCTGCGCGATGTAGTGCCTGTCGCGCGCGCGAAGGGAACAGCAGTAATCGCGATGAAGACCTATTCGGGAGGCTTACTGGCTTTGCCCGGATTGCCGCTGGCCGCCGGGGAGGCTCTGCGTTACGCGCTGTCGCTCGATGGCGTGTCCTGTGCGATCGTCGGATGCCGCACTCCCGAGGAAGTGGAGCAGAATGCCGGCGCTGTCCGGCAATTTGTGCCTCTCGAAGCAGCGCGGCGCGCGGAGATCGAAAATATTTTCAGCGATCCGCGCTGGACGCCTTATAAGTAGCGCACGCTCTCAGCGTGCCGTGTTCGCACTTCTGCGAACACCCTTTTTTAGGCGTTCATACGAGGGTGGACGCGGCACGCGTGAATGCGTGCGCTACTTCAACTCCATCACTTCTTTTTCTTTGGCCTTGGCCGCGGCATCCAGTTTCGCAATGGCGCCATCGGTCAGCTTCTGGATCTCGTCGTGCGCCCGGCGATCGTCGTCTTCGCTGATGGTCTTGTCCTTGAGCAGCTTCTTCACGTTCTCATTGGCGTCGCGCCGGATGTTGCGCATGGCCACGCGATGATCTTCGGCGATGTGGTGAATTTTCTTGGCCAGGTCCTTACGGCGCTCTTCCGTCAGTGGTGGGATGGGCACGCGGATCAGCTTGCCGTCGTTTGAAGGATTCAGTCCGAGGTCGGCCGCCCGAATCGCCTTCTCGATGCCGCCGATCTGCGAAACATCCCACGGCTGCAGCGTAATCAGCGTCGGCTCGGGAACATGCAGCGTGGCGAGCTGGTTGAGCGGCGTGGGCGTCCCATAGTAATCCGCGCGCACGTTGTCGAGCAGGCTCACCGACGCGCGTCCCGTCCGGACCGCGGCCATATCGTGCTGCAGGTCGCTCAGCACCTTCTCCATGCGGCTTCTGGCGTTCGACTCGATCTCTTTTACCGTCTGAAAAACATGAGCGGAGGGTGTAGCTTGAGGTTCGTTTTTCATAGCTTTTGATTAATGGATGAGGGTCCCAATGGGCTCGCCCACCGACATACGCATTATATTGCCGAACACATTCAAATTGAAAACCACGATCGGAAGCTGATTGTCGCGGCACATGGCTACGGCGGAAGCATCCATCACGGCCAGCGCCTTGGCCAGCACTTCCAGATAACTGACCTGCTTGTAGAGCACCGCGTCCGGATGCCGCATCGGATCCTTGTCGTAGACGCCATCCACCCGCGTCCCCTTCGAAATTACGTCGGCGTGAACTTCGAGGGCGCGCAACGTTGCCGCAGTGTCGGTCGAAAAATACGGATTCGAAGTACCGGCGGCGAAGATCACAATCCGGCCCTTCTCCAGATGACGAATCGCCCGGCGGCGGATGTAAGGCTCGGCCACCTGGTGCATCTGGATGGCGGTCATGACACGCGTCGGAACGCCCGCTTTTTCCAGCGCGTCCTGCAAAGCGATGGCGTTGATCACCGTCGCCAGCATCCCCATGTGGTCCGCCGCAACCCGGTCCATGTTCATGGCCGCGGCTGCCACGCCCCGGAAGAAATTGCCGCCTCCGACGACTAACCCGATTTGGACGCCGGTTTTCGCGACTTCGGCGATCTCTGCCGCCAGGCTTTTCACGCGCTCAGGATCGACACCGAATGCTCCGCCCCCGGCGAGGGCTTCACCGCTGAGCTTGAGAACGATGCGGTTGTATTTGGGCATTCGCAAGAACGGGCGCCTGTGGGCGCGTTATTCCGGCGGCGATTGCTCCGCCGTTTCCTCGATCAAAGCCGCTTCCCCCACCTTGAAGCGGACGAAGCGTGAGACTGCGATATTTTCGCCGAGCTTGGCGATGGCCGCTTTAATCAGGTCGCCTACCGTGGTGGAGTTCTCCCGGATGAACGGCTGCTCATAGAGGCAAACTTCTTCGTAGAACTTCTGCAACCGGCCTTCCACGATCTTGTCCACCATCTTTTCGGGCTTGCCTTCCTGCAAGGCCCGGCCGCGCTGGATGTCGCGCTCTTTGTTCAGAAGCTCGGCGTTCACATCTTCTTTCCGGATAAATTGCGGATCGGCGGCCGCGATTTGCATCGCGAGATCCTTCACCAATCCCTGGAAGTCGTCGGTGCGAGCCACGAAATCCGACTCGCAGTTCACTTCCACCAGCACCCCGATTTGCGAACCGGGATGGATGTAGCTGCTCACCAGCCCTTGCTTGGTTGTCCGGGCGGCTTTCTTGGTGGCCGACGCGATTCCGTGCTTTCGCAAGATAATCTCGGCTTCCGCCAGGTTGCCCTTGGCTTCGGTCAAAGCTTTCTTGCACTCCATCATCCCCGCGCCCGTGCGGTCGCGGAGTTCCTTCACGAGTTTTGCGCTAATTTCCATTTTCTTCGGTTGTTCCGTTGTTCGGTTGTTCAGTTATTCGGTTCTTTGCGCGTTTGATGTCCGCTACTCTTCTACCATCGCTTTGCGAGGTAGGGACATCGAGGGCAGATCCTCATCGGAAAGGCCCTCGGACATGAGCTGATCCAACTGCTGCGGATCGAACTGCGAGTATTCGGGCATCTCTTCCACCGGAGTCTCGTCGGTGACGATCTTCTCCGCCGCGAAATCCTGCTCGGTAGCCAGCGCGCGGCCTTCGATCACCGCGTCGGCCACTTTTGTTGTGAACAGCCGGATGGCGCGCAAAGCATCGTCATTGCCCGGGATCACGTGATCCACTTCGTCCGGATCGCAGTTCGTATCCACCACCGCGACCACCGGAATGCCCAGCTTGCGGGCTTCTTTCACGGCAATGGCTTCCTTGTTGGAATCCACCACGAACAGAACGTCGGGCAGACCATTCATTTCCTTGATGCCGGCCAGGTTCTGCTGCAGGTGCTTGCGCTCGCGCTCCAGGCGGCCGGCTTCTTTCTTGGCGCGGCCGGCGTAATTGCCATCGTTCGCCAGAGCGTCCAGTTCCTTGAGCCGCTTGATGGATTTTTGTACAGTCAGCATGTTGGTAAGCAATCCACCCAACCAGCGCTGGTTCACATAAAACTGGCTGCAGCGGGCAGCCTCTTCCGCGATGGCTTCCTGTGCCTGCCGCTTGGTTCCAACAAACAGGACGGTCTTGCCTTGCGCGGCGGCTTCGGCCACGTAACGCATCGCGTCTTTGAATAGCTTCAGGGTCTTTTGGAGATCGATGATGTAGATTCCGTTTCGTTCGCCAAAGATGTATTCCTTCATCTTTGGATTCCAGCGCTTGGTCTGGTGCCCGAAGTGAACGCCGGCTTCGAGCAATTCTTTCATTGAAATTGACGGCAAACTGCCTCCTTGTTATTTCTGGCTTCTGTTTCGCCCGATCGACTGCGCGCACACGGTCCAAAGCGGGATTTGTGTGCGCACCAGGAAACCGGCCGTGATGGATGAAAAGTTCCGGCTAGCGTTTCGAGAACTGGAACCGCTTGCGGGCGCCCTTCTGTCCGTACTTCTTGCGCTCGTGCGCGCGCGGGTCGCGCGTCAAGAGCCCGAGAGATTTCAATTTGGGGCGCAGCTCAGAATTAAATTCGATGAGCGCGCGGGCGATGCCCAATCGGGCGGCCCCGGCCTGTCCGGCCGTGCCACCTCCGGCGGCCAGAATAATGATGTCGAACTTGTCAGCCACCTCGGTAGCCAGCAGCGGCTGCTTGACCATGGCTTGCGCCGATTCGTTCACGAAATAATGCTCGAAGGGCCGCCCGTTGACGGTGATCTCACCTTTACCCGATCGCAGGAAAATCCGCGCGACGGACTTTTTTCTTCGCCCTGTTCCCAAATGCTGTACTAACGATGCCACTCAGATACCTTTCTTTCGCCGGCCTAGGTCGCCGACAGCTCCGCGGGCTTCTGCGCCTGATGAGGATGCTTGGGCCCCGCATACACTTTCAATTTGCGATACATCTGTTTGCCGAGTTTGTTTTTAGGGAGCATGCCCGCAATGGCTTGCTCGATCATTTTGGTGGGACGCGTGGAGCGCACGTGCAAGGCGCCGATTTCCGTCAACCCGCCCGGATATCCGCTATGCCGGCGATAGATCTTCTGCTGATCCTTGCTGCCGGTGAGCTTCACCTTTTCGGCATTGATGACGATCACGTGATCGCCCGTGTCGAGAAACGTCGTATAGGTCGGCTTATGCTTGCCCATCAGGATCATTGCGGCTTTGCTTGCCAGCCGTCCCAGAACTTGGCCATCGGCGTCGACCACATGCCACTGGCGCACGATTTCGCCTGGGCTGGGAATTGGGGTTTTCATAAGGACAGACCTTCTCCGTTCAAGACTTACAGTCACCTCAGGTTACCGAATCGTGTCGGCGGGTGTCAAATCTGGCCGGTTCGGTTTGCCGGTTCTTCAAGCAACCAATCACGCAGCTTCACGCGGATGGACCGTGCGCTCGATCTCCTCGGCTTTGGCATCAGCCGCCACTGCAAGATCATACGAGGCTTGCAAATTTAACCAGAATCTTGGAGTTGTATTGAAATATCGGGCAAGGCGCAGCGCCGTATCCGCAGTGATTCCCCTACGGCCGTGGACAATCTCGGTCATCCGTGTGGCTGGCACGCGAAGTTCAAGCGCCAGCTTGTTCACGCTCATCCGAAGCGGTTTTAGGTAGTCCTCCCGAATTGTCTCTCCGGGATGCGGGAACGGGATTTTGTCGCTCTTCCTACGGTTCATGGACATAACTCCTTTCGATCTCGCTTAGTGGTAATCGGTAATCTCCACATCAAAGGCATCGCCATCCTTCCAGCGAAAGCAGATCCGGTATTGATCGTTCACGCGGATGCTATATTGCCCCGCGCGATTTCCCTGCAACAACTCAAGCCGATTTGACGGTGGCGAAGCAAGATCCCGGAGCTCGTCCGCGCTGTTGATCTGAACCAGTTTCCTAAGCGCTACTGCTGCAATCCGCTCGAACCGTTTAACTCGGCGCCGTTGAAAAATTGATTCAGTGTCTTTATCTCGAAACGATCCGATCAAATAATTATGGTACTACGAGATGCGTGATACGCGTAGCGTTCTACGGCAACCGGGCTACGATGTCCGTACAACAAGACTGATTTTTCTGCGCCGCCAATTCAACTCAACTCAAAAACCTACAATATAGAGGGATGCCGTCCGAAGAAGATGACACCACACTGGCCAAGCGGCTCTGCCAAATCTCACCTTACGCCAGCCGCATCGAGCCGGTCATCTGCCGGATTCCGGAGATCATGCAGCGGAACGACCAGCTTCGTGCCCTATGGAGGGCGTGGCGTCAAAATGCGACGCCCGATCTGACTCCAAGACAATATTTCGACCGCGATCAAATCAGGGTGCTTTGCGCTTTCGTGGAGTACCTGTACTTCGCCAGTGATGCCTTCGCGCGCTCGGCGCGCACTCGCTGATGGGCCTTCGCGCGAAGTTTTGCGTGATCGGCACAGGGGCCGGTGGGGGCATCCTCGCTTACCGTCTGGCTAAGGCGGGCGCCGATGTGCTGGTGATCAACTCAGGCGGTATTCCAGCGCAATCCGAATTTCAAAACGAGCTGAGTCCGGAACAGAAAGGCCACGTTGAAATTCGACCTCACACCACATTCCCGGTCAAGCCGGAAATGTCTTTCGTTCATCCGCTGCTCGCCGATGCGCACAGCCGGAGTTCCGTGAAATCCCCAGCGGACGAATTCCAGCACTACCAAATTCACCACGTCAACGGGCTACAGAATCTCTGGAATGGTATCTGCCTGAGGTATTCGGAGGACGATTTCGCCAACCGCCACTCCTACAGCGATGACTGCCGCTGGCCGATTTCGCTAGCCGATCTTGCCGGTCACTATTCCGCGGCCGAGCGGCTCGGGTTGGTGGTCGGCGAACCGAACGGCTTGCGCCAGTTTCCCGACGGAGAGTTTTATGAGCCACGGGAAGCTAGACCCATCGACCGCCTTTTCATGGATAGCAACGCCGGGTCGCTCGGACCGGATATTTTCTTTTTGAAAAACAGGAAAGCCGTGGATTTGCGGCCCGAATCTGAGCGGAAGTGCGTCGCATGCGGCAATTGCGGACGCGGGTGCCGCGCTGGCAGCGTGTATAAATTCTCCACACATCTGCTGCCGGAGATACGATCGCTGCCCAACTTTCGTCTGCTCGAACATGCCCGAGCCATCCGACTTGCCGCGGGCAGCGACGATACCGATGGCTTTTCGATCTCTCATGTCATAGCGCTCGATGAACGCACCCAGCAAATCATCGAGATTGAAGCCGACGTGGTCATCGTCTGCGCGGGCGCTATTGAATCGCCCCGGTTGCTGCTGAACTCTTTCGCCGATGACCGGAGCAAAACCGGGCAGGTCGGGGAGTTTTTGCAGGATAGCCCGCGTGTGGTCGCTGGCTCCAGTCTCTTTCGATTGTGGTTCCATCCGGCACACGAAGACCGCGGCTACGGCGATCACATCCTGGTCGGCGGCCAAACAAAAGATTCCCAAGGTGAACGCTTTCCTTTCGTAGGCCAATTCTGGTCCGATTTCTTGAAGGTGCCTTATTATCTCGCCGAGATGCCTCCCTTGCCCCGGCTCCTGAAGGAAACGATTGCGAGGCAAGTTTTCAAGAGTACGGTGACGTTGATCCTGTACAGCCCGGCCGTCCCGCGGCGAGAGAATAAAGTTGTTTTAGCGGACGCCGTGGATCGTTTTGGACAGCGTCAGGTTCGTATCGTTTACGAGAAATCGGAGACCGAGAAGGACCGTGAGCGGCAACTGGCCGCACTCGCGCGCCGCATGCTGAAGAAAGCCAGCGGTTACGTCGTGGATGGTGTGCGCTCTCCCGCCGGATCGAGCATTCATTACGCGGGCACTTGCCGAATGGGCGCCGATCCAAAAGACGGCGTGGTCGACAAGCATCTCAAATATTTCGGCAGCCGGAATCTTTATGTCTGCGATGGCAGTGTGATCCCGGTTCTCAGCGAGAAGCATCCCACGCTCACGATCATGGCGCTGGCTCATCGTTTGGCCGAGCGCTTGATCGGCATCTAACGCCGCATGAAACCCGCAATCTCACGAATCGTTCTCGGCACCGATTGGATGATTGCCGTTCCGAACAGCGCGTCGTGGAATATCGTTCCGGCAAAGCGCTCGGATGCCATCCTGCACCAAGCCGTCGAGCTGGGCATTAACTCGTTCGAAACGGCCAGGATTTATCGCAGCGAAGGCGTGATCGGGCGGTTCGTCAAGAAACATCCGTTGGGCCGTGACGCTTTTTGGATTATTACGAAAGGCGGACGGAGGCTGATCCGGAAAAAATCCCTTACGCAACATAATTTATTGCGGGAGCTGGACGATTCGCTGCGCGCGCTCGCCACCGATTACGTCGACGTCTATCTGCTGCACTACGACGATCCAACTGTTCCGGCGCAGGCGATTGCCGATTGGAGCCTGAACATCTTGCGATCCGGCAAGGCGCGCAACATTGGATACTCCAACGTCTCTCTCGCCCGGCTCAAGGAGCTTCAAATCCGCTTGCAGGAAGCGAACGTCGTTCCGTGGGTGAGCAATGAATTCAACGCGATCTCACCCCAAGGTGCGGAACGTTGGAAGGGAGCGCAGAACATTTCCCGCGACCGGTCTTTTGTGGACTATCTTCGCGAAAACGATCTTCCCTTCCTGGCCTATTCCCCGCTGGGGCGTGGCGACTTGAAGAGGAACTCAGGCGAACTGCACCAGCTTCTGGCTCTCAGCAAAAAGTACGATGTTCCGCCCGCGGCGATTGCGCTCAACTACATTTTGCAAACCGGGCCGAACTTTCGTCCGATCGTTGGAACGTCCAGCCTCCATCACCTGCGCGAGAATGTGCGCGCGTTGCAATTTCAAATGACCGACCGTGAGCGGGACGCGCTGGCTTTCCCTAACTCTTCCCCAGAATCACCAGCGTGACGCCGATCGCCACCACTGCAATTCCCAACCAGCGCTCCACTCGCACCGATTCGCGCAGAAACGTCGCGCTGCCGAGCGCACCCACCACGTAACTCAGCGCCGTCACCGGGACCACGTAGCTAACATCGTAGATCGCAAGCGCTCCGAGCAAGGACAGGAACGCCGCGGTCATCATAGCCAACCCGACCCACATCCAAGGCGATACCACGGCCGCCCGCACCATCCGGAAAATCGTGCCGGGATGCAATCGCAACGGCTCCGTCACCCCTTTCATGGCTCGGGAAACGCACAGCTCGCCGCCCGTCCCCAAGACCACTATCAGAGCCAGCAAAAGGAAATTAGGCAAGTCAGGCACGCTCCGTTTCCGGATACGTGGTCTTCGGATTGGTGCGGCCGACCACAAACACGCCCATGCAGATCACGACGATGCCGGTCCAACGCAACGCTGAGATATGCTCGCCCAACAAAAAATGTCCCAGCAAAGCAGAGATACCGTACGCGAGCGAAGCGGAAGGCTGCACATAACTGAAGTCCGCCACCGAGAGAACCAGCATGTACGCGATAAAAAATGTGAGCAGCGAAGCGATTCCCAACCAAATGGATCCGGTTCCGAACACCTTGAGCCCGGTCGCTATCAATTGACTCGGCGGCCACACCGGCAGCCGCCCGGTTTCTTTCATTCCCTTCCCCAGGAAAACGTTGCCCAGTGGCCCGGCCACGATCATAACGGCAAGTAGCAAGGCGGTGAGAACCGGTTTGGAATGCCCCGCGTGTGGCTGATCCCGACGAGGGATCGCTTGGTTCAAGACGCCCTCCGGTAAAACGCAATTAAGTCGAGCGGCGGCGGATTGTGACCCATCGCTCGCAGGAATCCCGACACTTGCCCGCGATGGTGCGTCCCGTGATTCACGACGTGCAGCACGATCTGCCAGAGCGGCTGTTCCCACGCATTGCCCTTCAAATCGCGATACGCGATCGTTCCACAAACATCACGATCCGTCAGCGGAGCGGCCCATTGCCTCCAGCGTTCCAGCAGCGCCGGCCACTCTTTCTGGAGCACCGCGAGTTGGCGGTCTTCCGGCGAAATAAAGCTCGCCGGCGGATTGCCTTGAATTCGTCCGAGCCAAACCCGATCGGCCGCGAATACATGCGCGAGCGTGCCAACCAAGTTTTTCTCCGACGTATCGAAATCGCGCGTCAGATCCTCGGCCGGGAGCTGCGCCGCCGTCTCGAGCAGGCGGCCGCTAGCCCATGCGGTGTAATCGAGATGAGATCGAAGCGCTTCGGCGGATACGGCCATCTTCCGATTATCTCAGCGCTCGCCTGTCCGGTAACGCGAGCAGATGAACTCGGTCCCGATCCCGCTCGTCAACAGGCGCTCCTTTTTGTTTTGCAGCAGACGCGCGGTCCAATCGGTGAAGCCGCCATCGACAATCGGATAACGTTCGCCATCCGAGGTCTCGGGCGATATCCGCAGACAAAAGTTGGTGTAGTAGTTGAGGCCTTCGAGCCGCGCCAGATTGAATCGAAACTGAGCTTCGGGGAATTCGGCGCGTAGCGCATCGATCGATTCCCCCTTCAAACGCGCCAGCCGTTCTCTGCCCTGCCCGGCAGGTAGTTCCTGCGACGGATCCTCCACTGCCTCCAGCAGCGCAATACCGCGTTCGCTCAGGAATTGCCGCGAGCCTCCCAGCCGATGAGCCCGGATCGAATCCCGCAAATCGTCTTGGTTCACGCCCTGAGCGGCCAGAAGGCTTCGAGTGAGTTGCGCGTCCGAAATTTCCACCAGCGGATTTGCGAAATGGAATCCTTGATTATTCAACGCTCGAAAAAGCCGCAAGTAGCAGCGGATGTGCTCGCCCAGATGCGCGATCTCGAATCTCAAGGAACCCGTATCTCGGCCCGCCGTGATCATGGAAAAAAGACGAAAGTGCGGCACATAGCCAGGCACATCGAACGGCTGCAGCCGGACCACGCGATGGCTAGCGGCCAACCGGACGACGGTTGCATCGCCGGTCCGCGCGAAGTCGCGACGCCGCGCCGCGCATTCCACCGCCATCGCCATGGTGGCGTCACCCAGGACCTCGGCATTCCGGATTGTCGTCAGGACGCTGTTCTGATCGATCGCACCTAAGACATGATTCAGTCCCAGGCTGCCAACCGGCGCAAGTTCGATCGCTTCGAAAGCATCCGCCATCTCGAAAGCGGTTCGATCAAATAAATTAAAGATCCGGGCGCCGATCTTGGAAGGCTGTAGCAACGGCCGGCTAGACGTTCGTAAGATATTCGAAATGCCTAAGCCGCCGCTACGAGCCTGATAAACGTGCAGCATCAGCGATTGCATGTCGCTGGCCGGTAGCGCGGTGAGCTTTTCAGGCAACTTGGGAAGCCCAGATTCCGCACTGATCCTTTCCACAATCTTCGATGCCATAGTGCTAGGATAACCTCCTCCCGAATCAGTGGTTTCCGGGCAAAAACTACATCGCACACCGTACCCGTGGGCCCGCTGTTGCCAAAATTACATAAGTCTTACAAACCACTGGCGAAATCCCTGGTACTTTGGAAACGTACCTTTCCATTTGGAGCTTTCGTGAGCACCGAAAACAACATCATCGATATTTACGCCGACAGAAAGATCAACTGGCTCACCACTGGAATCATGGCTGCATTCCATGTGGGTGCAATCGCGGCGCTTTTTATGTTTACCTGGAAGGCGTTTTTCGTCTCCCTTTTCCTCTATTGGATGTGCGTGGGCCTGGGGATCAGCATGGGTTACCACCGGTTGCACACGCACCGGTCGTATAAGCTGCCCATCGGCATCGAGTACTTCTTCGCGATCTGCGGCACCATGACTTTGGAAGGCGGGCCGATTTTCTGGGTGGCAACGCATCGTATCCATCACCAGCTTTCGGACCGGCCGGGCGATCCGCACTCTCCGCGCGATGGCGCCTGGTGGGCGCATGTGCTGTGGCTGTTAACCGGCGAATCGAAGCACAACAACACGCGACTGATGGCGAAATACGCGCCGGATCTGGCGAAGGATCGCTTCTACGTCTGGTTGAACACCTATCACTGGGTCCCGCTCGCGATTTTGGGCGCCATCCTTTTCGCTGCCGGCGGCTGGTCGATGTTCCTCTGGGGCACCTGCTTCCGCATCGTCTTCGGCTTGCATGCAACTTGGCTCGTAAACTCCGCGACTCACATGTGGGGTGGCCGCCGCTTTAACACGCGCGACGATTCCCGCAACAACTGGTGGGTGGCGCTGATGACCTTCGGCGAAGGCTGGCACAACAATCATCATGCGCATCCGACGTCGGCGCGCCATGGATTGGCCTGGTACGAGCTCGATCTATCCTGGATCCAAATCAGCTTGCTCAAATTCCTGGGTATCGCGAAAGCAGTTCGCGTCGCCAAGACGAGTTCCGAACTCCCGGCCAACGAAAAAGCGGCTTAGCCAGCCCTTAAGCTACTGTTGAAGTATGGTGGTGGCCGGGCGGCGGCGATCGATCGCGTTTTTCATCGCCCTCGGTGTCGGACTCATCTCCGTCATCCTGTTGCTCTACATCGGTTGGGTCTTGCTCAACTGGAAAAACGGCATCCTGCTCTCCCTCGGGATTCTCCTGCTCACCATGATCATCACGGGCGTGGTCTTGAACACCACGTTTCTGGTGCGCGAAGTCCGGAGGAACGAGCAGCACGATGCGTTTATCAACGCCGTCACGCATGAGCTGAAAACGCCCGTCGCATCCATCCGGCTGTATCTCGAAACACTGCAGACACGCACCGTCGACGAAGGAAAGCGCCAGGAGTTCTATCGCACCATGGTGCAGGACAGCGAGCGGTTGCTTGGAACTATCGAGCAGGTGCTGCGCACCGGCCGCATTGGGTCCACCAGCCATCACAAGCTGAATCGCGTCCGGATTGACTTGAACGGCGTGGTCGAAGAATGTCTGATGCGCGTCCGGTCGTTGCATCACATGGCTCCGGATGCGCTGGAATATCAGCCAGGACCGCCCGTTGCGGTCATGGGCGATCCGGATGAAGTGCGCGCGGCGGTTTCAAACCTGATTGACAATGCCGTGAAGTACTCCGGCAGTCCCATGAAAATTAGCGTGGACATTTTCCCCGTCGAAGGAAAATTTGTTTCTCTCCGAGTGAGAGATCAGGGTGTGGGGATTCCGAAAATCGAGCTGAAACAGATT
Source organism: Bryobacteraceae bacterium (assembly GCA_035295865.1). Taxonomy (GTDB): domain Bacteria; phylum Acidobacteriota; class Terriglobia; order Bryobacterales; family Bryobacteraceae; genus Palsa-89. The sequence goes on from DATGIH010000337.1 coordinate 20,221, forward strand.
TTCAAGCGCTTTTACCGCGTCCCTGGACCCCTCGCAACGCGCGTAAAAGGAACCGGGCTCGGGCTTTATATCGTTCGCTCGGTCGCGAAGCGCCATGGCGGCCGCGCTTGGGCGGAGAGCGAAGGGCCGGGCCGAGGCAGCACGTTTATTTTGCAGTTGCCGGCAGCACAATGAGCAAAGTTCTGGTTGTCGAAGACGAGCAGCACCTGGCCGACGGGCTGCGCTTCAATCTGGAAGCGGAAGGCTATCAGGTAGCGGTGGTGGAAAGCGGCGAGGCAGCGCTCGAAACGGTGCAGAACGCTTCCTTCGACGTAGTGGTGCTCGATGTCATGCTCCCCGGCAAAGATGGATTCACGGTGATGACCGAAATGCGCCAATCGGGGCATTTTGTCCCCACGCTGATGTTGACCGCGCGCGGCCACGCCGATGATGTGTTGAAGGGTTTCGCCGCCGGCGCCGACGATTATCTAACCAAGCCGTTCGAACTCGCGATTCTCATCGCACGAATTCGCGGACTGCTGCGGAGGAAAGACTGGCTTCGCGTCATTCCAAAGGATACCTTCGTCTTCGGCAACAAATCCGTGGATTTCAATCGCGGCGAATTGCGCGTCGGCGAGGAGACATTTCCGCTCACCGTGATGGAAACCAACGTCCTGCGATACCTCACACAGCATGCGGGCGAGCACGTATCCCGCAAAGCCCTGCTTTCGGAAGTTTGGGGCTTGCACGAAGACACCGACACGCGCGCAATCGACAACTTCATCGTGCGCCTGCGTCGGTATATCGAGGACGATCCCACGAGTCCGAAGCATCTGGTGACGGTCCGCGGCATAGGTTACCGCTTCGTGCGAAATCCTGCCTAGCGCACGCACTCCTGCGTGCCGCGTTCACACTCATGTGAACGCCCTGAAACATAGTTCTTCCTCGTTTGGTGTTCGCAAGAGTGCGAACACGGCACGCTAAGAGCGTGCGCTACGGTAACTTGAAGTCCACGTCGATCGCGGTGAGTACCTCGACGGGCGATCCATTCAGGAGCGTGGGCCGGTATTCGTATTGACTCGCGGCAGCGCGCGCGGATTCGATCAATAATGGGTGGCCGCTCACCAACTGAAGGCTTAAAATGCGACCTTCCCGGCTGATGATCGCCACGAAACGAACGCGCCCCTGAATTTGCGCTTGCCTGGCCAATGGCGGATAAACCGGCTCGACCTTGCGAATCAGATTCGCAGCCTGCACGTTGCCGTTTACCCGAATGCGCTGCGGCACAGGTTGGGGCGGCGCAGGAGGAGGCGCTTCCACCTGATTCCCCACCTGCATTCCCTTCGCCGCGAGCGCCTTCTGCACCCAATCGTCCGCGGTCGCGATTTGATTCCGATACTGCTCCGGCGAATCCGCCAGATCCGCGCGCTCGCGGATCAACAAGTTGAGGTATGCCATCGCGTCAGAATATTGCGGATCGATCTGCAAAGCTTTCTCCAGGCTGCCGACGCCGTGATCGATTACCGAAGAATATTTCGCCTTCAGAGTCTGCCGCGCCGGATCTGGTAGCGGCCCCGGCTGTTCCGGCCGCATCCCCAGCTCGGCGCGCGTGCTCATCCAAGCTGCGTACCATTTGACCCAATCGATGACGCCGAGCGAATAAAACGCTTCCTTGTTCTGCGGATCAGCCGCGATCAGCTTTTCGTACCAGGCTGCGGATTCGTCGAGCTTATCGAATTTCTTTTGCTCGTCCGTCAGGCTTTGGGCCTGCTGGTACATTAACGACGCCATCGAGGAAAGCGCGGTGACACTGTTCGGATTCGATTGGAGCACACGCTCGAATTCCGCTTGCGCCTTGCGCGCCATTTCGAGGTTCTCGGGAGACTCGGCGCCTGGAATGTACTGCGACATCCAGGCAGTGGCCAGATAGGTGCGCGCCAACATGTTGCTTGGCTCCAGATCCACCGCGTGCTGGAAGGATTCGGTGGCATCCCGATACTGCCCAGCCTTAAATTCCTGAGTGCCTTTGTTGACCCAGCCGCGCGAATCGGCAGGAGCGGCTGTTTCCTGAGCCGGCAGCGTGACGCAACAAAGCACTAGAACCGCAAAAACTCGCGAGGCCATTTGGCGCGCTCCTCCAATATTTCTATTAGATCGCCACAACATGCCGGATGTTCCCGGTTTTCGATCGAAAATGATAAGCTAGACAGCATCAGGCGGTCAGCATCGCCATCACTGTTTGAAGCCCGTGTTTAGAAAAGCAGCGTTTGAAAGGGAAAAGAATTATGCGTAAGGCCATTGTTGCAGCCTTGTCCGTGACTGCATTCGCGACCTCGATGATCGCGCAAACCAAACCGAATTTTAGCGGGACCTGGAAATTGAACGTCGCAAAAAGCGACTACGGTCCGCTGCCGGCCCCGGACAGCCGGACGGATGTCATCACTCACAACGAACCCACCATGAAGATCGACGTCGATCAAAAGGGCGGTCAGGGTGATTTCACCGGAACCATCAACTACACCACCGACGGCAAGGAAAACGTCAACCATCTCGGCCCGCGCGAAATCAAATCGACGCTGGCTTGGGAGGGCAGCAACCTGGTGGTCAACTCCAAGCTCGAAGTCAACGACGCGGAGATCACCATCAAGAGCGTATGGACGCTGTCCGAAGATGGAAAAACGCTCACCCAAAATGCCCACATCACGTCGCCCATGGGCGAGCTCGATACGAAAATCGTGTCCGAGAAAGTGGACGCTGGCACCGCAACCGCCAAAGCCACTCCGCCCCCGGTGGTAGCGGCTCCCGCGAGCTCCGGCGCAAAGCCGAATTTCAGCGGAACCTGGAAACTGGACATCAGCAAGTCGGATTTCGGCGTTCTTCCGCCGCCAAATTCCCGGACCGATGTGATCGAGCACAACGAACCAGCGCTCAAAGTCACTCGCAGCGAAGATGGAGCCGAGGGTAAACAGAATTTCACTCTCGCCTTCACCACCGACGGCAAAGAAGTCGTGAACAATGCCGGTGGCTTCGAGTTTAAGTCGATCCTGAGCTGGGAAGGCAGCAGCCTCGCGGTAAACGGAAAGTTCAAGTATCAGGATGCAGACGTTACCAGCAAAGAAGTCTGGCAGCTTTCCGATGACGGCAAGACGCTCACCCAGAACGCGCACTACAACAGTCCGATGGGCGAGATGGATACCAAGATGGTGTACGCGAAGGCGACACCGTAATGCATAAGGGGGCGCTCGACGCCCCCGATTCTTCCGGACTTAGTAAGGCGTCGGGAAAGTCCGGGAAATGTGATCGTGCCAGGTGAGCGTTTCTTCGTCCACCAAAGCCCACAGCAAGCCCAATCCGCCGGCGCACAGGCTGAGGACTCCCGAAGCCAACCGATGCATCCGCTGTTTGCGCGTTGGTTTCTGGCCGTCAAAGTTCACCAGCGTCAGGCGCGTCCAGCGCATTCCGGGCGAATCGCCGTTCCCCATGCACCACAACATTTTGTAGAGAAATGTTACTAACGCAGTTGCACCTGCCAGCAGCGGAAGCGTTTTCGAATTGATCGCCATCGATCCGCCGGCTAAGTAGAAAGTAACGCCGATCAGCGCGAGTCCCATCACGATCATGCTCGCATCGAGTGCGGCTGCGATGGTTCGATGCGCGGCTACGGCCACGGGAGCATCGCAATAAATGGTGTTCTCCGAAGGATGCGTGTAGCGGCCGGAGCCGGCTGCCGGGGCAAACTCCAGGCTCTGCTGGCCCGGAATCACGCGGCGATGCCGCTGCCGAGGCTTTTGCGGAACAACTTTCCGCGTGGGAGGTTCAAGAACACTCGGTGCGATGGTGTCAAACGCCACCACGCGCGGCAATTCGCGCGAGCTGAACAGAGACGGTTGGTACGTGATCGGCTTGCGCGTCAGCGGCGGTAAAGCCTGTTCCACCAGAACCCCGGCGCCGCTCGACGCCTTGGGTGTCTGCTTCGCTTCGTTCACGTAATGCAAAGCGGGCGCTGCCGCGGAGGTGTAAACCGGGGTCATCCGCAGACGCCGGCCGCATTTGTTACAGCGATGATCTTCCTCGCCGTTGACAGCCTGGCAATATCGGCATTCCATTGTTAGTCAATCTCCATTCGATTACTACCCGCGCATCGATTCGGGTTGCTGGCCGCCATCAATCCGTGCTACGGTTTTCGGTTGAGGCCTTTATCCGCACGCTCCCCAGGCCCCTTATCCCCACGAATGGTCGACAAGAGGCTTACTTTAGTTCGTAACATATTTGGGCGAAAATGTCACGTACTTTATTTAGGGGTGTACTACGTCTTTCACCTCATGACTGCCCTGGTAATGGCGGCAGTGGCCCTCGCGCAGACTCCGGCGCCGGCCGCGACAGATCAGCCGAACCCAGCTAATCCGAATCAGAGGGTTCATTTCCAGCGTCCGGACATGCCTGCCGCCGACGTCGTAAAAATCGACGCGGAGACGCAAGACAATGAAGGTTCGATGCATCATTATCGGGGCCACGTTGTAATCGACACCATCGACCGGAAGCTCGAAGCCGACGAGGTGGATTACGACCAGGACACCGGTGAAGTGGAAGCGCGCGGTCATGTCCGCTTCGAAAATTACCTGGAAGGCGACAAGATCGAGTGCGACCACGGCAAATACAACTACTACGATGAGACTGGCATTTTCTGGGACGTGCGCGGGACATCGCCCGCCAAGATCGTGGCGCGCCCCG
>DATGIH010000338.1:0-6131 GCA_035295865.1 Bryobacteraceae bacterium
CGAGAGTCTCACCCGTGATGTTCGGTACGTGCCGGTGAAGTTTTCTTTCATTGAGGTGTCGTTGTGGTTGCCTGCGCGAGCCACCGTGCACGCTCGGTTTCCCGGCGCGGAGCTGCACAGCGTTCACCGCTTCTCCAACTACGTAGCGGATCAGGAGAAGGGTGTGGCGGCCGCAGCCGTGGATCTGTCCGAGGATGCATTCGAGAAAGTGGTGAAAGGCATCCGGGATCTGGAGACGGGCAAGCCTGAGGATGCCCTAGCTCCTTTGCAGGTGGCAGCGTCTCAGTTGGCGGATCGCGTCGAGCCCGGATATTATCTCGGACTCGCGCTGTATCGCACGCATGATTTGGCTGAAGCGGAAAAACTGTTTCGGGAAACAGTCCGGCGTGCGCCCAATCTAGCCGCAGCGCACAACAATCTGGGAGCGGTGTTGATGGAGCGCGGTGACAAAGCTGGTGCGTTGGCCGAGGCGCAGGAAGCTTTGCGGCTGGATCCCGGAAATGCGAAACTCCGGGCGAATCTGGAACGCGTTACGACTCCGGCGGAAGCCCCGAACGTCACCATCAAAGTGGACGTGCGCCAAGTGCTGGTTCCTGTCGTGGTGACTGACAAGGAGGGCCATCACGTGACTGGACTCTCTCAGGCTGATTTCCACGTTTTTGAAGACGGCGTGGAACAGAAGATCACCGGTTTTGCGAGTGAACGCGCGGATATCGCGACGCCGGCCGGTGCCGGTCAGTCCCGTTCAACCGCGCCAAACACTGCACCAGAACAACTTTTAGCAAAGGGACGCACTTATGTCATCTGCCTGGACATGATGCACTCCTCGTTCAGCAACTTCGTATACGTCCGCCAGGCGCTGCGCAAGCTCTTTCGCGAGGAGCAGGCCGGCGATTCAAAATATGCCGTGATTGCGCTTGGCAGAACGATGCAGGTTCTGCAGAACACCACGTCCGATCCGGCGAAAGTACTTGAGCTCTTCGAAGAATCGAATTTCAAAAAGATTTACCAGCCGGGGAAGTCGAATATCGAACTTGTTTTATATGAAAAGGACCTGCAGGCGGCGCGCTCCGCCTGCGATTCCGGCGACCCTAGTTGTAAACCTCTGAAACAGATCCTTCCGTCGCGCGCGCAATCCATCGCGGAGCAGGAGAGATTGAATACTTTGCAGTTTCTGGGGGAATTGCGCTCGGTTGTTGAGCAAGTGGTGCATGGAAGCGGCCGCCGGACATTGATCCTGATGTCCGACGGTTTTTCGATGACGCCCGCCAAAGCCTCGTTCGATCTGCTGGAAGCCTACTTTCCGGATCTTCGGTCTATGGAAGGAGTCGACCGCATGCAGGACTCGATCGATCCGATCTTTCGACTGGCGGCGAAGGCAAACGTGCCCATCTATACGATTGACTCGCGTGGACTGTATACGTCCCCGGCGATGGATGCTTCGCGCACCACAAGTCTATCCGCGGGAGCGCGCGTGGATCGCGTGTTGGAGAACCTCGCAATGGACGCGGGGCAAACACTCGGCGAAATCGCCACGGCGACGGGCGGGAAATTCTTTCAAAACAGCAACGATCTTTCCATAGGGTTGAAGAAGGCGTTTGCCGACGGACGCGAATACTACATGCTGGCGTACGTGTCGTCCAACGAGGTGCAGGACGGGAAATTCCGCAAGATCGAAGTGCGGGTGAAAGACGGCAAAGCGGTCGTGACCGCTAAGCGCGGCTATTGGGCGGCGGCGCCGTAGAGTGCTTAAGGAACGGCAATGAGCGCTGAAGTAAGCGCGGCTCCAGCTTGTAACGTGAAGGGAAATGTTTTCAACCCCACGCTCGGCGGAAGGCGGAAGTTGATTTGGGTCACTCCTGCAACCAGTCCGGGAGCATCTCCTGCATAAGTGATTTCGAGCGACTCGTTCCCAAACAATATCGACACCGGCAGAAGCGGAGACTGGAGCGTGTCCGGAGGGGTTATCTCGCCGTCCCTCCAGAATGTCGACCCGGTGCCAGTTGCAAAAATGGTCACGATGGATCCAGGCATCGCCGGGTTTTGTTGCGAATTCACCGTGCCATCTTGGTTGAGTGCGGCAGCGATGGTTAATCCGTCGAAGCCAGGTACGCTAGATTCAAACACCGACGGCTCGGCCGGACGTACGTACATCGTTGGCCCATCGATCGTCCCCGATGGAGAAACAATTTGGATGTGCGTGGAATCTTCCGTTGCAACCGCGCTGGGCACAATCGCGTTGATCTGCGATGGTCCTGCATAAAGCAACGGCGCGGCGATGCCGTCGAAGAGCACTTGATATCCGGCCAGTGATGTTGTGAACGCTCCGTTCTTAACTTCGCCGCCAATCGGATTTGCCGGACCGATCCCGGTTCCATAGAGCGAAACCAGCTCGTAGGGCGCGACCAATCCGGAAACCGGGCCGCTTGCGGCATTGGCAATTCCGAGCAGCGATCCACCGTTGGTTTGCGCTTCGATCCACAATGCTCCGGATTGCCCTAACGTGATGAAGTTTCCGGACGGGCTGAGCGCGAGCGATTGTCCGCTCGATGTCGTCGGCCCCACAGTCAAGTTAAGAACAGCGGTTGCATCGGCGGCGATTCTCGCGGCGTAGGCTCCGTATTCCGTGGAATTGGATGATCCTGGCAGCAAGTATAATTGGGAAAATCCGGTGAGAACGACATTTCCTTGTGGGTCGAGCGCCAAGCCTCGTATCGAGTTTCCGAAGTACGTCGACCAGAGAAGGGTCGTGCCCGCGTTGTTCAATTTGAGTACGAATCCTACGATTCCCTGGAATCCATTCGGCGCTACTGGTTCGAGGACACCTGCGGTAGTAGGAAAGCCGATTGGAGCGGAACCACCAATTAGAATGTTGCCTTCCGAATCGAGCGCCATCGCATTGATTTGCTCGGACTGTGCACCCGGAATGCCGGGATTGTCATTGATGAATGTAGAAAAGATCAGTTGCGGAGAACCGCCTGGCGAGAGCTCGGCGACGAATCCCGCTACGTTGTAGCTGTCGCAGAGACATGCGCCTGCAAAGGCTCCGGGCGTGACAGGAAGGTCAGTGGCATCGGTGGGGCCCGCCATCAAAACATTGCCGGCCGCGTCGATGGCGAGGGCGGTAATCGCCGTTCCCGCGTAAACTCCGATGCAATCACTGCCGCCGAGGGCGCCACAGACGGCGTTCTTGCCGCCGAAATAGGTCGAATAAAGGATCGTGCTGCCGTCGGGCGAAAGCTCAGTCAGGAATCCGAATGAGGGACCACCGAAGCTTGGGTCGGGCACAGGCGGCGGCGTAGTTTGAAACGCGCCTGGCGTGACGGGCAGGTTTTGTGTGTTCGTAGATCCGCCGATAAATATGTTGCCGTTTGCATCCAGCGCCACTGCGTTCGCCGAAGAGGGTGCGCCGAGTTGTTTGGAAAACGCGACGCCCTGTAGTTGCGGGTCGAGCTTTATGACGATCGCGGCGGTCGTTTGCGGAGATGCAGCAGTGCTTCCGGCCAAAACCACGTCGCCGCTTCCGTCCGTGGCTGCCGCCTGAATCTCCGCGTCCGGTAGATCGATACTCGCGAGTTGGTTTCCCTTCGGATCGGTCTTGATCACGCGAGTCTTTAAGACGCCAGAGTCGTCGAAGATCGATGTGACCGCAAAGAGGTTTCCCGACGGATCCGCTGTGAGCACCAGGGCGGCGCCCTTATCGCCGATATTCAAATAGCGCAGCAGCGTTTGATTCGCGGCAAAACACGGAAGTACGCCCAATGTTGCAAAAAGCCAGAATTTCATTTGGAAATAAACTCCCTGGACGCGGGATAGGCTAACGCCTTTTTTTAAGTATAGTCTTTCTCGGGCAATGAAACTCCGGATCGCATACGCTATCTAGAATGCCAACCAACGAACAAAGCCACATCAGCCGATGGTGGCGGGTAGCGGGCGGAGTTTCCATGAACCTGGCGCTCGGCACGCTCTACGCCTGGAGTGTGTTCATGGCGCCGCTCGAAAAAGAGTTTGGATGGAAGCGGGCGGACACGTCAATGGTGTTCACCATCGCAGTGGTCGCGCTCGCGATCACCTTCGCGATCGGGGGACGTTTGCAAGACAAATACGGGCCCCTGCCCGTTTCGCTCACCGGCGGGATCATGGTGAGCGTCGGATTCTATCTGTGTTCGTTCACCAGCAGCCTTACATATCTCTATATCTGCTTCGCGATTTGGGGATTAGGCAACGGATTCGGCTACGCGACGCCAATTCCGGTGATGGCGAAATGGTTTCCCGATAAACGCGGACTCGCTGTTGGTCTCGCGGTGGGCGGCTATGGCGCGGGATCCGCCATCTTCGGACCGCTCGCGCAATTGAAGCTCATTCCAACGTATGGATTGCCCACGACATTTCGGATTCTCGCTGCAATTATTTTTGTGATGACAATGGCCGGGGCTTTTCTGTTGCGGAATCCGCCAGACGGTTACAAGCCGGAAGGATGGTCGCCGGTGGCAGCGAAAAGCGCCGCGGCCGCACGGCAGTTCACGCCAGGTGAAATGCTGCGCACTCCGACGTTTTATCTGATGTGGGTGGGCTATGCGTTGGGTTGTTCCGCCGGACTCATGGTGATCAGCCAACTGGTTCCGTTCGCGAAGAGCGTTGGCATCGCGGCTGCGGAGCTTTCGACGATGACGCTGGTGGTGGGAGCGGTGGGAAATGGGATGGGCAGAATCCTCTCGGCCTGGATGTCGGACCGGCTCGGCCGCATCAACGTGCTGCGAATCATGATCGGCATCGGCATTGTCGCGATGCCCGCGCTCTACGCGGTTGGCGGCAACGTGGCGCTCCTCTTCCTCGCGGTGTTCGTTGTTTACTGGTGCTACGGAACGCAGCTCTCGGTGAATGGCGCGGCGGCGTCCGATTTCTGGGGAACGAAGAATGCCGGTGTGAATTACGGGATTCTATTTACGGCATGGGGCGTGGCGGGGATCATCGGGCCTCGGATTGGCGGCGTATTGTACGACCGCTATCACGACTATCAGGCGGCGTTTTACACTGCGGCGGGGTTGGCGGCTGTCGCGCTGGTGTGTGAACTGGGCGCGCGGAGTCCGCAGGCGCGAGTGGTGAATCCGGAAGTTAGAAGCGCGGCGGTTTAGCGGCAGACGGTTACCGGGTGTGGCTGGAAAAATGGTCACAGGCACGAAATTCCGCGCCGGCCAATCTTTGTTTGCGGTGCATGACTCGCGCGGAAATTCGAGCCTGTCACCACATTTCCAGCCCTAGCCCCGAGTCCCCAACCCCGACTGTCACCACATTTCCAGCCAGTTCCTTAACTCTTCGGAAGCAGGCGGCGAATTCCCAAATCGTAAACGATGCCGCCGATCAATCCGCCTAGAATCGGGCCGACGATCGGTACCCAAAAAATAAAACCGCCATCGCTGAGGCCGTTGTTCTTAAATCCCGCAACGACGGTGAAGAGCCGCGGTCCGAAGTCGCGCGCGGGGTTGATGGCGTACCCGTGCATGCCGCCGAACGACATGCCAATCACGACCACAACCAGTCCCACCAGGATCGGTTGCAGAATGCCGGGCGGCTGGTTGCGTTCATCGGTGATGGCGAAGATCATCAGGATCAGCAGTGCGGTTCCGATGGTTTGATCTAGAAGGCCGGCTGAAAGTACCGCGGGGAATGCGGGGAATGTCGTGAAGACGCCGGCGGTGTGTTCCAGATTCGGATCGACGGCAAGAAACGCCGGATGATAATTCCAGAAAACAATCGCGGCGGCGAGAAATGCTCCAGCCACCTGGACGATACAATAAGGAATCACTTTGCTCCAAGGAAAGCCCCGGTAGGCGGCCAGCGCGATGGTAACGGCGGGGTTCAGGTGCGCGCCCGAAATTTTTCCGGCGATGTAGATGCCCATGGTGACGGCGAGTCCCCAGGCTAGCGTGATGTTGGTGTAACCGCCCTTCACCACTTCACCGGGAATGTTGGCGCCGAACAGCATCACCATGGCGACCACGCCGTTTCCGAAAAGGATCAGCACCAGCGTGCCGAGAAATTCGGCCATTAGTTCCGCGGAAAGTGTCGGCTTCATGTGAAGGTGGATTTTATCACTAACGGCAAATCAAAGTCCCGGTTCGGGGGATTGT
>DATGIH010000339.1:0-18926 GCA_035295865.1 Bryobacteraceae bacterium
CATTGGATCGATTCAGCGTGGAGGCGAGGAGGATTACGTCGCGCTGGCTTACGACAGACTTGTGGAGTTCGTCTCGCGCGAGCACGGCAACACGCGCGAGATGATCTCGAAAGGTTTGCAAGCGGGTGGCTTCCGGTCCGCCAGCGCCGCGAAGTTGCTGGAGGATTCGAAAACCGCGGATGCTCCGGCCGCCATTGCGCTTTTTTCGGAAATCTTGGGCGCCTTCCCGGTGCAATCGCCCCAGGGATCGGACATTGTCTTCTTGTTGGCCTGTACCAGGCAAATCGAGCCATTGAATCGTCCGCTAGGGCTGGAAGCGCTCGATCGTGCGCTGAGTGCAGCGATGTCCCAGAAATTGCACATCGAGAAAGCCGCTAGACGAAAACTGCTGCGCGAGATCGCGGCCACGCTCAGTTCTATGGATCCGGAACTGCTGGAGCGCTACAAGACCGAGCATGAGGAACTGGCCCAAGCTATGGTTGTCGACGACGAGCCGAAGGTCGATGCAGCGAAGAAGGAAGACGCGCAGCCACCGGACTTGTCCGGGGCGAGCTATTCAGACGCTTTGTCTTTCGCGCGCGCCCTCAAAGATCCAACGGAGCGAGTAGCCGCCCTGATTGAAATTTATCGTCGCGAGACTATTTCGCCGCAACAACGATCGAGCGTGGCGTCCGAAGCTTTGACAGCTGCCACCGCCATGCCGATTACCAACGATCGGCTGACCGCGATGGCCATGATCAGCCGCGATTTTGCGCGAATCAATCAGCCTGCCAATGCGGCATTCGCTGCCCAATTGCTTTCCGAGACGTTCAGCAAAGCGTGCGACTGCGAGCACGAGACCTGCGAACGCGCGGGCGAGAAGTTCGAGTGCGTGAATCTGCTTGATCTTTTCTCTGAGTACCTGGAAGAGTTTAAGATCAGCGCCGAAGCGATGAGCATCAACAACATCTCGCTCGAGGCGCGGATGCTGATCTTCAAGCTGTATCCCTTGCTGGGGCTGAAGCCTCCGGCATTGGGATGGTTCAACAACTAATTCAAACTTCCACCAGCAGCGCGCCCCAGTGAAATCCCGCGCCGAATGTTGCAAAGCAGATTTTATCGCCGGGGGCCGGTCCGGGCGATTGCCACCATTCGGATGCGGCAATTAGCATCGACGCCGAAGAAGTATTGCCGTATCCGCGAATGTTCGAATAGAACATGGCCGGCTCGACGTTGATGGCCTTGGCCACGCGGTCGATGAGATTCTGATTCGCCTGATGCATCAGGAAAATCCTGATCGCCGCAGGACAGATCCGATTGCGTTCCAGCAACTCTGTGATGACTCCGGGAATCTTGCGCGACGCCTGCATAATCACCGACCGCCCGTTCATCGCGATGGGTGAGTCGAACTCCAGACGCAGATCTTCCGCGAACGATCCATCGGAATGCAAAACAGAATCGACGATCCGGCATGGACCCTCGCCGCTTGAAACGATGCACGCTCCGGCGCCGTCGCCAAATAATACGGCGACCCCTTGCTCCATTGGCTCCCGCTGCGCTACGGTGGACATCTTCTCCGACGCGACCACCAGAACGTTGCCGTACACGTCTGCCAGTTGCGCGGCGAGTGCCATCCCGAAGAGCGCTCCGGCGCTAGCCATCGGAACATCCAAAGCCGGCGCGGTACTCGCGCCCAGACGGTTCGCCACCACCGACGCAGGTCCCGGAAATCGGCGCTCGCTCGATCCGGAGCTGACGATAAACAACCCGATATCAGCGGCCGTCATGCCAGCGCGCTCCAGGCATTGCGTGGCCGCGGCCACGGCCATGTCCGCGACCGATTCGGTTTCCGCAGCGTAGCGGCGCTGCTCGATTCCAGAAACATCCAGGATCCAATCCGGCGTGCGATTCAATTTGCATCCCAACTCCTGGTTGGGAACAATTCGGGCAGGGACGTAGGCTCCGAAAGCCTTGATGACCGGCACTCGTTTATTTCCTGTTCTCGATGTAGGATTGGATGCGCTCGATGGTCTCGAACTTTCGGGGATTGAGATCCGCATCGGGGATCTTGATTTGAAACGCGGTTTCGAGTTCGCCCACCATATCCGGAAGCGCGAAGGAGTCGAGGAAACCGGAATCGAACAGCGACTCGTCCGGTTCTGGCACCGAGTTTTTCTTCGAAACGTTCTTGAGGATGGAGACGATCTTTTCTCTATTGTCCATTCGTTCCCTCGGCGCGCACCGCGAGAAACCGGTTGTACTGTTCCATTAATTCATCAACCAGCATGTCGCCCACCAATCGATAGCCGGCGCCGGTGAAATGCACGTAATCTCCTTGGCTCAGTCCCGCTTGCACCCACTGTTTCACGGAACCGGGGCCGCCCATGCGCGACCGCCAGTTCCAGAATGCGCAGCCGTTTTCGAGCGCCACCTGCCTTTGGATTTCGATCACTTCATCGATGTGCGGAAACGGCTGGCGCGTGCCGCGATAACGGCGCAGGCAATCCGGCGGACCCACGATGAGAATGCTGGCCACTGGCGCATCCGCGCGCAAACGCTTGATCACTTCGGTAAACTCGCTGCGATATTCCGCTTCGGTCCAACCGGGACTAAGCGCTTCGTTGGTTCCGTAAGCGACGACGATGAGAGCGGGATCGCGCGCGGCCAATTCGCCGGCCAAAATCGGCTGATTCCATTCCAGCATCATCGGAGCCTTGGCGCCGTTAATGCCAAGCGTTTCGTACGTGACTCCGGAATGGTTCTGCGCCACCCATCCGAAGAGACGCACTGGCGCGTCACTCAAAGTGGTCACACGATATTCGTGCGATCCCAACGCAGGTGTGAACTTGTAGATGCCCGGCGACAAGTCTCCTGCAGTGTCGATGGTCGCAATCGACAAGCCGTCCGCGGAGAACTCAATTTGTCCGCCGCCCGGCTGCTGCAAGTAGTGCAGCTCGAGCTCCTGGCATTCGGCCGAGAGCGACACGGTTTGCCCAGCCGACTGCGCGGTCAAGCTGACGCCGGAAAGGCCGTAGATGCCATCGCCCTGGCGTCCTACCAGTCCATCGGTGTACCAGCCGCGCGAATTGCTGCCGTGCGAATCGAAGCGCCGGTATCCAGCGAACGGATGGCCGGCCAGCGTGAATCCAGGACCGCCTGCGCCGAACTTCGCTTGCAAGGACTGCCGCATTTCCGCCGCCCAGTCGTCGGATGCGGTGTGCGAATCGCCGTAATGCAAAATGTGCAGCGATCCCGTTTCCGGCGGATGCGAAACCTGTTCGAAGAAGGGAACCAGCGCGGCCGCGCCTTCGAGCGTGTTCATGGGATGCGTGGCGCGCGCGCTCACGGTCTGGAATGCCACGTGGCGCACTTGGGGAGAAACCGCCACAACCGGTACCCGGCGGCGTTTCTTGCGCACGGTCTTAGCAGCGGTTTTCTTCTTGGCCGGCGTCGTGGTCTTTTTGACTGGTTTTGTCGGTGTAGCGCTGGATGCGGAAACAGTGATGGCGAATGCGGCGAGTGGAACAAGGAGCAGCGGCTTCCGCACTACTGGTCCGTGCCTTTCGACGGTGTGTGTTCGGCCAGGCGCTGCTCTTGTTTGATTTTGAATTGACGGAATCCGGATTCAAGAGCTTGGTCTAACAGCACTCCAACTTTTTTGGCGCCGGCGGGCAGCGGATGCATGAAATCCGCACTCACTAGCCGGGGCTGGTTCTCATACCAGCGCGCCATGGTTCCTTCGCCGCCCATCGCCTGGAATGTATTGAAAAAAGCGCAACCCGTTTCCTCCGCGATCTGACGCTGGATTTCCACCAGTCGAGGCAACGTCGGAGGCGTCGTAATCTGCCCGCTCGAATTTCGTTCGCCACGATCCATGGGACTCATCACCAACAGCGACGCCTTCGGAACAGCGTTCTTGATGCGGCGCAGCAACTCGCGCAGCTCACCGGGATAGTAGCGCTCAATGTAATCCGCGTACAGGCTCTCATTGGTGCCGTAATTCACAATCACCAAGTCGGGTTGTTCATGCTGGAGCTCGGCGGTCCACTGTGCCTTCTCGAAAAAGCGGAGCGCCATCTGCACTTGGCCGCCATTCAACCCTAGACTATTGTAAATCACCCCAGGACCGTCCCTCTCAAAACTGACGCCGAAAATCCGCACCGGGCCGCGTTCCACGGTGAGGTTGATCTCACGGGCGCCGTTTGGGAGATCGAACATTTGGAACGCGGGTTGTTTGTCGGGTCCGTCCGTGTCGATCTTACCGATTGTCGATTCGCCGGCTTCCACGGCGAGCGTTCCGCCACCCGGCTGCCGCATGTATTTCACTTCTATGCGCACGTGATCTTTGTGAAGAACAAATTGGGAGGAGGCGCCGGTCCCGCCTTGAAAGCTGACGCCGCCCAGCCCGTGAAAACCGTCGCGAGCTCGGGATTGGCTGGCGGCTTCGATATGCCATCCGCCGCCATGCACGTCCACTCCGCGATGTCCGTACCAGGCCCACGGCTTGGCGATCAGAATGAAACCATGCCCGGCGTCTCCGAAATGCTCCTGCAGCAGTGAGCGTGCGTCGGCGGTAATGGAGTCCGCAGTCACCGGCGAATCACCGTAATGCAAAATCCGTGTCACCGCGCCGGGCTGTTTGGCCTCGGTCCGCCACAAGGCTTGGTAGAACACTTTCAGTGCTCCGTGCGGATCGATCAGATTTGGTCCCGTGGGATCCTGTGGAACGATCACAATCTTGTTCTGAGAACGGAACTGCGGCCGGGCGCGCAGGGGCTCTTCTGGAATCGCGCTTGGGCGCGGACGAAAGTCCAGCGCGGCATCCACCACAAAAGGACGCGCGAGCTTGGTCCACTGCAAAAGCAGAATCAGAATGCCGAAGGTAATAATTACGAGCGAGGACTTCTTCGGCAGCATAATCAGAATTTGTTATAGATGAACGGCACCGCGCCGGTCGCGCCGATATACTGAATCGCGACAATCAGCAGAGCCATCGCAGCGGCCTGCGCATAAAACGGCGATGCGCTATAGAGCCGCAGGCTCCCGTCGTACCAGCTCTTGGGCAAATAATGGGCGATGACCGCGATTCCAAGCACCAGCAAAAATCCCGGCGCGACGTTCGCGAAGGAAACGGTGCCGGATCCGATTTGGGTCAGGATCTCTCGCGCCGTGGCTATGTTCGCGGCACGGAAAAAAATCCAGCCGATCAGGACGAAGTGAAATGTGACGAGTCCCTTCAAAAAATGAATCGCGAAATTCGCCGATGGCTTCGGATTTCCGCGCAGCACCTGCCACCAGCGCTGCGCCGCGAGTCCGGTTCCGTGCCACAAGCCCCAGATCAGAAAAGTCCAGTTGGCGCCATGCCAAAGCCCCCCGATCGCCATCGTGATGACCAAGTTGGCATACGTGAAAATCTTCCAGCGCGAGCGTAAACCGGGGAGCGAGAAGTACACATAATCGCGCAGCCAGTTGGAGAACGAAATGTGCCAGCGGCGCCAGAAGTCCGCGATATTTTGCGCGGTGTAAGGACGGTTGAAGTTGATGGGCAACTTGATGCCGAGCAGCAGTGCGGAGCCGATCGCAATATCGGTGTAGCCGGAGAAATCGTAATAAAGCTGCAGCGCGTATCCATAAACGCCCAGCAAAACTTCTGTGCCCGAATAAAGGTTGGGCAGATCGAAGACACGGTTGACCAGGTTTTCGGCCAGGTAATCCGCGATCAGGAACTTCTTCAGCAGGCCGAGGCCGATCAGGAAGAAAGCTTTCCCGCTGTCCTGCGGACTCAGTAGTTCACGCTTCGACCACTGCGGCAGCAGCGTGGAAATCCGCGTGATGGGACCAGCCAGCGTAGTAGGGAAAAAACTCGCGGAGGCTAAGTACGCGAGATAGCTCTCGGCCGGTTCCGCATCGCGGCGATAAATATCAATGGTGTAAGTCAGCGATTGGAACGCGTAAAACGAAAGCCCGAGCGGCAAAATCCACGGCAGCCCGGGCATATATTTCACCGACGCGATGAGCCCGATATTCAGTGCGATGCTCAAAGTCACCAAGGCTCGCCGAACACCGGGCCGCTCAGCCGCCGCCAGCGCTTTTCCGATCAAGAAATCGCAGCTCGAAGCCACCGGGATGACCGCGAGATAGACAAGATCCCATCGAGCGTAGAAAAAGTAGTTCGCAAAAACGATGACAGCCAGGCCCGCGAGCCGAAATCGCGCCACCAGCCAGTACGCGAAGAAAATGGCGATTAGGAAAGTGAAATACGCTGGCGTGGACAGCAACATCAAGACGTTTCTCGTTCCTCGTTTCTCGCTTCTCGTTGGCGAGACAGGCCAGTCCGCAGAACGAGAAACCAGCAACTAGAAACGGTTTTCCTTATTGTACAGTAGGGCACATGAAAACCGTTCTCACGGACACTCAGTGCGATGTTTTTGTCGTTTCCATCAACCGGCCGGAGGTGCGCAACGCCGTGGATGGTCCAACAGCCCGCGCCTTGGCGGATGCATTTCGCGCTTTCGATGCAGATTCTTCTCTTCGAGTAGCCGTGCTTACCGGCGCCGGCGGAACGTTCTGCGCGGGAGCAGACCTGAAAGCACTGGCGGCGGGGCGCGGAAATGCGCTCTCGGAAGACGGCGATGGACCGATGGGTCCCACCCGAATGCTTTTGTCGAAACCGGTGATTGCGGCTGTCGAAGGACACGCGGTTGCCGGAGGCCTGGAATTGGCTTGCTGGTGCGACCTGCGCGTGGCCGCGCGCGATGCCGTGTTCGGTGTGTACTGCCGCCGTTTCGGAGTGCCGCTGGTGGATCTTGGAACAATCCGGCTTCCAAGACTGATCGGCCATAGCCACGCGTTGGATTTAATACTCACCGGACGCGGTGTCTCCGGCGATGATGCGCTACGAATAGGGCTTGCGAACCGGTTGGTGGAATCCGGCGGCGCACTCAATGCCGCAATCAAGCTGGCTCACGAACTGGCCGCGCTTCCGCAAACCTGCATGCGGTCGGACAGGCTGTCGTCCTACGAGCAATGGTCACTTCCTGCAGCCGATGCCGTGCGAAACGAGTTCCGCCGCGGCATGCAAGTGATTGAGAGCGGGGAAACGGTGGCTGGCGCCCGGCGGTTCGCATCCGGACAAGGCCGCCATGGCACGTAAAGAAAAGTGAATGGGTGAAACCGTTCCGCGCGCTATGAATCCTACTTGCAGGAGCAAGTGTGTGTTGAAAACGATTCGTCTGGTCTCTTTCGCGTTCTTGATCGCTGCGGTTTCCGTCACAGCGGGTTCCAAGGACGATGGCTTCAGTGGGAAATGGGTTTTGGACAAAGCGCAGCAGTCGCCGGATGCCCCAGGCAACCTGGAGTGCCGCATCAAGCAAGATGGCGGCGGGATAAACATCGAAGCGACATTCAAAGAACCAGAAAATGGTATCGTGCCGCTGCTCTATCTCGGCATCATGACCACTCGCATGCATCTGGCGGCGGATGGCAGCACGCAGCAAAATCAGATTGGCCCTTTCCAAATGGCTTCGAAGACCACTGTCAACGGCAACACCATGGACACCGAATGGACCGCGGTGGTGAAGGACGACCAAGTGCAAGGCCACTGGACGCACACGCTATCCGATGACGGCAAGCACATGACGCTCGAAATCAAGGAAAACTCCACGCAAGGACAGAACGCCCAAGCCACGCTGCATTTCGTGAAGAAGTAAGCGCGAGCTGCGCTACCATCTGGATGAATGAAACTCCAGAATCGGGTAGCACTGGTCACTGGCGCAGGCACGGGCATGGGCCGTGCCATCGCTGAACTCTTCGGGCGCGAAGGCGCGAAGGTCGCCGTCAACTACAGCCAATCCCGCGATGCGGCGGAAGAAGTTGCCGCTGGAATTCGCAAAGCGGGCGGCACGGCCATTGCCATCGGCGCGGATGTTTCGAACGAAGATGCGGTGAAAGCTCTTATCGCGCGCGTGAACCAGGAATTCGGCCGGCTGGACATCCTGGTGAACAATGCCGGATGGAGCACGCGCATCCCGCACGACCAACTGGACAATCTCACCGACGAAATCTGGGACCGTACCTTCGATACGAATCTGCGCGGAGCGTTCTATGCGATCCGCGCCGCGGTTCCCTCGCTCCGCAAGCAAGCCGGATCGTCGATCGTCAACGTCGCCTCGGTCGCGGGCATGACCGGCATGGGCAGCTCCATCGCCTACGCTGCTTCGAAAGGCGCAATGATCACCATGGGCAAATCGTTGGCCCGTGCACTTGCGCCCGATATTCGAGTGAACACCATCGCCCCGGGATTCGTTCGCACCCGCTTCGCGAACTGGCCGCAATCCGCCTTCGATCAAGGGGAGGCCGTGACGCCGCTGCAACACCTGGCCACAGTGGAAGAGATCGCCGCGCTCGCGCTCTATCTGGTCGCCGACGCCACATCCACAACAGGCGAGACCATCATTGTGGATGGCGGTTTGACGCAACTTGGAACACACCAAATGCATGGGCCGCGGATGAACGCGGATACACGCTGATAAAACGCTTTGCTTATTCGCGTTCATTCGCGTTCATCCGCGGCCAATTGATTTTCGCTAGCATTTAGCTTATGCGGAAATCCACGCTGCCCCTGCTCGCGCTGGTCTTTGCGTTCCACGCCACTCCGGCCGGTAAATTCGCGCTCACCATCGACAACATCATGCGCGGTCCCGGACTCTACGGCTGGGAACCAACGCAAGTCCGCTGGTCGGGCGACGGAGAGCGCATCTATTTTCAGTGGAAGCAAGCGAGCGATCCGCTGCTCAAAGATCCTGACACATACGTCGTGGGACGCGACGGCTCGGGCTTGAAAAAACTTTCGGAAGACGAAGCAAAGGCCGCGCCGCCGGCCTTCGGCGATTCAACGCTCGATAAAAAACGCACCGTCTATTCGCGCGATGGCGACCTCTTCCTCTACGACTCCACGACTGGCCAGACGCAGCGGCTCACCAAAACCGAAGAAGCCGAAACGAATCCGCACTTCACGCACGATGGCAAGCGAATCGCGTTCACGCGCGCCAACAATCTCTATGTGATGGCGCTCGATTCGGGATCGGTTGTGGAAATGACCGACATCAAAACCGGGACGCCTCCACCGGCGGCTGAGCCCGGTCCCGGCGGAAGGCGCGGGCAAGGACGCGCTGCCGGCAGCGACGAAGAGAAAAAAGGCACCGACAGCCAGGAGTTCCTCAAGAAAGAAGAGAAGGATCTGCTCGAAGTAGTTCGCGAACAGGCCGCTAAGAAGGAAGAAGAGGAAGCCCGCAAGAAGAAAGAGAATCCACGAAAGCCTTTCAACCTGCAAGGTCAGCAGAGCATCGCCGCGCTGGCTCTCACGCCTGACGAAAAATATGTCATCGCGAGCGTCTCCGAATCCGGTACCGGAACGAAAAATACAGTCGTCCCGAACTACGTGACGGAATCCGGCTATACCGAAGACATTCCTTCGCGCAATAAAGTTGGCGACAACCAGAACCGCACGCGCCTCGCCATCCTCAATGTCGAAACCGGCGAAGTGAAATGGGTGGATCATGGCCAGAAACTCCCGCCCGCGCCGGAAGAGAACAAGCCGGACTCGAAGCCCGTCGAAAAAGAGCGCGATGTCCAGCTCTTTCCGCCCGTCTGGTCCGAAGATGGAACTAAAGCGGCGCTACTTGCTCGCGCGGCCGACAACAAAGATCGCTGGATTCTCGCCCTCGACGAAACCAGCGGAAAGACACGCGTCATCGCGCACGATCATGACGACGCCTGGATCGATGGCCCCGGTTCCTTCTCACTCGGCTGGATGAAATCCGATCGCGATATTTATTTCCAATCCGAACGCACCGGCTTCTCTCATCTGTACACCGTTTCCTTCGAGGGCGGCGAACCGAAGGCGCTTACCTCCGGCAATTGGGAAGTGGACAGCGCCACGCTCTCCGAGGACAAGAACACATTCTTCCTTACCACCAGTGAAGGCGACGCCGGCCAGCATCAGATTTACGAAATGAGCGCTGACGGTGGCACGCGAACCAAAATCACTTCCGCCGCCGGGTCGCACACGTGTGTCCTTTCGCCGGATGACCGCTGGATGGCCGACGTCTATTCTTACACCAACAAACCGCCCGAGCTCTACGTGCAGGAAACTCGCGCCGGAGCGGCCGGCAAGAAGTTAACCTCTTCGCCAGCTGCGGATTTCTGGGAATATTCGTGGCTCGACGTGCCGATCGTTACGTTCCCGGCGCGCGACGGCGCCACGCTACGCGCGCGATTCTACAAACCCGCCAATTTCCGCAAAGGCGGCCCCGCTGTGATCTTCGTGCATGGCGCCGGATATCTGCAGAACGTGCATCGCTGGTGGTCGTCCTATTCGCACGAGTACATGTTCCATCACCTTCTGATGGAGCGCGGATACACGGTGCTTGACGTGGATTATCGGGGCTCGGCCGGATACGGCCGCGATTGGCGCACCGGCATCTATCGCCACATGGGAGGCAAGGATCTGGACGATCAGGTGGACGCGGCCAAATGGCTCGTCGCGCAGCAAGGCGTCGATCCTAAGCGCATCGGTCTCTACGGCGGCAGCTACGGCGGGTTCATCACGTTGATGGCGATGTTTACGCAGCCGGATGTTTTCGCCGCCGGCGCCGCGCTGCGTCCGGTCACCGATTGGGCGCATTACAACCACGGCTACACGGCAAACATCTTGAACACGCCGCAGAAAGATGCGGAGGCGTACCGGCAATCCTCGCCCATCTATTTCGCGCAAGGTTTGAAAGGCGCGCTATTGATTTGTCACGGCATGGTGGATACCAACGTCCACTTTCAGGACACCGTGCGGCTGGTCGAACGCCTGATCGAGCTACGCAAAGAGAACTGGAATCTTGCCGTCTATCCGGTAGAAAATCACGGATTCGTCGAGCCGGTGAGCTGGGCCGACGAGTACAAGCGGATTCTCGATCTGTTCGAGAAAAACTTGAAAATTCATGGTTAACTAGCCCCAAAGAACTAATGGCAACACATCCTGCGCTAATCCGGTCTTGTTGACAAATCTTTAAAAAGGGCGCAGCATACAAACAAGGAGTACCCATGCGCGCTTCAGTCGCTGGTCTGGCTTTTGCGATCCTTTCCGTAGGTTCTGCTCACGCCCAATATACGATTTCAGCTCGTTCCGGTGTCGTTCAATACGTGGAGGGTACCGCGTATCTTAACGACAACCCCGTAGAACCGAAGATCGGAAATTTTCCGAACATGAAGGATAACGAGGTCTTCCGCACCACGGAAGGCATGGCGGAAGTGCTGTTGACCCCCGGCGTCTTCCTCAGGATGAGCGAGAACAGCGCCATCCGGATGATCTCGAACAAGCTCACCGATACGCGCGTGGAAATTCTGAGCGGATCCGCCATGGTGGAGTCCGACGAGATCGATAAAGAGCTATCCAAGGAAGCATCCGTGACGCTGCTTTATAAAGGAAGCAGCATGCTGCTGGTGAAGCACGGCCTCTATCGCGTGGATGCAGAGCAAGGTCTGTTCAAGGTTTACGACGGTGAAGCGATCGTAAAGGGTGATTCGGGCCAGCTCACGCTGCACAAGGGCAAGGAAACGGTATTGACCGGCGCGCTGATGGCAGTGAGTTTCGACACCAAAGCGGATGACGAGCTGTATCGCTGGAGCGATCGCCGATCCGGTTACATGGCGAAAGCCAATGTGTCCTCCGCCAATAGTCTCATGGGCGGCGGATATTCGGCGCTCGGCTATCCGGGCTTTGGCGGATTCTCAGGTTTCGGTGGCTGCTCGGGCTTAGCTTTCGGACTCCCGTGGCAGTTCAATCCGATGTTCGGCATGTACACCTACGTTCCCTGCAACGGCTTCGGATACAGCCCATTTGGATACGGATTCTATAGCCCCTACGACGTTTGGCAAGCTCCGTATTACGGCGGTGGTGGCGGTGGCCGGGTTGGACCCACCCGCACTCCTGGGATTTCGCACACGGGAACTGGAACCGGCAAACATACGCCGTTCATTCCATCGCGAGGTGCGACGGCCGCTTCTCGCAGCGCCGGCGGATATTCGGGCGGCGGCTACTCAGGCGGAGGCGCTTCGCGCAGCAGCGGAGTCAGCCTGGGCTCCGTGAGTTCCGGCAGCGTATCGCGCGGCGGCGGATCGTCGGGCGGCGGAACGGCGCACGGCGGCCACTAATTTTTCAGATTCTTCTCGAAAAACTCGGTCGTCTTCTCCAGCAGCTGCCGCCGGACGGGCCCGCCAACTCCATGGCTTTTCTGCGGATAAATCACCATGTCGAAAAGCTTCCCCGCTTTCTCTAACGCGTCCGCCATCTGCATGGTGTTTTGAAACAACACGTTGTCGTCTTCGATATTGTGGACTATCAGGAGTTTCGCCTGCAGCTTGCTCGCGTACTCAATCGGAGAACTCGCCTGATAGCCACCCGGATTTCCCTCCGGCAATCCCAGGTATCGCTCGGTATAAATCGTGTCGTAATTGCGCCAATTCGTAACCGGCGCGCCCGCGATCCCCGCGCGAAAAACTTCCGGCGCGTGGAGCAGCGAGTACAACGTCATGAATCCGCCGTAACTCCAGCCGTACATGCCGATCCGTTTCGGATCTACGAATCCCAGCGAAATCAGATGCTGGATTCCTTCCAGTTGATCCGCCAGCTCTGCCTTGCCCATCCGATGATAAATCGGAGTTTCGAACGCATGGCCGCGTCCCGTGGAACCGCGATTGTCCACCTGCCAGATCACGAATCCACGCGCCGCCAAAACCTGGTCCCACGTTGCGCCGGTCCAGCTGTTATGCACGCTCTGCGCGCCGGGTCCGCCATAAATCATCACGACGGCCGGATATTTTTCGCCCGCGCGGAAATTGGAGGGCTTGATCAATCGCGCGTACAGCGATGTCCCATCCGCGGTCTTAAAATTAACGATCTCAGTTGGCAGCAGGTCGTACTCCTCCGTCAACTTGTGATTCGCTTCCCGATACACCGACAACTGGGCGCCGGCGGAATTGTGGAGGGTCTTGAGGGATGGCTCCGTAAGGCTCGAAAAGGTATCTAGATAATATTCTGCGCCCGGACCCATCGAAATCGAATGCGTCCCAGCGCCCTGGCTGATGCGCGTGTGATCCTTGCCATTCAGCTTGATCGAATAGAGCTGCCGTTCGAGAGGGCTGCCTTCCGACGACACGTAGTAAACGATCTGGCGCGCTTCATTCAATCCCACGATGCTTTCCACTTCCCATGGACCTTCGGTGAGCCGCTTGCGCTGTTTTCCTTCCAGATCATAGAGGTAAAGATGTTTGAATCCGTCTCGCTCGCTGCCCCACACGAACTGCCCGTTCGAAAGAAACCGGAACAGGTCGCTGGTGTTGATCCAAAACGGATCGGCCTCTTTTAAAATGCTGCGCGATGCGCCCGTGGCGATGTCGGCCAGCATCAGATCCATTTGGTTTTGCACTCGATTCATGCGCTCAATCGCGAGCCTGGAAGAATCCGGCGTCCAATAAACTCGCGGGATCAGATAACCGCGCGTCTCGCCCAGATCCATCCAGCGCGTGTTGCCTCCTTTCGCCGATACCACGCCCACGTGGACTTCGGCATTGGGAGTGCCTGCTTGCGGAAAATGCTCCGGCTCCATGATGGCGCGCAATCCGAGCAACGAGACTTGCGGATAAACCATCTCCCGCGCGGTATCGAACTGCATATAGGCGATGTGCTTGGAGTCCGGCGCCCACCAGTATGCCGTGCTCAAATCCAGCTCTTCCGGATAAACCCAATCCAGCTCGCCGTTGAGCAGCGTTGCGGTGCCGTCTTCGGTCAGCCGCGTCACGTTGCGCGTCGCGATTTCCATGGTGTAAAGATCGTGCCCGCGCCGAAAAGCAACCTGCGTGCCATCGGGAGACAGCTTCGGATCGCGTTCGGGTTCGGCTGTAGCGGTGAGCTGATCCCACTTGGAACTATCGAGATGAAAAAGAAACAGATCGCCGCCTTCGCTGATTAACAGCTCTTTTCCCGAATCCGACCATTCGAAGCTGCTTTCGCTCACGCGCCGGTTCTGCCAATCGAAACGCTGGGCTTCTGGGACAGGTGTAGCCGCTTTCTCAATTGGTTCCAGTGATAGCAGTTCTTTTTCGGATTTCGCCGCAACGTCGTACAGCATGATCTGCTTGCCCTTGAGATACGCGAAGTGCGCGCCGTCGGGCGCCCAGACGGCCGGTCCGCCGGCATCGCGTCGTCCGCCGGGCGGTTCCATCAACGTATCGATCGTGATGGGTTTTTTCTGGGCCAATAGGGACAAGGCACAAGCGGCAATGACGGCAAAAGGTCGGGCAATCATCAGTAGAGATTGTACAGGGTTTCCGACGGCCGCCACGGAGCGTTACCACGGACGTTCGGGGTAGCGCTCCTTCGCTGTCGCGGTTCAGTTTAAAATTAGGAAATGCCCGCCACTACCGCAGTTGCGCCGCTTTCCGCTTCCCCGCTCACCGTCCTGAGCGACGAAGAAAAGATGTTTCAGGACACCATCTCGCGTTTCGCACGCGAGCGTATCGGACCCCACGTCCGCGACATGGATGAAGCCAGTGTCTTCCGCAAAGATCTGATCCAAGAAATGTTCGAACTGGGGTTGATGGGCATCGAAATCCCGGAAGAACACGGTGGACAAGGCGGCAGCTTCTTTCAATCGGTGCTCGCGGTGGAAGCTCTGGCCTCCGTGGATCCATCCGCCGCGGTAATTGTGGATGTTCAGAACACCATCGCCAACAATATTCTGCTGCGCTTTGGCAATGACGAGCAGAAGCGCCGCTATTTACCGAAATTAGCACGCGACACCGTCGCATCCTTCGGACTATCCGAAGCAGGCTCCGGCTCGGATGCGTTCGCGCTCGCGACCCGCGCCACACGGCACGGCGATCATTTTCTGATCACCGGCCGCAAGCTCTGGATCACCAATGCCGCCGAAGCGGGCATCTATTTTCTCTTTGCCAATGCCAATCCCGACGCCGGACATCGCGGCATTACATGCTTTCTCGTCGAGCGCAACTTTCCTGGATTCCAGGTCGGCAAGAAGGAAGACAAGCTCGGCATCCGCGCTTCTTCCACGTGTGAATTGATCCTGGATGACTGCCGCGTGCCGGCCGAAAATGTTCTAGGCGAAATCGGCCAAGGTTACAAGATCGCCATCCAAACGTTGAACGAAGGGCGCATCGCCATCGGCGCCCAGATGACGGGATTAGCGCACGGCGCGCTCAACCACGCCATCGCTTACGCCAAGGAACGCCGCCAGTTCGGAAAACCAATCGCCGATTTTCAAGCTATCCAGTTTGAGCTCGCGGAAATGGCGGTCGATGTGGAAGCTGCGCGGTTGCTCGTGTACAACGGTGCGCGTTTGCGCGATGCCGGGCTCCCCTTTGTAACCGAAGCCGCTATGGCGAAGTACTTCGCCTCTCAAGTCGCCGAAAACGTAGCATCCCGCGCAGTCGAAATCTTCGGCGGCGTAGGATTCACGAAAGACTATCCGGTAGAAAAGCTCTATCGCGACGCCAAGATCGGCCGCATCTACGAAGGCACCAGCAACATGCAGAAGATGACCATCGCCAAACAAATCCTCGGCGCCTGAGTTGCCGCGATGAAGACGCTTGCGAATCCGGCGGACAAGCATGAAGCTTTAGCGCGTCTGGCGAAAGTTCAACCGGACAGCCGGGGCCGTTGGGGACGCATGTCCGCTCACCAGATGCTTTGTCATTTATCCGATTCATTTCTTGCCGTCATGGGCCAGAAGCCGGTGAGTTCTGCCAGCGGTCTTCTTCAAAGGAGCGTGGTGAAATGGATCGCGCTCTACGCCCCGTTGCCCTGGCCCAAGGGAATTCCCACGCGGCCTGAAATGGACCAACTCATCGGCGGTACCGCACCGTCTGACTTTGAACGAGACCGGGAAGTGCTGTTCGCGCTGATCGAGCGATTCACAAGCACGGAACGGGATTTTGCCTGGAGCCCGCACCCAATCTTCGGAAAAATGCCGGATCCCGACTGGTTCCGCTGGGGCTACCTGCACATCGATCATCACATGCGCCAGTTCGGCCTGTGATTTAAACTGGAAAGTGACGGTTAAAAAGAAACCACTGGGCGATTCGGACCGTCAGCTAGAGAGGTATTATGCGTCTTGTCGCCACTTGTGCTTTAATCGCGGGCTCGGCCTTCGCGGCCACAGGACCCGATCCTACTCCCGCTCAGATCGATGAGATCATCGCCAAGTTTGCGGCCAAAGAAGCCGAGTTCGCAGCCGCGCGAGGCAACTATACGTACCGCCAGACGGCACGCGTCCAATCGCTGGATGCGGACGGAAACTCCACGGGCAAGTGGGAAGAAGTAGCGGACATCGTCTTTACGCCGGAAGGCAAGCGCACCGAAAAAGTAGTTCGGGCTCCCATGAGCACGCTGACCGCGTTTCAGCTCGACCCTGGCGACATTCAGGATCTGCGCGAAGTGCAGCCGTTCGTCCTGCAGACTGCCGAACTGCCCAAATATTTCATTCGTTATGTTGGCCGCGAACAGCTGGACGAAATCAGCACTTACGCTTTCGCCGTGAAGCCGAAAAAACTGGAGAAGGGCAAACGCTATTTCGAAGGGCAAGTCTGGGTGGACGACAAAGATCTGCAAATCGTGAAGAGCTACGGCCGCGGCGTCGGATTGCTCAAAAAGGGCGATGACAACCAGTATCCGAAGTTCGAAACCTATCGCGAACAGATCGACGGTAAATACTGGTTCCCGACCTACACTATCGCGAACGACACTTTGAATTTTCAATCCGGATCCGTGCGCATGCGCCTGACCGTCAAATACGAAGATTACAAGCAGTTCAAGAGCGACGTGGTGATCAAGTACGGCGATACCGACGATCCCGGCAAAACCACGCCGCCCAAGAAACAGTAGACTTGGGTCTTCCAATCGATGATCTTCTGCCCGCAATTGTGGATTCATTGCGGGCTTCTCCCAGTCTCGTAATCGAAGCGCCGCCGGGCGCCGGAAAAACGACGCGCGTTCCTCCGGCATTGCTGCCGTTGTTTCCCGGCCAAGTGCTGGTTCTGGAACCGCGCCGGATCGCCGCTCGTATGGCGGCACGCCGCGTTGCGCAGGAACGCAATGAGCGGGTGGGCGAAACAGTTGGATATCAGGTTCGCTTCGAAGAAGTGGCCGGTCCCCGCACCCGCCTGCGTTTTCTCACGGAAGGCATCCTCACGCGCCGCTTGGTTTCCGATCCGAAACTCTCCGGTGTCGACGTCGTGATCCTGGACGAGTTTCATGAGCGCCATCTCGAAAGCGATCTGGCGTTAGCTTTGTTGCGCCGTCTGCAGAAAACCACGCGGCCGGATTTGCGGATCGTGGTCATGTCAGCGACGCTCGCCGCCGCGCCTATCGCGCAATACCTGGATGGCTGCCCGATCCTGCGTTCCGAGGGCCGCCTGTTCGATCTAGCGATCACGCATCAGCCCTACTCGGCACTCCCGCTCGAAAAGCAGGCCGCTGCCGCAATAGAAAGCCTGCTCAATAGAAACGGCGACATCCTGGTCTTTCTGCCAGGCGCGGCCGAAATCCGCCGAACCGCTCGCGAATGCCAGTCCTTTGTAGCACGGCACGACTTGCTGATTCTCCCGCTGCACGGCGATCTCACGCCCGCCGAGCAAGATCGCGCCGTGTCGCCAGCCGCGCAACGCAAAGTAATTCTTTCAACGAACGTCGCCGAAAGCTCCATCACCATCGACGGAGTCACAGCCGTAATCGATAGCGGCGTAGCGCGCATTGCGCGGGATTCTCCCTGGACCGGGCTCCCCACGCTCGAAATCGGCCGGATTAGCAAAGCTTCTGCCACGCAGCGCGCCGGCCGCGCTGCCCGGACCGCGCCGGGCCGCGTAGTCCGCTTATACACCCTCGAAGATTTCCAGCGGCGCCCCGAGCACGACGCGCCGGAAATCTTGCGGCGCGAGCTTTCCGAGCTTTGCCTGAATCTCCGCGCCATGGGAATCGCGAATCCGGCGGAGGTGCAGTGGCTCGATCCTCCGCCCGCATCCGCCGTATCGCGCGCCGAAGATCTGTTGGAACGCCTCGGCGCAAGCGGCGAGAAGGCCCGGACGATGGCGCGATATCCGCTGCATCCACGCCTTGCCAAGCTCGTTCTGGATGCCCTCGAACGCGGCGCGGGCGAAGATGGATGCGCCGTCGCGGGATTATTGAGCTCCGGCGCACGCGCCGATTCCTGCGATCTACTGCGTCTGCTCGACAGCGATTGGGATCAGCGCACGCGCCAGCACATCGAGCAAATTCGCCGCAACGTGAGGCCTCCGAAAAGCCAAAAGCACTCTGCCGAAGCTCTGTCTCTCGCAATCCTGGCCGCTTTTCCCGATCGCGTCGCGCGCCGCAAAAAAGACAATCAGCTTCTGCTCGCTTCCGGCGGATCGGCCGCGCTCGCGTGCGAAAGCAGCGCCGAGTTTCTGGTCGCCGTCGACATTGAAGACCGCTCCGAACATGCGCAACCTTTGGTGCGGATGTATTGCGCGATCCAGCCCGAATGGCTGATCGACCTGTTCCCGGATCGTGTCCGAGAGCGAAGCGGCGTAGAGTGGAACCGCGCGGCCGAGCGCGTGGATGCGGCAAGCGCGCTGCTTTACGACGATCTCGTGATCCAAGAAACGCGCAGCGGAACACCCGATCCCGAACAAGCCGCGGCCCTTCTGGCCGAGCGCGCTCTCGAAGCCGGCGTCACGCGATTCATTGACTCCGACGAACTCAACGAATTCCTGGCCCGTGTGTCGTTTGCGGCGGAACATGCAACCGCAGTTCCAAAGATCGATGTGGAATCCGCTTTCGCGGAACTCTGCCGTGGCCGCAAGAGTTTCGCCGAACTGAAAAGCGCCGGTCCTTCGATGATCGC
>DATGIH010000340.1:0-18925 GCA_035295865.1 Bryobacteraceae bacterium
GGAAGTCCCTGGGGAAGAGCAGATTGCGTCAACGCCATCCACTTTTGTAGTGGTGGTTAAGAACAATTGACCGAGGCAACTGTTTCTAGCGCTAATTTAGTGCGCTCCGCCTTTTGTTGGGTTACACCGTGACAAATTGGTACCCTAGGCTCCGGTGCCAGCGAAAAAGCATCATTATGTCCCGGTTTTCTATCAGAAAGGGTTCGCGGATGCCGAAGGTCTGCTCTGGGTTTACGACCGCAAGCTAAAAAACTATAAGCATTTGCATCCAAATGTAATGTGTAGGGCGGAAGACCTTTACGCAGTTCGACCTGACAACGCGCCGAAGGATCGCCGGATCGAGACTGATATTCTTAGCCCAATAGAAAGCGATGCCGCACCCATAATTCGGAAGCTTGTTCCCGGCATAGCTTTGAGCGAAGAGGAAACCGCGAAGCTTGCGTTCTTCATTGCGTTACAGCGCACTCGCCTTCCATCGTTCGGCAGGGCCGTCTCGAAAATGCAGGAAGTGAACATGGAGCAGCTGATGAGAATCCAGTTCGCCAACGTTGATAGAGCTACGACTGCTCTTAATGAGTTGGCGGCTTGGACTAGCGAGAAGGTCGACATTGAGCCAGAGTCGATGGTGAAAGCTGTATTGAACGACGAAATCAAAATCACTGCCACTGAGCGCCCCTTTCTTGAAGCCATGTTTGAACAGGCAAAGACCCTTACCAAGTGGATGGGTAGAGCACACTGGAGTTTCCTGGTAGCGCCCGCCTCGCACCCATTCATACTGTGCGATCATCCCTTCACTATCGTGCCGCCAGAAGGTGTCCGGTTGGACGGAGTCGGACCGGGACTCCCGGGAGTCGTAAACTATTTTCCTATTAACAGGAGGCTATGCCTAAAGCTTCGCCACGGCGTGTTTGCCATGAGGTTTTGGGACATCGACTCCCTTTACGTTCACCTTGTCAACCGAAACGTTGCGGCAAACTCTGAGCGGTTCATTATGTGTGCTAATAAGCAACTGCTGGAGGATATTGTTGCGAGTAGTGGTTGCTCCGAGTTTACGGCGCTTGAGCGGTTCTCGGTGGATGTGTTGAAGTCCGATGAGAATGAATCGTTTGTGAAGTTCAGTTTCCGACCGGGTCGCTACTTCTATAACAAGCAGCTCACAGGTGAATGTCGTGCAAATGTCATCGACTCCCCGCTGTAAAATTCGTCTCGAAGTCACCGTCATCTTTCGACAGACACGAACACATGCGCAGACTGTTTCTGAAATGGAGATGGCGCTATTAAACTCCATTTCAGTCTTTTACTACTCGGGCCCGAGCAATGGCCGGAGCGAAGGACGATCTTTGATTCCCTCGTGTCGTTCGCGAGAGCACCAATGCACAGCATCGTGGGCGAGTAGCTCCTTGAAGCATGTCGTTGCTGGAGCGCTCTTCGGTGCGATGCGGGCTTTTTCGGTGTGTATATGAGCGCAGTTGGCTTCTTTCATTCCCGGTGCGCTGAGTCCCGAAAGCGACGTTCGGATTCAAACTGACCGAATACTAAACGCGCGACGGTGGCGTATGCCACAATGAATTTCGGAGGCGCGTCATCGTCAAAATCTGTGTGCTCGCCAGCAGCAGCTCGGGGAACTCGGCTTTTATCCGCACCGAGCGCACGCGCATCCTGGTGGACGCTGGGCTGAGTAAGCGCGATCTCTTCGCGCGGCTCACAGCCATCGGCGAGCAGTGCGAAACGCTGGACGCGATCCTGATCACGCATGAGCATTCCGATCATGTCAGCGGGCTGGTTTCGCTCGCGCGGCACCTCAATGCTCCGATTTTTATTACGCGACTGACGGCGCCCGCCATTCCTTGGGGCGAGTTCACGCCGAAGCTCGATTGCTTTCAGGCCGGAACCACCTTCACCGTCGGCGATATCGAAGTGGACAGCTTCACGATCCCGCATGACGCGATCGATCCGGTGGGGTTCTGTTTTCGGACGCAAGGAATCAAGATCGGCATCGTGACCGACTTGGGATATTTGCCGGACTCCATCAAGTTTCACCTGCGCGGGACGGATCTTCTCGTGTTGGAATCGAATCACGATCTCGAGATGCTCAAAGTTGGACCTTATCCGTGGTCGGTGAAACAGCGCGTCATGGGACGCAAGGGGCATCTGTCAAACGACGTGGTTTCCGATTTTATCCGCATCGATCTGGATTCCACCATCAGCACGCTGGTGCTGGGACATTTGAGCGAACACAACAATCATCCGGAAATTGTGCGCAACACGGCGGGACGGGCGCTGGATCGAGCGGGTCGTGCGTTGTTTACGCGGTTGGTGGTGGCGGAGCCGAAGCAGGCGACGGAGGTTTTCACTTATTAAATGCTTACCGAACTGATACTGGAAAACCGGATGGTCGGGGTGGCGCGCCCTTGCGGTCGCGGTTCGGTGCGAAATTATCATGATTGATCGATATACGCTGCCCGAAATGGGGCGGATCTGGAACGAAGAGAGCAAGTATCGCGCTTGGCTCGAAGTGGAGCTCGCGACGGCGGAGGCTCTCGCGGAAACCGGCGAGGTTCCAAAAGATGCCGCGGAACTGCTTCGGGAACATGCCGGATTTGAGGTGGCGCGTATCCAGGAAATTGAGCGGACCGTCAAGCACGACGTGATCGCGTTCACCACCGCGGTCGCCGAAATCATGGCGGCGGCCGGACACGCGGAGGCTTCGCGCTGGTTGCATTACGGCCTTACGTCGAACGACGTCGTCGATAGTGCACAGGCGCTGCTGATTCGAAATGCGTCGGAGCTGATTCAGAAAGGCGTAAGTAAGTTAGCGGAATCCCTTAAGACTCGCGCATTCGAATTCAAGCACACCGTTCAAATCGGCCGCACGCATGGAATCCAGGCCGAGCCGATCACATTCGGCCTGAAGCTAGCGCTCTGGTACGACGAAGTGAAGCGCAACCTGGGACGCTTCGCGGCAGCGTCCGAAGAAATGCGCGTGGGAAAGATCTCGGGGGCGGTCGGAACGTTCGGACATATTGGGCCGGAAGCCGAGGAGCGAATCTGCGCACGGCTGGGATTGCGCCCGGCGCCGATCGCTTCGCAGGTGATTTCGCGCGACCGGCATGCCAATTACGTTTCGGCTCTCGCATTGATCGCGGCCACGCTTGAAAAGATCGCGGTGGAGATCCGGCATCTGCAGCGCACCGAAGTCCGCGAAGCCGAGGAGCCTTTCGCCGCCGGCCAAAAAGGATCGTCGGCCATGCCGCACAAACGGAATCCGGTGACGTGCGAACAGATCGCGGGATTGGCGCGCGTCGTCCGGGCAAACGTCCAGGCGGCGTTCGAGAACGTGGCGCTCTGGCACGAGCGCGATATCTCCCATTCGTCAGTGGAACGGATCATCCTGCCGGACTCCACTATTCTGGTGGATTATATGCTGGCCAAAACCGAATGGCTGATATCCGGGCTGCGGGTCTATCCGGAGCGGATGCTCAAGAATCTCGCAATGACGCAGGGCCTAGTGTATTCTGGCCAACTACTTCTGGATCTAGCGGCGGCGGGTATGCTCCGCGAAGACGCCTATAAACTGGTGCAGGGTCATGCCATGAAAGCATGGGAGTACGACCAGAACTTCCAGTCCGCCATAGAAAACGATCCGGAAATCGGGAAACGGCTGAGCAAGGCGAAGCTCGCGGAAAGCTTCTCTGTTTCCAGGCAGTTAGCTAACGTCGACCGTATTTTTGAGCGCGTCTTTTCATAGTCCTAGGCCGATTCCGTTCGGTCAGTTTTCAATTACAGTGAAATCTTTGCTTCCATTTCGGCACTGTTCGTTTACACTATACCTAGGAGACGGGCTGTATCGAATGCGGAAGTTTACTGATTCAGACCGGTGTTTGGAGCTCGAAATGGCCAGGGTACTCCTGGTAGATGACGACCCAACTTCGCGTTTAACCTTACAAACGGTGCTGCAAGCCGGTGGATATCATGTAGATGCGGCCGCATCCTTCGCGGAAGCCGTCGGTAAGCTCGAAGAGCAGGAATACCAGTTGGTCCTGAGCGATCTGCAGCTGGAATCGCCGGAAGCGGGTCTGAAAGTCCTGGCGCATGCTAAGACCATGGATTATAAGCCTGCTACCGCAATCGTGACCACCTATCAGGCATCCAGACCGCTCCCGCCCAAGCAAGCGCACATGCTCATTAAGCCCGAGGATGTTCCCGAGCTTTTGGGCCAAGTCGCGAATCTGATCAGCGACCGCGCCGCGCGTAAGATGCGCCGGGAAATGCGGCACGCTACTACCTCCGGATAACAGCCTCTGACGGATAAGCGCCTCTGATTCAGCTCGATAGAATTGATGCGGCCGCGCGCTCCATCGATCCCGTTTTCCTCAATAGTCCCCAATTCGAAAGTGAGCCGATCGGACGCCAGCTTGGGCTCCGGCTGGTTCTGAAGGTCGAGACGGTTAATCCGATTCGGAACTTCAAGGGCCGGGGGACCGATTTTCTGGTCTCCAGTCTATCGGGCGGGCCGCTGGTTTGCGCTTCCGCAGGCAACTTCGGACAAGGGATGGCGTACGCGGCGCGGAAACGCGGGATTCCGTTGGTGGTGTTCGCGGCGGAGTCGGCGAATCGGCTGAAGCTGGACCGGATGCGCGAGCTGGGCGCCGAAGTCCGGCTGGCCGGCCGGGATTTCGATGAAGCGAAGGAACACGGCGAGGCGTTTGCCGCCGAAACCGGCGCGCGCTGGATCGTGGATGGGCGCGAGTCGGCGATCGCGGAAGGCGCGGGCACGATTGCGGTGGAGTTGTGCCGGGGGCCGCACGCTTTCAATGCGGCGCTGATCCCGCTGGGAAACGGAGCGTTGCTCGGCGGCATCGCGACCTGGTTGAAAGCGAAGTCACCCGCGACGCGAAGGATCGGGGTTTGCGCGGCGGGCGCTCCGTCGATGGCGATTTCGTTGAAACAGGGACGTACTGAATCGACCGAATCGATGGCGACCATCGCAGACGGGATTGGCGTGCGCGTTCCGGTGCCCGAGGCTTTGGCCGACTTGGCCGATGTGGTCGACGAAGTTCTGCTGGTGGAAGATGCCGCAATGATCGAGGCGATGCGGCTGGTTTTTCGCGAACATGGATTACTGGTGGAACCGGCTGGAGTGGCGGGACTCGCTGCCGCGCTCACTTTTCGAGATCGATTTCGAGGGGCATCGATTGTCACGCCGCTGTGCGGTGGAAACTTAACCGCCGAGCAGATCCGCGCGTGGTTGCCGGTTTAAGAAGCGACGCGGAAAACCGCTTCTTCGAATTCGTTCAGCGCGTCGGCGAAAAAATGGTCGCAGGCGTTTACCCAGATCAATTCTTTGGGGCCCAAGAGTGACGCGAAGTAGGATTCCATGGTCTCGCGCGGACCGAATTGATCGTTAGTGCTCTGGATAAACACGCGCGGGATTTCGCACTGGCCGATTGAGCGGCTGGCGGCGTCGCCGGACGGGAATCCGACGGCGAGTAAGCGCGTCGCGCCGGGGATTTCGCAACCGAGCCTGAGGATGATTCTGGACCCGAAGGAAAATCCGGCGAGCGAAAACGGCAATTCGGGATAACGCGATCGCAGAAGTTCGAGAGCGGCTCGCGCATCTTCGAGTTCGCCGATGCTGTTGTCGTAGACGCCTTCGCTCATGTTGACGCCGCGATAATTGAATCGCAGCGCGACGGCTCCGGCACGGCGCATTGCTCGCGCGATGCGATAGACCACTTTGTTGTGCATCGTTCCGCCGTATTGCGGATGCGGGTGGCAGATCAACACCGCTTCTTTGGGCGCCTGATCGTCCGGCTCCTCGAGCAAGGCTTCCAGGCGGCCGGCGGGTCCGGGAATGAAAAGCGATTCGATGCGCCGCGCCATTAATTGGTGCGGTAGTTGGTGAACTGCATGTCGATGCCGAAATCGTGGCCGCGCAAGAGCGCCATCACGTCCTGCAGCGTGTCGCGGTCTTTTCCGGATACGCGCACCAAGTCGCCTTGAATCGAGGCCTGCACTTTTTTCTTGCTGTCCTTAATTAATTTGACGATATCGCGGGCTTTTTCGATCGGGATTCCCTGCTGCAGGGTGACTTCCTGCCGCACCGTGGAACCAGCGGCCGGAGTGATGGCTCCGAACACCAGACCTTTCAACGGCACTTTTCGCTTCGTGAGCTTCAATTCGAAAACTTCCGTGACGGCCTTGAGCTTGAAATCGTCTTCGCTGGTGAGAACGATTTTGCGATCCTTCTCGTTCAACTCAATATTCGATTTGGAGTTCTTCAAATCGTAGCGCTGCTGGATTTCCTTCAACGCTTGCTGCAGGGCGTTATTCACTTCCGCGAGATCGATTTTGGAGACGACGTCGAATGAATTGTCGGGCATGGGTCAATCTCCCAATGCTATCAAGACCCGCTCGGTAATTTCACGGATCAGCTCGGGCATTGCGGCATCGAGTGCAAGGGTGACGGCGGCGCGCACGCGCTCCGGATCGATCTGCGTTGCGGTGTTGGAGACGGGTGGGCGCGACACGGTTACCGAAACGGAGGCGGCGGCCGCGGCAGCCATGACAGCGCGTTGTTCGGCATACTGGCCGCGCGCGACTTGCGCTTCTTTCACTAAAGGCTGGATGGTCTCGAGCAGTTTCGACGCTTCAAATGGCTTCTTGAGGATAGCGTCGCAGCCGGCGCGCGTGGCCTCCGCTTCGTCGAAGGGCTCAAGTAGGCCCGCTGTCAAAACCACGCGGATATGTCGTTGGCTCGCCGTGTTCTTGATGTGGCGGCAGAGGTCGAGTCCCGATTTTCCGGGCAGGAAAACATCGGCCAGGATGAGATCGGGGTCCACGTCGGCGAGCCGCGAAAGGGTGGTTTCGCCGTCGGTCAAGCTGACCACTTCGAAGCCTTCTTCGCGCAGGATTCGCTCGCCCATCCGCTGTGCGTGCGGGCTATCGTCCGCCAGCAGGATCCGGTTCATCAGGGCTGGCCGTTCGGATTCTGGGTCGCGGGCGGATTCGTCGCAGGTTGGTTAGTCGCAGGCTGGTTGGTCGCCGGCTGCGGCTTCACCTTCTTCGGCTTTTTCTTCTTGGCCTTTGGATCGGTGGTTTGCGCCTGGTCGGTGTTAGCGGCTGCGCCGGACGTGGCATCCGCCGGCTTGGCCGCGGCGTTGGGATCGGCCGGCTTCGCTTCCGGCTTCGCTTCGCCGCCGGCAGCAGGAGCAGCGCCCGTTCGGGCATCGGGCAGGTTGTCGAGAGCGGATTTATCCGCGCCGATCGGGTTCACGGTTACATCACCCGTAAATCCGGGCGTACCTTTCGTCATCGGAACGCTCACGGGAACGGTACCGCGCAATGTGGTCATCGCCGGTTCGCCGGATTTCGCGGCGGCGCTCATATCCGGCCCGCGCTTGATGATGTTCAGGGACTTGGAGAGCAGGCTCGGCTTGGTGCGATTTTCCGCTTCCCACTTCATACGGTTGTAGGCCACCGGATCGGCTTGTGGAATCGGCATTTCCAGTTCGCCCAACTTTTTCTTGGCTTCATCCACGTACCCGCTGAGCGGATAATCCCTCACGATGCGCGCGTAGGCATCACCGGCATCTTTACGGAAACGGGTTCCCATCCGCATATAGGAATCGCCCAACTCTAATAGCGCCAAATCGGCTTTGCTGTAGAGCGGATATTGATCCACCAGGCGGCTGAAGCGATTGGCGGCGGAAGGATTCGATCCGCGCCGGTAATAGAAGTCGCCGACCAGGTACTCGCCTTCTGCCAGCGCTTCCTGAATGTTCCGGAGTAATTGCTGGGCTTCGGGGACAAACTGGCTATTGGGGAACTGAACGATCAACTGGCGGCATTCGTCCTGGGCACGCAAAGCCTGCACCGAGTCGCGATCCGCCTTCTCCATCTGCCTGTAGTGAATCTGACAGATCTTCTCCTGGGATTCGGCGGCTTCGGCCATGGTCGGATAGAACAGGATGAAGTCCTTATATTCAGCTTCCGCCTGGGCAAATCCCTGCGTTCCGCCTTCCCGGAACCAGCTATCGGCGATGGCGAGTTTGGCTTTCGCCATGAATTCGCTTTGGTCGTAGGTGTTGATCAGCGCGTTAAGGGTGATGCGGGCGACTTCGTAGCGGCTGTGCTCGATGTCGTTGATCGCCCGGTCATACAGGACCTTGTCGGGCTGCTTGGTGTCTTTGGTGATGGGATTGTCGTACTTCTTGCGTTTGAAGCCGCAACTGGAGGTCAACAGGCCCCCTATCAGGATCGCAATGAAAAGATGTCGAGCCATAGTAATGATTCCTAGATGTTCAACCCTACAGTTTAGCGTATGCTGTTCAAACCTACACCCTCGCCAGGGTGGCCTCGCGAGCCGTTCGTTCCAGTTCCAGGAAGGCCGCACCGGCGTCCGGAGTGTGAAATACGGACGTCCCTGCAACCAGCCAGTCACACCCGGCGCGGGCGATCTCGGCGGCGTTATCGAGCGCTACTCCCCCGTCGATTTCAATGGCGAAATTCAGTCCTAACTCCTTGCGCTTCCAGGCCAAAGCTTGAATTTTCCGGAGAGCGTTGGGAATGAAGTGCTGCCCCCCGAACCCCGGATTCACGCTCATGATTAGCACCTGATCCACCAAATCGAGTACCTCCGTTAAAGTGGCGATCGGGGTGGCCGGATTGAGCACCACGCCGGCTTTGGCGCCTTCGTCACGGATCATGCGCAGAACGCGATCCAGATGTGGGCAAGCTTCCTGGTGCACGATGACGTGCGAAGCGCCGGCTTTGACGAAGTCCGGAACGTAGCGGTCCGGATTGGTGATCATGAGGTGCACGTCGAGCTTGAGTTTGGTGATTTTGCAGACCGACTCAATGGTCGGCAGGCCGATGGCGAAATTCGGCACGAAATGTCCATCCATGACATCGACATGCAGCATTTTTGCGCCGGCATGTTCGACTTTGGCGATCTCCTCGCCCAAGCGAGCAAAATCCGCCGCGAGGAGGGATGGAAGGATTTCAAC
The DNA here is from genome assembly GCA_035295865.1 of Bryobacteraceae bacterium. GTDB lineage: Bacteria > Acidobacteriota > Terriglobia > Bryobacterales > Bryobacteraceae > Palsa-89. Next base: position 9,009 of record DATGIH010000340.1, read on the forward strand.
CATGGATGTAGCGCGCGTTCTGAACGTGCTGTGTTCGCACTTTTGCGGACACAAAATAAGGAAGAACCTCGCTGAGGGCGTTCACACGAGTGTGAACGCGGCACGCAGGAGTGCGTGCGCCACGGTGCTCATGAAGGCTCAACGAACTTCTCCCGGCAACGCTTAAGATGTTAACACAGCCACGAAAAATCCATCCCCGGGATCGATGCCCGGGATTCTTTCGGTCACCTGCCAATGGCCCGGAACTTCCTGGATTACTTGCCGGTTCTCTTCTTGTTCGAGCGAACAGGTGGAGTAAACGATCCGGCCGCCGGGTTTGAGGTAATGCAGCGCGTTCTTCAGGATCGCGACTTGCTTGCGGTGCAGATGCAGTAGATCGGAGGGTTCCAGGCGCCACTTGATCTCGGGATTCCGGCCGAGCGTTCCGGTGCCGGAGCAAGGGGCGTCCACCAGGATCCGGTCGAATTGGATGTTAAAGGGCAGCGGTTGCGCCGCATCCAGCGCCACGCGCGGGCAATCGAGATCGTGCATATCTCTGAGACGGTGGGGGTGGATGTCGCAAGCGATCGCCCGCACGCCGTACTCCAGCGCCTGCGCGGTCTTGTTGCCGGGCGCAGCGCAAAGATCGAGGAAGGTCATCCCGGCTTGCAGATCGAGATGCGGAACCACCGATTGCGCGGAGATGTCCTGAATGCGGCCGGTACTGGCGCGGTGCGTTTCCACGGGCTTGAGAAAGGTGGTGGCGATCTTTTCGGTGGTCTCTTCGCCGAACTGGCGGTCCCACTTTTCGACCAGCCAGGCTGGCATGGACAGCTCGGTGGGTTGATCGGGCCAGGCGAGCGGCTGGCGGTCGACTTTGCGCAGGACTGCGTTCACTAAACCGGATGCTATCTGCTTGCGGGCGCGCTTGGCGAGTTCGACGCTCTCGCCTACCGCGGCATGGGGCGGAATGCGATCCAGGTAGCGGAGCTGATAGATGCCCATGCGCAAGATGATTCGGATGTCCGGGTCGGGCGGGCGCGGGACGAAGCGGCGAATCAGATGATCGAGCTGGGCTTGATAGCGTAGGGATCCGAAGACGATTTCGGATGCGAGACCGGCATCGCGAGGATCGAGCGCGGCGGTTAGTTTGAGCAGCAGATCGGATGCATATCCGCCTTGGCCGACTTTTCGAAGAACGTCGAAAGCGACTTGGCGCGCGGGGGAGACCAAATTCTATTTTAGAACTTTGGCGTTACGCTCCCTGGCGGTCGCGGTTCGGTCACCAGAACACCTGTTGACAGCCTAAAGGACGCTGTTATACACTCCTGTAGGCTACCGAAAGGGCGGATGCAGAAAGACAAGACCGATGTATTGCACGGATCGCTGGCGTTCATGGTGCTGCGGACGCTCGACACGCTGGGGCCGCAACACGGATGGGGCATTGCGCGGCGCATAGAACAAATCAGTGGCGATTTGTTGGAACTCAACCAGGGATCGTTGTATCCGGCGCTACTGAAGCTACAGCAAATGGGCTGGATTACGTCGAAGTGGGGCGCATCGGATAACAACCGGCGCGCGAAGTTTTACTCGATCACGCGCGCAGGCAAGAAGCAGCTCGCCGAGGAAGCCGCCAACTGGGCGCAGGTTTCCAAAATCCTGGCGCGATTCGCATGAATCGATTTCGCATACTCTTGGCCAGAGTCTCCGGGCTGATTCGTAGAGGGCGGCTCGAACCCGAGTTGGACGAAGAACTGGATTTTCATTTGCAGATGGAGGTGGCCGAAAACATCCGCAAAGGAATGACGCCGGATGAGGCGCGATCCGCCGCGCTCCGCCGTTTCGGAGGAATGGCCCAGGTGAAAGAGACGTACCGCGAGACCCACTCGCTTCCGATGTTCCAGATTTTGTGGCAGGATGTGCGCTACGGATTGCGGATGCTACGCCGCAGTCCCGGCTTTTCCGTGCTCGCGATTCTGTGCCTGACGCTGGGAATCGGATCGAATGCCGCGGTGTTCAGTTGGATCGAAGGAATTCTGCTGCGGCCGTTTCCGTTGGTGCAAAACCAGGACCGGATGATGGCCATCGCAGGTTGGAGCCGCGACGTTCCGGGAGATCCCGATGTTTCGTGGCCGGATTTTCAGGATTTCGCGAAGAACTGCACGCTGTTCGACGCGTTTATCGTGGACCGGATCACCGGAGTCTCGCTCAACATCGGCGATCGCGCGGAAAACGTGACGTCGAGCGTTGTGTCGGCGAATTATTTTGACGCGCTGGGGGTTCGCCCGATTCTCGGGCGTGGATTCGAACCATCGGAAAATATCGGACGCAACGCACATCCGGTGACGGTTATCAGTTATCAACTCTGGCAAACACTTTATAAAGCCGATCCGAACATCATTGGCAAAACGCAAATGCTGAATGGCATGCCGCACACCATCATCGGCGTCGCGCCGGAGGGTTTTTACGGAACGTTCGTCGGATGGGCGATGAGTTTTTGGGTTCCTTTATCGATGCAGGAGCGCTTCGATCCAGGCGGATACAAACTGGAAGATCGCGGCGAGCGGTGGATTGAAGGCTTCGTGCGGCTGAAGCCTGGCGTCACGGCCGAGCAAGCGCAAGCGGAGATTTCAGCCGTGGCGAAGCGGTTGGAAGCGGCGTATCCGGCGACGAACCGGAATCGCGGCGTGAATCTGTTTCCGCTATGGCGGACTCCATTTAATAATGCGCGGACACTGTTCCCGACACTCGGAATCGCGCTCGCGGTGGTGATGGCTGTACTGCTGATCGCGTGCGCCAACGTGGGTAATTTGTTGCTGGTTCGTGCATTCGGGCGGCGTCATGAAATGACCGTGCGGTTAGCGGTCGGCGCAGGACGCGGGCGATTGCTGAAACAGCTTCTCACCGAGGGAATGATCCTCTCGACGATCGCCGCGGCGGGCGGATTCCTGCTGGCGTACTGGTGCCGCAACCTGTTCGTGCTCCTGCTGCCGGCGCGCGGTGGTCGAAGGATGAATTTGCCGGGCGAGATCGATTGGCGAGTGCTGGCGATCAGCACCGGCGTTTGCGTGATCGCGACGCTGCTGTTCGGGCTGGTTCCCGCGATTCAATCGAGCAAAGTGGATCTGACGACTGCGCTGAAATCCGAAGCGGGAGGCGTAGTCGGAGGACGGCGGCGCGGTCTGTTCCGATCCGGTCTGGTGTTGGTGCAGGTGGCGCTCAGCTTTGTATTGTTGGTTGGCGCCGGTCTGCTGTTTCTGAGCCTGCGCGGGATTCAGAATATCAGCCCGGGGTTCTCCACTGCGACGCTCACCACATGGGTGGATCTGCGAGTGGCCGGATACGATGCGCGGCGCAGCAACGATTTTCAGGATGCGCTGATCGATCGGCTGCAAGGGCTCGCTGCGGTGCAGTCCGTGGCGGTGGAAAGAACAACTCCATTTGGCTATCGCAGCTACTCTTCGGCGCCGATCGCGGTGGAAGGTTACGAGACCGCGCCGGATCAGAAGCTGATCGTGGATTACAACGAAGTGGGTCCTGCGTATCTCGCAACCATGGGCATCCCGCTGGTTTCGGGTCGCGAATTCACGCGCGCGGATAATGAAACCGCGCAACCGGTGGCGATTGTGAATGAAGCGATGGCGCAGCAATTCTGGCGGGGCCGCGATCCGGTGGGCAGCCGGGTTCAAGTGAAAGGAAAATGGCTGCAGGTGGTGGGGGTCGCGAAAGTTTCGAAGTACGAGCGGCTGCTCGAACCGGTGAAGCCATTGTTTTATGTGCCACTGCGACAAAGCACGCCTGGATTGGGGCTGGTGATCCGCACGTCGCTGCCGGCGCCGGTAATGGCGAAGACGCTGGTACGCGAAGTGAAAGCGTTGGACGACAATCTCGCGCCTGGCGAAGTGATCACGATGGGCGAGCAGGTAGACCGGACCACCGCGCCGCAAAGAATAGCCGTGATGATGCTCGCGCTGTTCGGCGGACTGGCGTTGGCGCTGGCCGCGATCGGACTCTACGGCGTGATGTCGTACACCGTGTCGCAGAGCACGCGCGAATTTGGTTTGCGCATGGCGCTCGGGGCGGACGCGGGGAATCTGGTGCGGCTGATCCTGAAGAATGGGCTGATGCTGACGCTACTCGGCATTGCGGTGGGCACGGCGGCGGCGCTGGGATTGACTCGGTTGATCGAAACCTTGCTTTATAAAGTTAGCCCTCGGGATCCGCTGGTGTTCGCGTCGGCGTTCCTGATTATGATGGTCGCGGCATCGGCGGCTTGTTTGCTTCCGGCATGGCGGGCGACGCGGACGGATCCGGTGCGAGCGTTACGCGACTAGTGATGAGCGGGTCCTGGGGGACCCGCGCGGACCTGGGGGTCCGCCCCACTTTTACCTCGGGATTACGGGCAGAACCAGTGCCGATGGGTGCTTCGCGTCGTGATAAATTTTCTGGTTTGCTTTCACCATGCGTGTGGAGCCGAGAATTGGTTCACCGGTATTCAGATTGCGATTGAAGCGAGGGAAATTGCTGCTCGAAATGTAGAGCCGGATGCGGTGGCCCTGCTTGAACAGATTGCTCGACGCCCACATATCGATGTTGTAGCGATAGATTTCGCCGGGCGTGATGGGATCGGCCTTCACCGTCGAATTTCGATAGCGCGCGCGGATGATTCCGTCCGTGAGAAAGCGCGCATAACCCGAGGGATCGACATCGACGAGCAGCGCCGTGAAGTCGGTATCGGCGGCGGAGGTGGAAGCTTCGAGTTCGGTGTGAATCCAGCCGGTGACTTCGACATCCCGCGCGAGCGGCGGCGTGGAAAAGATCAACACGTCCGGACGGCCTTCGTTGGGACGCTGGTCGGCGGGTCCGGGTGGGATATCGCGGCCGCAGCAGAGCCGTCCGCCGATGGTCGGCACGGGATTGGCGGGGTCGTATTCAAACGCGTCCGGATCTTCGGATGCGGGCGCTGTAGTGCTCAGCTCGTGCGATCCGTGCAGGAAATATTTGGTGTACTGGGTGCGCGCCAGCGGAAATTCCTTTTCTTCGCGCCACTTGTTTTCGCCCATCACGAAAATTCGCACCGGCGCGCCCGTGGCGTATTCGTTCTGCACGCCTTTCAAGGCGTAATCCGACCAATGCAGCGTGGTGGTGGTCATATCCAGCACTGCATCTTTGCCAAAGGTCACGTCGCCGATTTTCCCTTCGGGTGAAGTCGCGGCGTGAGCCCACGGACCCAGCAGCAATCGCTGGTCCGCGCCGGCGGGCGATAGCTTGTGCAGACCTTCGTAATTGCGGATGGATCCGCCAAGGAAAATGTCGTGCCATCCGCCGCCGTGCAGAGCCTTCACTTTCATCTCGGAGTAATGATCCGAAATTTTCCAGGGCTTCCAGTACTCGTCGTTGCGTTCATGCGCGACCCAATCATGGAAATAGGGAGCGAGTCCGGAAACCGGCGGCAGATCCGTCTCGCGATAGGCTTCGACGGGAAGCGTAGAGGTCCATTCCTGGGGATGCAGGCGCGCGTTGGCCTGGCGCGTAAGCGTGTCGACGGTGAGTCCCGACGACCAGGAACTCGCGAACCATTGCATCAGGCTGCCGCCCTGATAGGTCCAGCCTTCGTAGTATTCGGCGGCGGTGACGTAAGGAAATATCGAATCGAGATGCGGAGGCTTGGCGATCGCGGCGAGCATCTGCGTGGCGCCCACGTAGGATCCGCCGTACATCCCGACGTGTCCGTTGGAATTGGGCAGCGCGGCGGCCCACTCGACGGTGTCGTAGCCATCGGCGCTTTCGTTCTTGAAGGGATAAAAGTCGCCCTCAGAGGCAAAGCGACCGCGCACGTCCTGGATGACGACGACGTAACCGTGCGAAGCGAGCACGGACGCCTCACTGGTTTCGCCCGCGCGATTGTAGGGCGTGCGCTCAAGAATTACCGGAAATTTGCCGGGATCGTCCGGACGAAAGACATCCGCGCGGAGAGTAACGCCGTCGCGCATCTTGGCCGGAACTCCGGTGTGAACGATGACGCGATAGGTTTGTGCGAAGAGCGGGACGGCGAGGAAGAGCAGCAGTGGGCGCATAGAAAGCCAATCTTATCGCGGTTACCGCTCGCTATGCCGGGCGAGCAGGGCCGGCAGCAGGATCTGGATCAGGATCCGGTTGGGCGGCGCACCGTCCGAGTTGTAATCCCCTCCGGTGAAGACGGCGACCAGATCGAACTGCGGGAGCAGATAAATCTTCTGACCGCCGTTTCCCTGAGCTGCGAACATGTTCACGCGCTGCGGTCCGACATTTAAATAGGGACGCCACCAGAAATATCCGTAACTGGTTTCGTCCACTTGGCTGTGTTCGGCGAGCGAGGTTTTCACCCACGCGGACGAAATCACCTGATGCCCCTGCCAACGACCGTCGTTCGCGAAAACGATTCCCAGCTTCAACATATCGCGCGGGCGCAGGCGAATTTGTCCATACTCTTTGTTGGCATTGGTCAAGTTGTAGTTCCAGGCGTAGTCGGCGCGCGAGATTCCAAGGGGTCCAAAGAGATTGGCCTGCGCGAAATCCGGAAGCTGCATGTGCACCATGTTTTCAGTCATGCGGCCAACGACAGCAACGCCGCCCGAGCAGTAGTAGGCTTTGCTTCCCGGATTGTTGATCATCGGAAGATCCAGCGTGGCTTTCACCCAGTCGGGCGTTTCGTCGATCACGGTCTCGCGGCCCGGCGAAGTGGAGCTATGGTCGTTGCAATCAAGGCCCGAGCTCATCGAGAGGAAGTTGCCCAACGTCATTGAGGCTTTGCGCGGATCGGGATTCGCATAACTTGAGTAGGTCATGTGCGGCAGCACGCGCTCATCGACGCTCGGGATGGCTCCGCGATCGATGGCGATTCCGGCCAGCGCGCTGACAACCGACTTCGTAGCCGAGCGAAGTTGATGCGGGCGCGAAGCGGTGTATCCGTAGAAATATTCTTCGAGGACGAGCTTTCCGTGCTGGTAGAGCAGCACGCTGTGGACGTCTTTATAAGTGCCGTCGAGAATCGCGCGCACGATGGCGTCCGCCGTGGACGTGCCCAGTTCGGTGCGATCGATATCGCCGACCGCGATGCCCTCGTGAAGATCGGCGGGCGGGTGGTAATGATAATCCGCAGGCGAGTTCTCGCCGAGGGGCCGAGGATAAGCCAACGCGGCGGACTCGGTGGTCACCTTCGCGGACAGGCGCGTGTGCAATTTGCCCCGCAGCAGAAATCCGGTGATCTTGCCGGAAGAGTCGTGCTGAAAGGAGATCTTGTCGCCGGTATTGAGCGTGAACTCGTCAGGGCCTGTGCGCTTCAGATGGTATTTGGCATCATCCTGGACGGCGAAGAGTTCGTCACCGGCGACGATTTCGATGTTTCGGCCGGGCTCGCCAGTGTAGGTGCCGACGTAGGTGGATAGAGGCGGGTCGGAGGGTGCGGGAAGGGCGGCGAATCCGAACAGGAACACAAGGACTGATGCCACACGCGCCAGGTTCTGCAAGTACTCAACGGAGCGAGGTTCGTCTATCGCCACCTAATTCCGCGATCCCGCCCTGCGTGGGTGGTGTTTCTGAATGATGCCAGCCAATGCGCGTAAAGCCTCGTTCGCTTCGCGAGAACTGGGAAACGCGGCGGCAACGTCGGGATCGAGAACGACAATGGTACTGCTTTGCGCATATCGCGAGGCGTACTTGTTGCGTGACGCGTGGCTAAAGTCGTACTCGGGTAGGATTTCATCGGCGTCTAGCGGACGGCCGGCCGAACGTCTAGTGCGTATTTTCTTCATAATTCCTTTGCTCCCGTTTCGTCGCCCTGCGCGCGCTGATGATCCGAATCCGCTGACCTCTTTCAAACGAACATCACGGCCAACAAGTGCCCCTTGGAAGAAAGAGCAAGCAGCACGTATCGTTGCTCTGCAATCGAATGACGAGGATCTTCCATAATCGACCCGAGTGGATCGCCGAAGACTGTCGCAGCATCTTCGAAGGATACTTTGTGTTTGGCCAGATTTGCAGGAGCCTTTAATGGGTCCCACTCAAAGTCCAACCTTGATTATACTTTTCCGGCGAATCCACAAACGACTCAGCAAAGCAAACGATCGATAGCAAATTTCGAGCCGCTTGGGATGAGGATCGAATTCAGCGGGTACTTGAGCACTACGAAAAACAGGACGACGATGCTGCTAGATCGAGCAAGCTTTCTTAAGAAACCGTTCCCGGCGCCTCGTGCCCTAGTTTTTGCACGTACTCAACATAAGACCCGGGGTAAACGACTGGCTCGCGCTCGGTGCCGCTTGCGCCGCCCAGCTCCAGGACGCGCGAACCGAGGCCGCGCAGGAACATGCGGTCGTGCGAGACGAAAATCATGGTGCCTTCGAAATCTTTGAGCGCATCCACAAGCATTTCTTTGGTCGCGAGGTCCAGGTGATTGGTCGGCTCGTCCAGCACTAGAAAATTCGGCGGATTGTAGAGCATACGCGCCATGGCCAATCGCGATTTCTCCCCGCCGGATAAAGCCCGGATTTTTTTCTCCACATCATCGCCTGAGAATTGGAATGCACCGGCCAAAGTGCGTAGCGAGCCGATGCCGTCCTGCGGAAAATCGCGCTGGAGCTGCTCGAAAATGGTCAGATCCGGATTCAGAACATCCAAAGATTGCTGCGCGAAGTATCCCATCTGCAGGCTCGCGCCAAGCTGAATGTTGCCGGAATCCGGCGCGCTCGCGCCCGCGATCATTTTGAGCAGAGTGGTCTTCCCCGCCCCGTTCCTGCCCATGACGGCCCAGCGCTCGCCGCGGCGGATGGTCAGGCTGAAGCCGTCGTAGATCACGCGCGGACCGTAACGCTTGTGGAGATCTTCGATCACCGCAACCTGGTCGCCCGAGCGCGGCGGAATCCGGAATTCGAACTTCACTACGACACGTTTTTTCGGCAGCTCGATCTTTTCGATCTTGTCCAGCGCCTTGATCCGGCTCTGCACTTGCGCGGCTTTGGCGGCGTGCGTCCGGAAACGATCAATGAAGCGCTGTTCTTTCGCGAGCATGGATTGCTGGCGCGCGAACGCGGCTTGCTGATTCGTCTCGCGGATGGTTCGTTCGCGCTCGTAGAAATCGTAATTGCCCGAGTAGGCGATGATTTCACCGGCGTCGATTTCCGCGATGCGCGAGACGATCCGATTCATGAATTCGCGATCGTGCGACGTCATCAGCAGCGCGCCCGAGAACGATTTCAGGAACTGTTCCAGCCAGATGATGGATTCGATGTCGAGGTGGTTGGTTGGCTCGTCCATCAGTAATACGTCGGGGCGTCCGAGCAGCACGCGCGCGAGAGCGACTCGCATTTTCCAACCGCCGGAGAGAGCGCCGACGTCACCATCGATCTGGTCGTCCTTGAATCCGAGGCCGTGCAGCACTTCGCGGGCTTGCGCTTCGAGCGAGTATCCGCCCAGATGCTCGTACTCTTCCTGCACTTCGCCGAAGCGGGCCAGGATTTTGTCCAATTCGTCCGCGCGCTCGGGATCTTCCATCGCGTGATGTAGAGATTCGAGCTCGTGATGCAGGTCGCCCGCGCGGCCGCTGCCAGCGATGGCTTCATCGAGCACGGATCGGCCTTGCATCTCCTCTTCGTCCTGGCGAAAGTAGCCGATGGTGAGGCGCTTTGGCACGGAGACTTCACCTTCATCCGGTTCTTCTTCGCCGACCACCATGCGGAACAGCGTGGATTTGCCGGCGCCGTTCGGTCCCACGAGGCCGACTTTCTCGCCGGGGTTCAATTGGAAGGATGCGTCGACGAAAACCAACTGCTTGCCGTACTGCTTGTTGATATTGGAGAAAGAAATCATCCGAACTTGGAGTGTAGCGCAGGCATTCGTGCGAACACTTTTAAAAGGCGTTCACACGAGTGTGAACGCGGCACGCACGAGTGCGTGCGCTA
>DATGIH010000341.1:0-3466 GCA_035295865.1 Bryobacteraceae bacterium
AATACGGGGATGTTGTTTCCGACAATGTCCCAATTTCCTTCCTTGGTATAAAGCTTCACGGCAAAACCGCGGACGTCGCGCGCCAAATCCGCAGAGCCTTTGTTTCCCGCAACCGTCGAGAATCGAACGAATGCAGGCGTCTTTTCGCCCGCACGCTGAAAGATGTCCGCGCGCGTCAAATCCGTGAGCGGCTCGTAGTTTTCGAAGTATCCATGCGCGCCAAAGCCTCGCGCATGCACCACTCGTTCCGGAATTCGCTCGTGATCGAAGTGGAAAATCTTTTCCCGGAAATGGAGATCTTCCAGTAAGGCCGGGCCGCGCGGACCAATCCGCAAGGTGTTTTGGTCGTCGGAAATCGGGACGCCCTGCTGCGTGGTTAATACCGGAACGTCTTTGCCCGCGGTTTGGTGCAGTTCCGCGGTTTCGCCGCTCTGCGGGGCGCGCCTCTTCGTGGAGACACTTTTCGTCTTGTTGTCTTTCATAGCTCTGAGCAGTAGATGCCCAGGCTCGAAGCCTTATTACGCTAGCAAGACGTTAGATCAGCCGTTACGCGCTAAAACACCGCGCCGGACAGATCGCCGCGCTGAATCGCGGCCACAGCCGTTTCAAGAACATTGTCTTGCGCAAAGATGCCGGACGGAGGGAAAAGCAAGAACAGGATTGCGCGGAAAAGGAGATTTCCGCTGACCACGCGCATCGCTGCCGACTATTATGTCACCGGCGCGCGCGTTGCACTTTTTTGCGCGGCTTTCGAGCGCGCGAGGTCGCGGCCGGCGTATCGGCGCGGCCATTTGCCTTGGCCACCATTGCATGTTCGGCGTCGGGCGGAACACCGTTCTCTTTGAGCTCTTCCTTGCGATCAAGCAACTGCTCTCCCAGCGCTTCGAAATCGATTTTCAATTCCTTTGCCTTGGGAATAACTTCGTTTTCCTCTTCCCGGATGTGATGCCGCACGCTTTCCGACAGAACCGTGAACTTGGCATCGCGATGATCATTCTCGCGGCCGGTCGCATCCAGCTCGGCAATCAGCACACGCGCCATGTGATGTTCTTCATCGGCTTCGTTCATCAGATCTTTCCCCACATGCTTGCGAATCGCGGGATAAAAAATCTCTTCTTCGATGACCGCGTGGATTTTCAACTCGGTCAAAGCTTCAGCAATAATCTTGTCGCGTTGTGCGGCGGTCTGGGCCTTCTCGAACTGATCGAAAAGCTCCTTGACCTTGTCATGGTCTTTCAGAATGATCGATATCGCGTGAGTGTCGGGCAGCATGAGCCGTTCCAGCATGAGCAATTCTCCTCTCCGTTGCCTTGCATTTTTGCCGCCAGTCCATGCAGTCCGGCGGATCCCGTGTTTTTCCCAGTCCACTGAGTCCGTGACGTTGAATTTATTACGCGCTCCTCAGCGAGGAAAAAGCTTCGCGAGCCGTTCCCAAGGCTGGCAATTCAGAACGGAAGCATTCTCCAAACCCGCACGGCGGGCCTGATCCAGCCCGTAGCGGATGCTGCCGAATTCAGGAGTGCTGTGGGAATCGGTTGATACCGCAATCATGACTCCCACGGTTGCCGCTCGTCGCGCATTTTCTGCCGATAGATCCAAACGATCCGGACTCGAATTCATCTCGAAGAAGCATCCGTTCTGCCGGGCATGCTCAATGATCCGCTCCATGTCGACGTCATATCCCGGACGCTTCAGAAGCAGACGTCCGGTTGCGTGTCCAAGGATGTTGAAATAGCGATTGTCCATCGCGCGCATGATGCGTTCCGTCTGGGCTTCGCGATCCAGTCCAAACCGGGAATGTACCGAACAAACGGTGTAGTCGAGCTCTTTCAGAAGATCGTCGGGATAGTCGAGTGATCCGTCCGCGAGTATGTCAACTTCGCTCGATTTCAGAATGCGGAAGCCGCGGAGCCTCGCGTTTAACCGATCAATCCGCCGGATCTGCTGCCAAAGATCCTCGACGGATACGCCGCGCGCAATTTTCAAACTTTGCGAATGATCACTAATGCCGACGTATTCATATCCCCGCTCTTGCGCTGCAGCCGCCATCGCCTCAATAGAATTGCTGCCGTCGCTGGCGACGGTGTGCGTATGAAGATCGCCGCGAAAATCGGCGAGCGTAATTAACTGCGGGAGCGTGCCGGTCTGGGCCTGCCTCACTTCATCCAGGCCTTCCCGTACCTCAGGTTCAATAAAAGCGAGCCCAAATGTGGAATAGAGCGCGAGTTCATCCGCAAATGAGTCCGGATGTAGTTGTTCCAATGGCCCCGTTACTTCACGCAGTTTCCGCAGGTGCGACTCCGAGCCGGTGCACGCCATCATGTGAAATCCCCAATTCGTCTTCTGTGCCAGTTGCAACCGTAACCGGATCCCCGACGAGAGGGCAAACACTGCGTTGTCCGCTTTAGAATCCAAGAGGGGCGTGCGCCCTCCATACCGGCGCATACGGGCGACGACGTGAGCGAAATCGTCTGTGTCGACCACGAACACAAGCTCCTGAACGGTCTCAACTCTGCGGCGATACTCACCGGCCGCTTCGGCCCGTTGTGCTCCACACTTTTCGATGAGATAGCTTTGGAGCGCTTCGCACAGATCCTCGGCATGGTAGAGCAGCATCGCGTGCGACTCCATCACTCCTAGCCGGACATGCTGCGCCATGCGCGCCCCAAAATGGTTTTGTATGGTCCCGTTTTCGAGTTGCGCCTTCAGTTCTTCCACCGACGAAATGCCAAGCTTCTTATAGATCCGCAAAACCCGTTTCGGATCCAATCGCGGATAAGCGCCGAGGTCTGCCACCGCGGCAGGTACTTGCTCGCGTAGTTTTTCGAGCTTTCCGAGCGCGCCGGTTCGCACGATCTCCCGGATCGCAGAGGCGATGCCTTCGCCAATACCGGTGAAGAGAGTCAGATCGGAGTCGTTCCGCACCATTTCGTCGAGGCTCTCGCCAAGATTCCGTATGCGCGCAGCCGCGCGACGGTAGGCCTTCACCTTGAATGGGTTTTCCTTTTGGGTAGAGAGCAGTTGTGCCAGCCCAGCGAGCCGATCCGCAATTTCCGCGTTGCTCAGCCTGATTTCAACGTCCATCGCCGCGCCGCTTCTTCGCGCCTCTTAAATCAAAACGTAGTGACCCGGACTCCACGATCCGCGCCCCCACCATGTCCCGGATATGCTCAAGTGACTGCTGATGTTCCTTGATCGTTCGGGCGGCACAACAGTCCGGCAGCACCGTTACGTCGTAATCGCGCATCTTCGCATCGTGCGCCGTGCACAGGATGCAGCTATTTGTCGCGAGCCCCGTCAGTACCAAAGAGGTTACATTAAGGTGCCGCAAGAGAATAGCAAGCGGCGTTTGGTAGAAAGCCGAGTGCATCGGCTTGAGCACGCAATAATCTTGGTCGTCTGGTTGGATCGGCCCGACGAAATCCCGGGCGGGGCATCCGGAACGCAGACAGTAGGACAACAGCTT
>DATGIH010000342.1:0-10701 GCA_035295865.1 Bryobacteraceae bacterium
GCGAAAGGCGCATGCTTTCGGCGAGCGAGCCGCGAACAATCCGCCAACGGCTGGCTCCCAAGGCAATTCGAATTGCGACCTCACGCCGGCGCCCGGCGGCGCGTGTGAGCGATAGGTTGGCGACGTTCACACAAGCGATCAAAAGAACGAAGCTTACCGCGCCGAGCAAGACCAGCAGCGCCGGCCGCAGATTGCCGGTCAGGTCTTCTTGCAGACTTCGAAGAGTGATACCGAATCCTTTGCTTGTTTTCGGATGCTCGCGCGCCAGGCGCTGGCTAATCGACGCGAGCCGCGCCTCAGCTTGCCGCGCGGAAACTCCTGGCTTCAGTCGGGCGATGACGCCGAAGCCGTGACGCAGCGGATTCGTGATTTCGTCGCCGGCCTGTCCTTCGGCCAGCCACAAATCAGCCCAGGGCACGAGTTTGAAATCGGCAGGCAGTACACCGGCCACAAGGAAAGCGCGGCTCTGAAGTTGAATGGGTTTCCCGATGAGTTGCGGATCGGCTTTGAAGTAATCCTGCCAGAGCTTATAACTGAGCAGCGCGATGCGCGGCGCGTCGGGTCCGTCGTCTTGCGCTTCAAAAGTACGCCCGAGAATCGGATGAACGCCCAGCATCCGGAACAAGCTGGAACTCGCGCAGCTTGCCTGGACGCGTAGCGGCTCGGCGCCACCCGTCAGGTTCGCTTCCTGGCCGCTGGCGATGTAGCGATAGCGGCCGACGTCTTCAAACAGATCCGTCTGCCCCGACCACTCGTCGTACTCGGCGGGGGAAACGCCGAGCTTCGGAAAATTCGGCTGATAAGTATCCCAAACTGCTACCAGGCGCGCCGGATCGCGAAATGGCAGCGGCCGGAGCAGAACCGCATTGACGACGGTGAAGATCGCCGTATTAGCGCCGATGCCGAGTGCGAGAGTAAGGACGACGGTCAGCGTGAAAACCGGCGATCGGCGCAACATCGTGCCCTACTTATATGCGGCAATGCCCGTTACGCGCTCGCCGACCACCAGCTTATGAATGTGCTCGGTGCCTTCGTACGTCTTGACCGTTTCGAGATTGCACATGTGGCGCATCAGCGGATATTCATCCATGATGCCGTTCGCGCCCAGCAAATCGCGGCCCAGACGCGCGCATTCCAGCGCCATGCCGACGTTGTTCAACTTCAGCATCGAAATGTGCGCGGGCTCGAGCTTGCCTTGATCTTTGAGCCGGCCGCATTGGATCGCGAGCAGTTGCGCTTTGGTGATTTCGGTGATCATCCACGCAAGTTTTTCCTGGACCAGTTGATGACTGGCAATCGGCCGATCGTCAAACTGCTTGCGCAGCATCGAATATTGGCGCGCGGTTTCGAAGCAGTCCATCGCGGCGCCCACGACGCCCCAGCCGATCCCGAAACGTGCTTGCGAGAGGCACCCCAGCGGACCTTTCAATCCCTTCGCGCCCGGCAGCATCGCGGAATCCGGCACGCGGCAATCGGAAAAAGCCAGGCTGCTGGTTACGGAGACGCGCATCGACATTTTGCCGTGGATTTCCGAACTTGTGAATCCTGGCGTGCCCTTTTCGACTAAGAATCCCCGGATACCGTCGTCGGTGCGCGCCCACACGATCGCGACGTCCGCTACCGAACCATTGGTGATCCAGGTTTTCTCGCCGTTCAGCGTCCAGCAGTTGCCTTCTTTTTTCGCGCGGGTCTGCATACCGGCGGGATTCGATCCGAAGCCGGGCTCGGTGAGTCCGAAGCATCCGATGGCTTCGCCGGATTGCAGGCGCGGGAGCCAGTAATTCTTTTGCTCTTCGGATCCGTAGGTATGAATCGGATACATCACCAGCGCACCTTGCACGGAGACGAAGCTGCGGAGACCGGAATCGGCGCGCTCAATTTCCTGCATCACCAGGCCGTATTCTACGTTGGACATTCCAGCGCAGCCATAACCTTCCAAGTTGGCGCCTAGAAATCCGAGACGTCCGAATTCCGGGATCAGCTCTTTGGGAAAGCGCGCGTCGCGGAAGCAATCGCGAACCAGCGGGATCGCACGATCCTCGATGAATTGCCGCGCGGTCTGGCGGACGAGAAGTTCCTGTTCGGAGAAGAGCGAATCTATTTGGAGATAGTCGACACCGGTGAAGCGGGCCATTGGCCCATTGTATCGAGCGGGGCTGGGGGCTCGGGACTCGGGGCTACGCTACACGGCGAATTACTCTCGCTGGGAGCGTGATCAAAGCCCAGACCAATTCAAGAACACCACCGACGGCGATTCCGACCAGACGGAAAGGAAGCAGGAACAACCACACGATGGGATAGAGCACGAGCGCGAACAGGGCGAGCGGCCAGCACAGAATAAAGAGAATGCACCACAGCAGAAAACCGACCATAGCAGGCCTCCTCTCTATCGTACGTCGCGAGGGCCCGATTTGTTCCGTTGCCGGAGACTAAAATGGGCATGAGGAACCAATGCCCGCTTACACAATAAAGCCACTCGTTACCGCAGTCGCGACCAATACAGGAGGACGAAACGGACATTCCGAAACCACCGATCATTCGGTGAGCGTGAACCTGTCGGTTCGAAAAGAAATGGGGGGTCCGGGATTGCCGGACACCACGACGCCCGAACATCTGTTCGCGGCCGGCTACGCAGCTTGTTTCGGCGGAGCCATCGAATTCGTGGCGCGCCAGCACAAGAAAGATGTGAAGGGGACCGTGGTGACTTGCAGCACTTCCGTCGGCCCGCGGGAAGGCGGCGGATTTGGGATCGCGGTGAAGATGCAGGTGAAGATCCCGACGCTGCCGAAGGCCGAGGCGGAGGCGATTGTGCAGGAAACGCATGAAAAGGTGTGTCCGTACAGCCATGCGACCCGGGGGAATATCGAGTTCGAGCTGGAGGTAGAGGGCGCTTAAGTTTACTGGCGCTCTTCGTGGCAGGTGGTGCATTCGGTGTGGGCCTTCTTCGCGGTGTGGCACGCCACGCAGAAACGCATGTCGTGCGTGACTTCTCGAGTGATGACGTCACGCTCGCGGACTGGGCCGTGGCAGGTTTCGCAGGACGCGCCTGCGTTGACATGCACGCGGTGACTGAAGTACACGTAAGCCGGAAGCCGGTACACGCGGACCCAGGGCAGCGGCTTCTTGTCCTTGGCAGCGGCGGCTATCTTTTGAATATCCGGACTGTCAGCCTTGATCGCCTGATGACAGGTCATGCAGAAACTCTCGGACGGATAGCCCATCAGCTCGCCAGGATCCGCATTCTTGTGGCAGGAGTTGCACTTCAGGCCGAGGGCCAGATGCGTTTTATGGCTGTAAGGAATCGGCTGTTGCTGCTGGCCGTATAAGCGCGCGGCCAGCAGCAACGTTACCGCAAATTTCCAACGGGAAAAGATCACTTAGGCGTTAGATGGATCAGGGCGCCGGGATTGTTGTCTTCCAGCAACCACAGCGAGCCATCGGGACCTTCCGCCACATCGCGAACGCGCTTGCCAATGTTCCAGCGCTCGGCGGTCTTGGCTCCGCCTTTTCCGTCGAAAAGAATTCGGACCAAAGACTCGCTCGCCATACCGCTGACGAAGCCGCTGCCATCCCACTGCGGAAAAGTTTTGCTTCCATGATAAAACATGAAATTGCCGGGCGCAATTACCGGGACCCAATACAATACCGGTTTCGTGAGATCGGGGCGGGTATCCGGATGCGGAATCGGAACCTCGTTATAGTTCTTCCCGTAGGACACCAGAGGCCAGCCGTAATTCTTGCCCTTTTCCACTAGATTCAGTTCGTCGCCGCCGCGCGGGCCGTGCTCCACTTCCCACAGTTCGCCCGCCGGCGAAAACGCCAAGCCATAGGGCGCACGGAATCCGCTCGCCCAAGTTTCCGCCGGCGTCAGGTTCGGGCCAGGAAAGGTATACGTACTGACGACCGGCGCAGTCTTGGCAGCTTCGGTATCGCGCGGCGGATCGATAAGCGGAATTGTCGCGGCTCCGGTCTTGCCGAAGTTCGGATTGTCCGGAGCTGGTTTCCCATCGAGCGTCAGGTGCAGGATTTTTCCGACGGGTTGATTCGGATCCTGTGCCGGAGTCATGCGTTGTCGATCGCCCACCGACATGAAAAGAGAGTTGCCGTCCGGCGCGAACGCGATCTGGCCGCCTGCCTGGCCGCCTTTCCCTCTCGGCATCTGGCGCCAGATTACTTCGAAATTGTCCAGCCGATTCACGCGGCCTAAAACCAGCCTGGCTCGCGCGAGGGCTTGGCCGCCGCCATAGTCGCCCGGCTCAATATATGTGATGTAGATGTTCTGGTCGGCAGAGTAGTGCGGCGACAGGAAAACACCGAGCATGCCGTTCTGTCCCTGCCAATAAACCGGAGGCGTGCCGCTCAGCGCCGCGATCTTTTCCCCTTCCGCTGAGACCAGCCAGATCGGCCCGATTTTTTCAGTCACCAGCATGCGGCCATCGGGAAGAAATGCGATCCGCCAGGGCAATTCAAATGTCGCCGTGGTGGTCATATTGAAAGGCAACGTGGCTTCCGGTTTCTGTTCGCCCACATTGACCTGGGCCATGGCCGAGATGGCCAAGGTGAAAGCCAGAGCGGCTCCCGCCAATTTCATAAACGTTCTCCTCGTTTTCATTTTAGAGATGTACTGTAGGGTGCGCGTGGTGACGGTGTGCCGGGTGAGACAGTTTTAAGAGACAGTGTCCAGTATACAGGTCATAGACAGTGGTTTCCAGCGCAGGCATTCAACGCTTCCACGCTTCGATCAGGTGGGGATTAGAAATTGGAGCGGGAGACGGGATTCGAACCCGCGACATCGACCTTGGCAAGGTCGCACTCTACCAGCTGAGTTACTCCCGCGCCGTGGGGAGAACTCAATTGTCGCGCTTCCTCAGGCACCCTGTCAAATCAACAGTCCCAGGCCACCTGCAAGCCTCGCCGGAGCGCGAGTTTACAGAACAGTCATAATCCACCCCCTCGGGCTATCCCAACATTTGAAGGCTATACTGTTTTATGTAATGCATTGATAATACAGGATATAAGTGCTGTAAAAATTCCCGCCCCTGCCCATAAAAATCATGCTACACTGCGATTCGGAATCCAGGCCATCGCAAGCTGTTCGCGTCGCTCAATTCGGTTCCCTCTAAGAATCGCCGGTGAATTTTAGATTTTCCACAGCTTGTGGAAAACGTGTGCAAAACGTGTGGGGTGCGTTACGAAAGAATGAATATCTGGGACGAGATAAAGACCGTGATTTCCGGCAAGATCAGCGCGGAAGCTTATCAGAACTGGCTGTCGAAAACGTTTTTCCTCAGGTCAGAAGGGACCCGGTTGTGGGTCGCTGTGCCGGACGCGGTCACCAAGGATTGGATCCAGCAGGAGTATAACGGCGAGATCTGGTCTGCCATTCGCGACCGCAATTTTGGCATTCACCAGATCGTGTATGAGCTGACAGGCTCCGCGGAAGAACCAAACCGGAAGAGCCAGGCGGAAGAGAAACCGGATGTAACGTTTGCGCCCTCCATCAGTCTGAATCCGAAATTCACGTTCGATACCTTCGTGGTCGGATCCTGCAATCAGTTCGCGCATGCGGCTGCGCAAGCGGTGGCCAACGGGCCGTCAAAGACATACAATCCCTTATTCATCTACGGCGGCGTGGGGATGGGGAAGACGCACCTGATGCACGCGATCGGCCGGTCGTTAATCAATCAGCACTCCGGCATGCGGATCATCTACACGTCCAGCGAGCGGTTCATGAACGAAATGATCACCTGCATCAAGACCGATCGAATGCAGCTTTTCCATAAGCATTATCGATCCGCCGATGCCTTGTTGATCGATGACATTCAAATCCTGGCCGGCAAAGAGCGCACGCAGGAAGAGTTCTTCCACACCTTCAACGAACTGTTCGAGCATCAAAAGCAGATTGTGATCTCAAGCGATTCGCCGCCGAAAAATACGCCGGGCCTGGTGGAGCGATTGCGTTCGCGCTTCGAGTGGGGATTGATGGTGGATGTGCAACCGCCCGATCTCGAAACCAAGATGGCGATCCTCGACATGAAAGCGGAAGCCGATGGCGTGAAGCTCCCCGAAGAAGTGCGCATTTACATCGCGACCAAAACGAAGTCCAATGTCCGCGAACTCGAAGGCGCGCTCATCAAGCTGATGGCTTACTCTTCGGTGACAGACACTCCCGTGACACTGCAGATGGCCCAGCAGGTCTTAAAGCATCTTACGCAGGGGCCGGAGCGCCGTATTACCATCGAATCCATCGTAAAAGTGGTGGCGGAAAAGTTCTCGCTGCAGCCTTCCCAACTCAAGCAGAAGACCAACGAACGGAAGATTGCCTATCCACGGCAGATCGCGATGTTCCTGGCCAAGGAGCTGACTTCGGCATCGCTGCCTGAAATTGGGCGCGCCTTTAGCGGCAAGCATCACACCACGGTGTTGCACTCGGTGCAGAAGATTGACCAGCTTCGCCAAAAGGATGCGGATTTGAACAACCTCATCCACAATCTAATTGATTCAATCCATTAGAGTTATGGAGGTTTTCCACATTGGCGTCCCGATTCGGGCTGTTAGTACTGTGCCTCAAACTGGACAGGCTCGGTTTTTTCGCAGTATCACACCGCAAGATTCACAGGTTCGAGTGGCGGGAAGCTTCTGGATTTTGTATAATTTAGAGAGAAATCAACATTTCAACAGGCCCTACTAATACGGTTCTAAAAGGTAGCTTCTTCAGGTAGTAAGAAACAGCAGTAGAACGAACCCAGGCAAATCGCCTGGGAAAGGTGAGTGGGGGAAACGAGACGATGGAATTCACGGTTAGCAAAGCCGATCTTGTACGCGAATTGAGCCTTTCGCAGGGCGTCGTCGAGAAGAAGACTACGATTCCGATCCTGTCGAACGTTTTGGTGGAAGCGAGCGGCGACCGGATTAATTTAACGGCAACAGACCTTGAGCTAGGAATTCGGAGCTCATGTCCGGCGCGCGTGAAGAAGCCGGGAGCAGGCACGATTCCAGCAAAGCGATTGCTCGATTACGTTCGCTTGCTGCCTGACGCGGATCTCGATGTGAAGCTGCAGGAGAATCAGTGGGCGAGTTTGGTATGCGGAAGATCGCGCACGCGAATCGCCGGCATGTCGCGTGAGAGTTTCCCTGAGCTGCCGCAAATGCCGGATGTGCTGGCGCAAATTCCCGTGGGTCTTCTAGCGTCGATGATTTCGAAAACCATCTTCGCCATTTCGATGGAAGAATCGCGTTTCACGTTGAATGGATCGCTGCTGCTTCTGAAGAACAACAGCCTGGGGATGGTCGCGACCGACGGTCATCGATTGGCGATGGTGGAGAACACGGTGGACCTGCCGGGTGTGACAGCTCCATTCAAGGCTTTGCTGCCGCGTAAGGCGATGGGCGAAATTTTAAAACTCGCGCAGGACTCGAATCCGGAAGCGTCTATTCAATTTTCAGGCGACGAGAATCATCTCTTCTTCCAACTGGGCGACCGGCTGTTGCTGAGCCGCAAGCTGACTGGGAATTTTCCGGATTTCGAACGCGTGCTGCCCAAGGATCATCCGCATGCGGTGGTTCTGGATCGGGAAGAGCTGCGCAAATCGGTAGAGCGCGTAGCGCAGTTTTCCGATGAACGTTCGC
The DNA here is from genome assembly GCA_035295865.1 of Bryobacteraceae bacterium. Lineage (GTDB taxonomy): Bacteria > Acidobacteriota > Terriglobia > Bryobacterales > Bryobacteraceae > Palsa-89. Next base: position 7,630 of record DATGIH010000342.1, read on the forward strand.
GCGCGGTCCGGATGAAGGTGCATGACGGCGAACTGCACATTCATTCTTCGCTATCCGAGACCGGTGAGAGCGAAGAGAGCCTTCCAGTAGAGTACGAGGGCAGCGCGGTGGAAATCGGCTTCAATGCCGGCTATATGCTGGATTTTCTTCGAGCCACCACGGAAGCACAAGTCGCGTTTCATTTCAAGGACGCGCACAGTGCGGGTGAGCTCCGGCCGGCAGGCGAGAGCGCCGCGAATTACAAGTACCGCTACGTCGTTATGCCGATGCGGATCTGAAAAGAAGCGGCTGACACCAGCGGCATGAGACAGAAGGACTGAGCAATAAACATGGCAACAAAAGAAGTGACTCCGGTGGAAGTTTACGATTCCAGCAGTATCAAAGTGCTGGAAGGCCTGGAAGCGGTGCGGCTGCGCCCGGCGATGTATATAGGCTCGGTCACCGAGAACGGCCTGCATCACTTGGTGTATGAAGTGGTGGATAACTCGGTGGACGAAGCGCTCGCCGGGTTCTGCGACACCGTCAACGTAACCATCCATATCGACAATTCGCTGACCGTCGTGGATAACGGCCGGGGCATTCCCGTGGACATGCACGAGGAGGAGGGAATTTCCGCGGCGGAAGTGGTGATGACCAAGTTGCACGCGGGCGGAAAGTTCGATTCGAAAAGCTACAAAGTTTCGGGCGGCCTGCACGGCGTGGGCGTGAGCTGCGTGAATGCGCTATCCGAAGTGCTGCAGCTCGAGATTTGGCGCGACGGCTACACCTGGGAGCAGGAATATAAGAAGGGCATTCCTTCGGCGCCGCTGGCCAAGGCCGGCAAGGCCGGAAAAAAGACCGGGACCAAGATCACCTTTAAGCCGGATTCCAGCATCATGACCGCGACGGAGTTCAACTACGATACGTTGGCGCAACGGCTGCGCGAACTTGCGTTTTTGAACAAGGGACTGACCATTACGCTCACCGATGAGCGCACGGATCCAGTGAAGGTAGGCGAGTTCCATTACAGCGGCGGTATTGCGGAGTTTATCCGGCACCTGAATCGCGGCAAGTCCGTACTGCATGAAAAGCCGATCTATTTTGAAGCCGAGCGCGAGGTGAGCCTCGGGTTGCTCTCGATGGAAGTGGCGCTGCAATACAACGACGGGTATTCGGAAAACGTATTCAGCTTCGCGAATAACATTAACACCGTGGATGGCGGATCGCATCTGAGCGGCTTCCGCAGCGCATTGACCCGGACCATCAATTACTACGGCCAGCAAGCGGGACTGTTCAAAGACGTAAAAGAAAACCTCACCGGCGACGACGTGCGCGAAGGTCTCACCGCCGTGGTGAGCGTGAAGATTCCGCAGCCGCAGTTCGAAGGACAGACCAAGGGCAAGCTGAATAGCGACATTCAGGGCTACGTTGTCCAGTTCGTGAACGAGAAGCTGGGCGAATATTTCGACAAGAATCCGGCGGTGATGCGCAAGATCGTGGGCAAAGCGATCGATGCGGCGCGCGCGCGGGAAGCTGCCCGCAAGGCGCGCGATTTAACGCGTCGCAAAGGCGCACTGGATTCGGGTGGATTGCCGGGCAAGCTTTCCGATTGCCAGGAAAAAGATCCGGAACGCTGCGAGCTGTTCCTGGTAGAGGGTGAATCGGCGGGCGGCACCGCGAAATCGGGCCGCGACCGGCGCTATCAGGCGATCCTGCCGCTGAAGGGCAAAATCCTGAATGTGGAGAAGGCCCGCTACGACAAGATGCTGGGTCACGAGGAAATCCGGTCGATGATTACCGCGATCGGAACCGGTATCGGGTTGACGGAGTTCGACATCACCAAGCTCCGCTATCACAAAATCATTATCATGACGGACGCGGACGTGGACGGGTCGCACATCCGTACGCTGCTGCTGACGTTCTTCTTCCGGCACATGGGCGAGCTGATCAAGCGTGGCAATGTGTTCGTCGCGCAGCCGCCGCTGTATCGCATCAAAAAGGGGAAATCTGAGAAGTACATCAAAGACGATAAAGAGTTCACGCGCGAAATTTTGCGGCGCGCGACGGAGAATCTCGTCGTGGAAACCAAAGCCGGCGTGAAACTGGAAGGCTCCGAGCTGCGCAGCTTCCTGATGTCGCTGGATGAGTATCAGCAGATGTTCCGGCGCGTGGAACGCAAGATGCGCGACGCGCGCGTGGTGGAAGTTCTAGCGAACGTCGACTACAAGCTGGACACCAAGGCCGATTTCCACGAGAAGGCGAACCTGGAGCCGGTGTTTGCGGCGCTGAAGGCGGCGAAGCTGGAAGTAAAGCTGGAGCGCGAAGAAGAGCACGAGGCTTGGAAGATCGAATATCTGGATCCGACCAAGGCGACGCGCGTTATCGGCCAGGATCTGGCGCTGCAGCCTGAATTTCGCCGGATGCGAACCATCGCGCGGCAAGTCGCCAAGTACAATCAAGCGCCGTTCAAGGTGATCCGCGAGGCAAAGCAGGAATCGCAACCGGGCTGGCGCGAGCTGCTGGAGCACGTGAAGAGCGAAGGCACCCGGGAAGTGAACATCCAGCGCTATAAAGGACTGGGCGAGATGAACGCCGAGCAGTTATGGTCCACCACGATGAACGCCGAAACCCGAACGCTGCTCAAGGTCGATCTGCAAGATTTGGCCGAGACCGAGAATATCTTTTCCACGTTGATGGGTGAAGATGTGGAGAGCCGGCGGAAATTTATCGAGGAGAACGCGCTGGACGTGAGGAACTTGGACGTCTAGTTCGGGACGGCATCTCGTCCCCTTCGCGTGGTGGCTCCCCGCTCTTGCGCTTCATGATCTTCTCAAAGGCTTTGAAATTGGCGCGCGCTTTGCGTTCGGTGAAATAAGTCGCAGTCTGCAAGGCTGAGACTTTTTCGGCAACAGCGGTTGCGACGAACTGGTTGATACTCGTTCCATCTTCGCGGCTGATACGCGCGACCGCTTCCTTGAGCGAACGAGGCAGCCTAAGTGGATATGTTTGGGTGTCTTTCATCGTCTGATCCTCGCCATCGCTTCTCGCGGGAGTAGAACATCCGCCCCAAAAAGAGCCCGGGCGCTTCCATAA
>DATGIH010000343.1:0-2649 GCA_035295865.1 Bryobacteraceae bacterium
CATGGTCACCGGACGGGTTCACCGGATGACGGAGCTTTTTGGACGCCTCGCGCCGGGCGCAACGTTGGAGCAAGCGCGCGCCGAGCTGCGGACGGTGTATGCGTCCATGGTCAAGCAGCATCCTGAGGCTTATTCCGTGAAGGCGGATGGTCAAATCAATGTGGTAAAACTGCGCGATCAGATCACTTCCCGAGCTCGCACGGTACTGTTAGTGCTGATGGCAGCATCAGTGCTGGTGTTCGTGATCGCCTGCTCGAACATCGCGAACTTGATTCTCGCCCGGACCATCCGGCGCGAAGGCGAACTGTCGATCCGCGCCGCGCTGGGCGCCAGTACCGCTGCATTGCGGCGCACCCTGTTGGCGGAAAGCTTGCTGCTCTGCGGCGCGGGCGCGATTCTCGGCGTACTGAGCGCGCGGCCCATGGTTGCGATCCTAGCTCGTTACGCGTCGCGCTTCTCGGTTCGCGCTCTCGACCTTACGGTGGATTCCAGCATGCTCTGGGTGGGCGCCGGGCTCGCAGTCATCGCGTCTGTATTTCTCGCTTTCGTTCCGCGTCTTCCCTCCTCCACCGCGTCTCATGGATTTGGTCTGGCCAACGGCAATCTGCGCATCACCGGCAGCGCCAATCGCCGGCTGCGCGTGTTTGCCGTGGTGCAGATCGCGGCGTCGTTCGTTCTGCTGGCGGGGGCAAGCATGCTGCTTAAGACGCTGCTTGCGTTGCAAGCCGCGCCCACGGGATTTGACGTGCATCGCGTGCTGGCCGTCAACGTTCCGGTGATGTCGTACGGAAAAACTCCGGACCAAGTGGTGGATTTCTACAAAGAAATTATCCGCCGCATGTCAGTGCTGCCCGGCGTGGATGCGGTTGCGGTTGGTACGGCAGTTCCGTGGCGCGATGCGAAGACCTTCGGATTCGGACTTTCGTTTTCAGGCGAGGGTCACGTCCGTGCGCCTGGGGAAGAAGATCCGCGCGCCCGGTTGCGTGTCATATCACCCGGATTTTTCGCCGCACTGGGTGTGCCGATCATAGCCGGACGCGATTTCAACGATAGCGACCGCCGCACCGGCGAGCAGGTGGTCATCATTAGCCAGAGCATCGCTCAGCGCATGTTCCCCAGTCAGGAAGCGGTGAACCGGCACGTCATGTGGACTGATCCGGTAATCAAATTCATCGACATGAATGGCAATCCACGGCGTGTGGTCGGCGTAGCGGCTGACGTGGACGACGAGAATGTGGTGCCGGGCGTGGCGATGACCGTCTATCAGCCGCTCGCTCAGCAAGGCACCTGGGCGGGGCGGCTGTTCATCCATGCGAAAGGCAATCCGTATTCTCTGGTTTCACCGGCCACCAAAATTATCCGCGATCTTTCCGCCGATCAGGTGGTGGAACGCGCAGCGACTTTGGAAGACATCCGCGCTGAAGTATTGACGCCGGATCGCTTGAATACCTTTGTTTTCGGCGGATTCGCGGGTGTTGCGCTGGCTATCGCGATCGTCGGCGTGGCTGGCGTTCTCGCGTTTTCTGTCAGCGGCCGGACTCGCGAATTCGGCATCCGATTGGCGATCGGCTCCGCGCCCACGCGGATCTTAAGCGGCGTTATCGCGGAAGGCATCGTAATCGCGGGTTTAGGGATTTTGGCTGGCGCCCTCGCAGGCTATGGCCTGGGGACGCTGGCGCAAAGCAGTTTCCCGGATATGCGCATGCCGGACGCGCTGCCGGTGGTCGGCGCTGCGGTGGTTTTGCTCGCTTCGGCGTTGATTGCGTCGGTGCTGCCCGCTGCTCGCGCGGCTCGGGTGGATGTTATGCAAGCCCTGCGGTCGGAGTAGGCTCAAGAACTGCGCAGCGCTGCTTGCGCGCGAGCTCGCAAAGCGCCTTGTCGAACGTAACCAACGTGGCGCTGCTGTGCTTCGCGTAAGCGAGCAAATAGCAGTCGCCGATCCACTTGGGTACGGACATTTCTGCGAACGGATCGGTGGCTTCTCTAAGCACGTCATCCAGGCCGTTCGGTTCCGGATGGAACTCGACGCGAGCATCTGCGATCCAGCGATCGTAAACCGCCCATGCATCCTTAAGCAATAGGGTCTGTTCTCCCATTACCGATCGATTCGTGAGTAGTCGCAACAAGCCGAGTTGCGTGTAACGCGAAAACATCAGCCGTGCATCGGTAGGTAACAGGTTTAGCCAATTCCAGGCTTTTGAATGGTGTGAATTGCCAGCATCGGACAAGGCCAACCAGACATTGAGATCAGGGAAGAACCAAGTCATGCGGGTTTTCGTCAACTGGGTAGAGCGGACCACGTTTACCCCGCCCCGTAATCATTGGGCCGGTAACACGCTTGCCCTTGCCCTTCTTAGGCTCCGGATAAGCTTGCTCAATGGCTTGGACGATTAACGAACGCATCGACGTGCCCGAACTTGCGGCTCTGCGGCGGAGCTCTTTATGCACTGGCTCAGGGATTTCGATGGTAGTTCTCACAGACATGCCTTATTATCCCACCGCACTACTTATCTAACCACCAGTGCAAGGGGGCCGTCGTCAACCACGGCACATACGTGATGAGCAGAACGGTCCCCATCAGGATGAACAAGAACGGCAGTGTCGCCCAGATGATCGTTCCCATCGGCTTCTTGAATCGGTAGGCCGAGA
>DATGIH010000344.1:0-2834 GCA_035295865.1 Bryobacteraceae bacterium
CTTCCACCGTTCTTTCAGTTTACCTGTTGAAGTGGCTCGAGCACCCGCAGGTGCTGGCTGAAATCGTCTTTGTAGGTCGCGGTAGACGGAATTTTACTCGGATCGGCAGAAAGCGGCTGCGTTCACGCCGACTCGGGTCCGCCGGTTTATGTATTCTATCTATTTACCGCATGGCGCACGCGGCTCCACGCTCGCTGCTAGTTGTTGACGACGACCCGTCTATTCACAGCCTCGTCGGCGCAATGCTCAACGGAAAGAATTGGCAGATGGACACCGCCGCGAATGGCGACGAAGCTCTTTCCCGGCTCGAAACCCGCGCCTATGACTTGGTGCTTACCGACATCCTGATGCCCGGCATGGACGGGCTGACCTTGCTGGGCCAGATGCGCGGCCGTTACCCCTATACCAGCATGGTGGTGATGACGGTGAAGAACACGCCCGACCACATTCTGGGATCCCTCCGCAGCCAGGCCACTGCCTACATCGCCAAACCATTCGAGCGCGACGCGCTGCTGATGACATTGGAGAACGCGCTCTCCACCATCGTGCACCGCGATGACATCAAGGTCCTGTCGGACAAACCGAACTGGATATCTCTGGAGGTGCGGTGCAAGCTCGCCACCGTGGAACGCGTGACCCAGTTCGTGCGGGAACTTCCGAGCGATCTGGACCCAGACGATCGGGAACGGATTGCAATCGCGTTCCGGGAATTGCTGATGAACGCGATCGAGCATGGCGGCCGGCTGGATCCGGACAAAGTGGTCGGCATCAGCTACATCCGGACCGCGCGCTGCATTGTTTACTATTTTCGCGATCCCGGCGAAGGTTTCTCGCTCGAGCACCTGTCGCACGCGGCCGTCGGGAATTCTTCCGATGATCCACTGCGCCATGCCGAATTGCGCGAGCAAATGGGAACCCGGCCCGGCGGATTCGGCCTTCTACTCACGCAAAGCTTCGCCGACGAGTTAATTTACAGCGGCAAAGGAAACGAAGTAATCTTCATAAAGTATCTGTAGCGGAGGAACCCACGATGGACGAAGATTTTACAAGCCCAGTCTCTTCGAATGACGGCGTCGAGTTACACCCTGGTTACGCTGCGGAACCAACGCACGCCTCTAACCACCCTCCGGAGCCTGCGCCCGAGCCTGCGCCGCCCGATAGCGGATCCGGCAATATCGATAAAATTCGCGACATTCTCTTCGGGGCGCACATGCGGGACTACGAGCAGCGCTTTGCTCGGCTGGAAGAGGCATTGCGGAAAGAGTCGCTGGACATTCGCGACACCACGCGGCGGCACCTGGAGGCGCTGGAGGCTTTTGTCCACAAGGAGTTGGCCGCGCTGGACGCCCGTCTGAACACGGAGCGGGCCGAGCGATCGGAAGGCCACTCCCGGCTTGCGGCCGATCATGCTTCTTCCACGTCGTCGATCTACCGCAAAATTGGCGAGGTGGAGAGCCAGGAAGCCCATGCCAAGCGCGAAATTCGCAATGATCTGCTCCAGCAATCCAAGGAATTGACCGACGCGATTCGCGCTAAGGGCGAGGAATTGGTCGCGCTGCTGGAACGCCGCTCCCAAGAGCTTCAGCACGCCAAAACGGACCGTGCGGCGCTGGCCAGCTTATTTTCCGAAGTGTCGCTACGCCTGACGGATCAATTCAAGGTCACGGATCAATAGTCCGGCGTAGTGTAGTCCAAAGATCATGCCTACCGACGGTTCCGCCCAACGCCCGGCTTCCGACGACCAGCCTTTGGCGGAGCTGCGCGCCATCCTGCTGGGACCCGACCGCCTGGCGTGGGAATCGATGCGCCAGCGCCTGGACAATCCCGCGCGGCGCGCTGAAGATGTCGCCAGCGTTCTTGCCGAGGCTGTCCGTCTGCGTTCGGACCTCAAGCTCCGCCGCGCGCTTCAGCCCCTGCTCGAAGAAGCGCTGCAACTCTCGGCCCAGTCCAACCCGCGCATGCTGGCGGATGCGCTATTCCCGGTTTTCGGCAAAGCCATCCGGAAAGCGATCGCGGCAGAGCTGGACTCGATGCTGCAGGCACTGAGCCAGACACTGGAGCAGAGTGTCTCGTGGCGCAGCGTGAAGTGGCGTTGGGAATCGATGCGGACAGGGAAACCGTACGCCGAGATTGTGCTCCTGCGCAGCTTGTTGTATCGAGTGGAACAGGTCTTCCTGATACATCGCAAGACCGGCTTGCTGCTGCAACACGCGGCCGTGGAGAATGCGGAAACCAAGGATCCCGACATGGTGTCCGGGATGCTGACGGCCATCCAGGATTTCGTCCACGACACGGTGAGCGGCTCGGAAAGCTCGAACCTCGAAACCATTCGCATGGGCGAAATCAGCGTGGTTCTGGCTTACGGCCCTGACGCGATCCTGGCCGGCTTCGTGCGGGGCGTGCCTCCGCGCAACCTAAATCGCGTATTTCAGGACATGCTGGACGTGATCGAACGGCAACAGGCAGAAGCTCTGCGTGGGTTCACCGGCGACACTTCGGAATTCAATAGCTGCCAGCCGTGGCTCCGGTACTGCCTGGTCGGCCAGGGAAAAACCGCCGAACGAAAGACGACATCGCTCGCGGCGCGTGTCCTGCTCTTCGGAACGCCGCTTTTGTTGATTCTCGCGCTGGCTGGCTGGTGGATCTACGCAGCCGCCGGGGAGCGCCGCTGGACAGACTTCGCGCATCGCCTCAGCACGGAGCCTGGTATTGTACTTACCGGTTTCGAAAAGCGCGGTTCGATGTATTACTTCTCCGGCATGCGGGATCCCCTGGCAGCCGAACCGGCGGCACTGGCGGCCTCGGAGGGTCTCCCCGCCCGCAAAACAGCTTTC
>DATGIH010000345.1:0-30358 GCA_035295865.1 Bryobacteraceae bacterium
CGGCGAAGTCGCGCGCGCCCGCTTCACCGATCCGGCCAATCTCAAGGATTTCTACTCCAAGGAAAAATATCGAACCGAATCCCGGCCGCAGCCTTCGAACAAAGAGGTCGCCCGCGCCGTCGAAATGATCGCCAAAGCCGAACGGCCCATTCTGGTCGCCGGGCAAGGCGTGTTCCAGCGCAAGGCCTGCGAAGCTCTGATGCAAGCGGCCGAAAAGCACGAGTTCGCCGTGGTTTCTTCGGGACCCATGCGCGGCCACTTCCCCGATGAGCATCGCCTCTCCGCAAACCTTGCGCCCGACGCGCTGATGAGCGCCGATCTCGTTGTCTTCGTCGGACAATACTGCATGCCCAGCCCGGGCGAATACCGATTCAATCCGGATGTCAAAACCATCCGCGTCCATCCGGTGCAGGAAGATCTCGGCCGCAACTGGCCCCTCGATCTCGGCATTGTCAGCGATGAAAAAGTGTTCCTCGAATCGCTCGCCAACGAACTGCCGGCCAAAAAGCGCGACGCTTGGGTCAACGAACTCGCGGCAGCTCGTAAGAAGTTCGAAGACATGAACCTCGCTCACTACGCCCTCGGATTGAAACACAGCGCCGCGACGGATCACATCCATCCGGCCGTGATGGCCAAAGAAGTTCACGATTTTCTCTACAAAGGCGACATCGATCCCAAACAAACCGTCACCGGCATCGGCGGCTGGACCACCGGAATTTTCAGCGGCCGCTGGATGCGCGCCAACCGTCCCGGCCAGGGTCTCGCATGTGGCTATCAATACGGCGCCATCGGACCGGATCTCGCCATGACCATTGGCGCGGGAGCCGCAGTGCAGCGCGGCATCGGCCCCCAAGCTCCTTATAAAGGTGCGCCGGTGCTTTGCATCACCTCCGATGCCGGTGTCGCCTACAGCATGTTCGAACTCGACACCGCCGCGAAATACAAAATCCCGGTGATCGCCATCGTATACAACAACAATTGCTGGGGCATGTTCCCGGCCGCCATCGGAAGCGCCCGTTCCATGCACCTTTATCTGTTCCAGGAGAATCTCCGCTACGACAAAATGGCGGAAGGCCTCGGCGCGCGCGGCGAATATGTCCGGACTCCGGAAGAATTGCGTGCGGCATTGAAGCGAAGCTACGACGCAGCGTCGAAGGAAACCATATCGTCGCTCATCAACGTGCAAGCGCTCAAGGAATTCACCTCCGGCAACCAGTATCCGCCCGGCATCGCGCTGCCGACCGAGCCCGGCGTGGGGGCCTTCGCCCACTGAAAACGATCGATCTGGTCGCGGGAATCCTCGAAAACTACGCGACTCGCGGGACTTTCAAGGGATTCGCCCGCGGCCCGGTCCGCGCCGGCGCAGCTACCTTTAAAATTCTCTGGCATCGTGATCGCCTTTTCGAGCTGATCCTGGACACGCGCAAAAAAACGCTGCGCTTCCCCGTGGTTCTTCCCGAAGTTCCGGCGCCCATGTATCGCCAACTCAAAGAATTCCTGGACTCCCGCAAATCGCCGGATCTGCCGGACCATCGCCGCATCGATCCAAAGAAAGCCGTAGTGCGCCCGTCATTGGGATCCGGAAACGTAGCCCTGACCATGACAGTAAAAACAGCGGACTACGAATACGCCACCCGCAAACTAATCCACTTAGTGCACGAAATCTTCCTGGTCTTCCTGCATGAAGGCCACTACGAGTACATGGTAGAAGTCTTCGACCTAGACCCCGACCACCTCTGATCCGCGTACCCGTACCGAACTGCGACCGCAAGGGAGCGCCACCACGAACAGCCGTGGTATCGCTCTCTCGCGGTCGCGGTTCGGTCAGGACTGCTAATCCCCAATCCCTAATCCCCAAACCCGCCTTTATTTCACCGGCCACACCGTAAAATCCCGCATCGCCATCCGCACCGGCGTACCGCCCATGGAGCGCAGCGCATCCGCCAGCTCGAGCAGCGTCCCGCGCGACAGATCGAGCGAATGCTCCTCCGGCTGATACTTCGTACCAACCGGATAATCTTTGTACGGCGCCGCCATCTCTTCGATGTGCGTGCCGAGCACATGTGCGACGATTTTACCCTTGGTGAACTCCACCAGCCGCTCGGTACTCCGCACAAACGCCGGAAAATCGCGCACGTATAACCGGCCCGGATACAAACTATCGCCGGTCAGAAGCACGCCCGTCTCGCGATCGTAAAAAGCCAGGCTCAGTTTGTCGTGCCCCGGAATCGGAATGACGTCGAGCACGCGGGCGCCCAGATCCACGTGGCCAATTCCCTCGGGCCACTTCTCAATGTGGAAAAACTCGCTCGTGCCTTCGACAGTTAACGGGACCATCGTAACGTTCGGAAGCCCGCGAAATCCGCCATCGCCCGCCACGTGATCCCCATGCGAGTGCGAATGGGTAACAATCAGCTCAATCGAAGCGCGTCCTTTCGCCTTCAGCCATTTTGCGATCAGACCCGTCACCGCGCCAGCTGCATCGCTCGGCTCAGCGCCCGTGTCTTCCAACAGCACTTTTTCCTTACCGAATAGCAAGTAGAGAAACGGCTTCTCGTAATCCACGCAGCCGGATTGTCGCAGAATGTAGAAGTCTTCGTTATAAGCGTGGACCTGCCAGTCAGGAACTTCCAGACAATCCGGACCGCCCGTCATCCAGTGCGAAAGCAGCGTGCCGGGCCGCACACCACCCCCATCCGGTTGCGGCGCCTGCGCCATCCCGAAAACAGCACATGCGATCCAGAAAAATCCGAGCCGAGTCACCCCATCATTCTAATAGAGCGTCTTCATCCCCAGGTCTGAATCCGCGTCGCGATCTCGGCTTTCAACTCCTGTTCATCCCATTGCGCCCGCGCCAGCGCCTCCGCCGGAAGTTCGCCCAGCACGTCCGCAAACAACAACGGATCCGGATGCGCGACCACGGCAAATCCCAATGCGTCGGCCATCCGGTCTGCGATCCGAATTAAGTTCACCAATCCGAAGGGTCCGCCGTTCGGCACGTCATGATGATGCGCAACCACTTCGGCCAGTTCCGGAGGAAAGGGCATCCGCGCCATCAACCAACTCCCAGCCTGGCAATGATCCACATCGAATAGTTCACGTTCGGTGTTCATCAGATCGAAGGCGTGCTCGCTCGAAACGGCCAGCAGGTTCGCATACGAATCCGGATACTTCACCAGCAGGGCCAGCCTTCCGATGTCGCGCAGCAATCCAGCCACGTACGCAATATCCGCATCCATCTTGCACGCCCGCGCCAGCTTCTCGGCCAGCAGCGCGCCCGCCAGACTGTTTTGCCAACACACCCGCAGCGACCGGACATTCAACACCGGCGCTACGAAATCGCCCACCGCGCGCGTTACCGTGATCGACTTCACGCGCGCCAAGCCCAGTACGACAATGGCATGCGACAACGTCTTCACCTGAGCCGTCAAAGCGAACAGCGGCGAGTTCGCCATTTGCAGCACGCGCGTCGCGAACACCGGCTCGGCCGAAATCATCTTGCCTACTTCGGAAATATCCGGATCTTCCCGGGCCAAGATCTGCATCAACCGTGTCGCTACCATCGGAAACGGCGGCAGCTTATCTAACGCCCAAGGAGCATTGTTCGTCGGCGGCTTTCGCTGGCTCTTTCGTACCTCGGTCAGGGTCATGGTCTTGCCTCTGAAACCTTATCGGAACGCACCCGGACGAATATGAGCGCCTCTTATTCATTAGAATCGCGCCGATATGACAAGTGCGATGATGCCTCTACTCCCACCTACTCCTGCCCGCTCCGACATCCTATTTCTGGAATATCGCCTCGAGGTCGTCAGTCACTGGCCGCCTTCTCCTCGCAAGAAAGCCGTCGCCGAAGCTATCTCTCGCCGCCTCACCGCTCTCGCCCGCGGAACCTTAGACCGGCCGGAAATCGTGGATGTCCTCAATTCCAGTTGCCGCCTTTTGGATTCCCTCTTCTCCCCCAAGGATTAGTCCTGCTATCGTAAGTCAATGTCCGCCGCCAAGACCGTCTTCCTCTTCGACGTCGATAACACCCTGCTCAACAACGATCAAGTCACAGCCGATCTCAAACGCCATCTCCAAACTGAAGTCGGCCCGGACCGCGCCCAACGCTACTGGCAAATCTTCGAAATTCTCCGCACCGAGCTCGGCTACGCCGATTACCTCGGAGCTTTGCAGCGCTATCGCATCGAATACCCGCGAGATCCCAAGTTGCTGGCCGTATCTTATTTCTTGATCCGCTACCCGTTCGCCAACCGGCTGTTCCCCGGATCCATCGACGCCGTGCAGCACGTCGCGCAATGGGGACCGGCCGCGATCCTCTCCGATGGAGACGTGGTTTTCCAGCCGCACAAAGTCTACCGTTCCGGGCTGTATGAAACCTTCAACGGCAACGTCCTGATCTACGTCCACAAGGAACACGAATTAGAAGACGTAGAACAGCGCTTTCCAGCCGCGCATTATGTAGTGGTCGACGACAAACTCCGCATCCTGGCAGCCATCAAAAAAATCTGGAACGATCGCGTGACCACCGTCTTCGTCAAGCAAGGCCACTACGCGCACGACGCGAAAGCCATCGCGCAATATCCGCCCGCTGATGTGAGCATCGATCGCATTGGCGATCTGTGCAACCACAGCTTCGCGTAGTTAACGCCGGACTACTTGTCCAGCAATCGAAAATTCACCTGGACCGTCGCCTGTACCGCTACCGCTTTCCCGTCTTTGCGCCCAGGTTGAAACACCCACTGGCGCACGGACTCGATCGCCGCCTCATCCAAACCCGAACCGAGCGGCTTCAAAACCTTTAGCGCCTGCGGCTTGCCGTTCGCATCCACAATGACGAAAAGGACCACCGTCCCTTCCACCCTTGCCCGGCGCGCCTCTCTGGGATATTTTGGTTTGACTTTGCTCACGAGCTGCGGCAGAGAAATTCCGATGCCGCGATAAGATTCGATTTCCGGCCCGGCCATAAAACTCAACCTGCACCTGGCGAACGCGGGTGGATCCGTTGGCTGGAATCGCCACGCAAGCAGCGCCCGTTTCACATCTTCCTCCCGGCTCGGATCGCTCAACTTGGTGACCCGAAAATTCGCGGGAGTGCCCCTTTCATCTACATCCAACGAAACCGATGCGGAAAACGATTCATATGGATCGCGCGGAGGCGCCGGCTGCTCGACTTTCAAAACCTGCAAATGCGGGGTGCCCTGCGGCGCCTCACATGAAAATCGCTCGATGTGCATCAAGACGTGCGTTTCCGGAATTCGAAAATTCACCTCCACGGTTGTATCGGACGCAAGTGGAACCCCGTCCGTCACGCCCGGCTTGAATTTCCACAGCGCCACTGCCTTCAGCGCGGCTTCATCAAACCCAAATCCGATCGGTTTCTTGATGCGCAAATTGGTTGGATTCCCGTCCGGATCCACCACCAGTTCCACCACCACCGTTCCATCGACGCCGGCCTTCCTCGCTTCCTCTGGAAAATCCGGCTCCGTGCGTGCCAGAATTTCAGGCGATATTTGTTGTGGGAAACAAACCTTGATAATGAGCGCGAATAATAGAATCAGGCGCATCCGTTCAAGCATATAACAACGTTAGAAAACGTTAGCAAAGCACACCGTTCCACTAGTACTCTCGTAACCTTGGATTTTCGATTGCAAGGGTTATGATGGAGGTAGGGATGCGGGCGCGCGCGACGAGTTTTCTGACCATCGCGGTCTCACTTTTCATCGGGGTCTTACCTTTCTTCGTAACACTGAACGCCGCGCCCCCCAAACCCATCACCCCTCAGGACCGCACGCTGCTCGAAGATCTCGAGCGCCGCAGCGTCCAATATTTCTGGAATGAAAGCGACCCGTCCACCGGCCTGGTGCTTGATCGCGCGAGCGCCGACGGGGGACGCGCCAAAGGGCCCAGCCGCGATATCGCGAGCATCGCCGCCACAGGCTTCGGACTCACCGCCATCTGCATCGGCGCCGAACATCATTGGATTCCGCGCGACCAGGCGCAAACGCGCGTCCGCAACACGCTCCAGTTTCTTTCGTCGAAAGCCGCGCAGGAACACGGCTGGTTTTTCCACTGGATGGATGTCTCCACCGGCGAGCGCAAGTGGGACAGTGAAATGTCGTCCATCGACACCTCGTTTCTTTTGGCGGGCGTCGCCACCGCCGCGCAATATTTTTCGAACGATCCCGACATCACGCGGCTCGCGAAGCAAATCTACGATCGCGTGGATTTCGCCTGGATGCTGGACGGCGACACTCACCTGCTCTCGCACGGCTGGGTGCAGGGCAAAGGATTCCTGAAGTACAAATGGGAAGCTTATAGCGAGCTGTCATTGCTCTACCTGCTTGCTATCGGATCATCCACGCACCCGATCCCGCCCGATTCCTGGTACGCCTGGCAGCGCCCGCTCTATTCTTACGGTCCTTATCACTTTATCAGCGGCGGTCCGCTATTCACGCACCAGTATTCGCAGGCTTGGGTGGATTTCCGCAATCGGCGGGACCGCGGCTTCGTCGACTTTTTTCAGAACTCTGTGAACGCCACGCGCGCCAACGATCTTTATTGCCTCAACCTCGCGAAACTGTTTCCGCTGAGCTTCGGACCGGATATCTGGGGCATCACCGCGTCCGACAGCACCAAGGGTTACAAAATCTACGGCGAGATCAAACAGTTTGAAGCCGTGGACGGAACGGTGGCGCCGTGCGCCGCCGGCGGATCGCTGATGTTCACGCCCGATATTTCCATCCCCGCGCTGCGCGCCATGCGCGATCATTTCGAGGATCGCGTTTATCGCAAGTACGGATTCGTGGATGCGTTCAATCCCGAATTGAAGTGGTTCGATTCCGACGTGGTGGGAATCGACGTCGGCATCACTCTCTTAAGCGCCGAAAATCTATTGACTGGCAACGTCTGGCGCTGGTTCATGGCAAACCAAACGGTTCCACGCGCCATGGATCTGGTGGGTTTTTCCGAGCCGCAGTCCTTACAACCCAGCTTGTTGAAGTCTGTAAAGCCTATCAAGCAGCAACGTCGCCGCTCTCGCTCAGCACCTCAACCATCGCGGGCATCCGCTCCTGCAAAAGAAACTCCGTCGCCTGCACCATCGGATCAACGTGAAACCGCTGCTGCATCTTCTCGCCGAGCAGCGCGTTATCCATCGCCAGCAGCCCCATCCCCTGATGGTGAGCCATAAAGCAGTGGATCAATTCCGGATGATGATTGCCGGACGAATATTCCAGCGACTCGCAGAACCCATAGCGCGACAAACAGCCTTTCGCGGCTAAGCCACGCAGATTCGCCGTGGCTTGCCCCGGATCCACCATCAACGCCAGCATGCTCGCATAAGGCGCGATCACCAGGCGCTCCGATTTTTCGGAACTCGCGCTCATCGAAGGAACTCCGAACGCCCGATACTGATACTGCATCCGTTCGTCGCGCGCGGCATAGGCGGCTTCTGAAATTCCCCACGGCACTCCGCGCTCTCTGGAGTACAGCTGCTGGATCTGAACCGCTCCGCGCGCGCCGCTATCCAGCAGCGTGTTTTCGTAACTGCGCATGTGCAGCAGCGGCATCAGATATTCGAACATCGTTCCGGTCCAGGAGAGCAGCGTACGGCGATTGCGATACGCCGTCAACTTTCGGCCCAGCCGGAACCACGCATCGCGCGGAATGTCTCCCTTCGCGATCGCGAGAAACACCGCGGTACGCGCTTCGGAAGCCAGCAGATCGTAATACGATTCGGCGTGCTGCCCGGCGGCCGCGTCGTAGCCGATGCGCAGCAGCTTTCGCTTGGAATCGAACAGGAACGCAAAATCCATCTCCTCAAACATGCGGCCGGATCGCTCGGCCAGGCCCTTCAGCTCCTCGATCAACTCAACCACCCGCACGCGCGACCTGGGCAGCCGCATCAAGAGCGCTTCGAGCGTCTGACGCAACGAAGGATAAAGCGGTTTCTCGTCGCCGAGCCGGTCCAGAATCACGGCCCGGATCTTTTCGTAAAGTTCCGGAAGAGCTTCCAGTGTGGGAACGACGCAAAGCTCGGCCAACAGAGGCGCCAAGCTTTCATCGCGCAGATTCAACCGCAGCTCCGGTTCAATTTCGGGAACCAGCCACGGCGTCAACCGATACAACTCGCTCAGCGCGGCATCCAATCGCTCGGAAACCAGCAATTCCCAATACCGCAACTCGGCCGATCGATCGTGCTCGCCCTGCTTTTCCAGACGACGGTGCATCGCGGTCAACGGCTCCTGCATCCGGCGCCAGATATCGCGGGCATCGGTCAGTACCGCTTCCAGAAAGAACAGATCCGTCGCCGGATGTTCCAACTGCCGCAACAGGCTGGCCACCGGACGCATTAACGATCCACTGCGGTATGCGTACGGCAGTTCCTCGCGCAGACGCAGTACTTGATCGCGCAATCCACGCAGCGTGTGGGCGCCCACCACGGGCTGCTTCAGCAACCCCAGAACCCCTTGGCGCAGCGTGCACAGCGATGCCGCGAGATTTCCGCTATCGACGGTCGAAACAAAGCGCGGGTTCATCGGTTCCAGCGTCCGCGTGTCGTACCAGTTGAAGAGGTGCCCGCGATAACGCTCCAGCTTCTCCGCCGTGTTGAGCACCCGGCGCAACGATCCGCGGAATTCCTCAATCGTGGAATATCCGAAATCCAGCGCGGCCAGGTGTGTTGTGGCCAGCAATCCGAGATTGGTCGGCGATATGTGATGCGCGGTCAGCGGCGGATCTTGCTGCACATTATCCGGAACCAGCCAATTCTCTTCCGCTTTCGAATGGTCGGCGAAGAACCTCCACGTGCGCAGCGCCGTGCCGCGCAGAAACTCACGGTCGTTCGCCGAAAGCGCGTGCATATCCACTGGAGCTTCGTTCAACCATCCGGCTACGAAAGGCGCGGTGATCCAGGCCGAGCAAACCAGCGCGACTAAAAGGCTGGAATTCACGAATCCGAGCAACAGCAGCGAGATTCCGCACGCCAGGTAAAGATAGCGCGTCGGAACCGTAATGCCGGAGGCCTTTGCAGCTTCCGATTGCGCCATCGTCTCCCACTGCAACAGATTTCGCTGGGTGATGAAGCGCCGCACTAGTGTTCGGCCAATGGCATCCAGCATCATCAAGGCCTGATGCGGAATGAACACCAGCGTCAGAAACACGTCGCGATGGCTTTCGAACATGCGCTCGCCCACATTGCGCAGAAACGCCGGCAGTAATCGGCGCTCCGGCGCATTCCCGACAGTGAGCAGCAGATCGGCGTACACCGGCAATGCGAGCAGCGCCAGAACCGCTATGGTCCAGCGCGTCGCATCTTCTGCCATCAGCCAGCCCGCCACAAACAACAGCAGAATGGAAATCTCGAGCAAACTGCGCCGCAGATTGTCGAACATCTTCCAGCGCGACAGGAACGGCAATGGATTTCTCTCGCGCTCGCCGCGCGCTACCGGCGTTCGCATTCCGAGCCACGGCAGAAGTTGCCAATCGCCGCGCACCCAGCGATGTTTGCGTTTGGTGAACGCTTCGTACGTCGTGGGACTGTCTTCCACCAGCTCGACGCTCGTGAGCAGCCCGGTTCTCGCATATTCGCCTTCGATCAAATCGTGGCTCAAAATCGCGTTCTCTGGGAATCGGTCGCCCACCGCGGCCTCGAATGCCTCAACGTCGTAGATGCCCTTTCCGGTAAAGCTGGCACTGTTGAACAGATCCTGATACACGTCGGATACTGCCGTCGCATACGGATCGAATCCGGCTTTTCCGCTGAAGATCTGCGCCAATCTCGACCGGTTGCAGGACTCCATGCTGACGGCCACGCGTGGACGCAATAGCGCGTATCCGGATTTCACCATTCCCGTTGCCGCATCCACCATCGGCCGATTCAAAGGATGCGCCGCCGCCCCCACCATCTTCGTCGCGGTATCGCGCGGCAGTTGCGTGTCCGTATCGAGCGTAATCACATAGCGAATTTGACGCAGCAAGGATTGCTCGCCGATCACGGTCTCGAAGCAGTTGCCGCGTCCCAGCAGCAACCGGTTGAAATCGTTCAGCTTCCCACGTTTGCGCTCGTAGCCCATCCATTTGGATTCCGCCTGGTTCCATTTGCGTGACCGGTGAAACAGATAAAACGGTCCCGGCCCATTGAAGGCATAACGCTCATTCAGCCGCTGAATCCCCTCGGCGCAGTTTTTCAAAATGGAATCGTTCGGCGTCTGCTCACGGTCCGCGTCTCCAAAATCCGTGAGCAGAGCGAACGACAGGTTCGCTTCGCGATTCGCCAGATACCGGATCTCCAGATCCTCCAGCAAGCGCGCGACGTTCGCTTCCGAATACACCAGCGTTGGAACCACAACCATTGTTTTGCAATCGTCCGGGATTCCATCCGAGAAATCCATGCTCGGAAGCACGTGCGGCTTCAGCAGCCGACTCACCAACGCATTGACGATCTCGATACCAGCCTGGCTTGCCGGAATCAGGAGCAGCAGCGCGATCCACCACGCGAACGGCCCAGTGACCCATGCAAACGCCGCGACGATCAACGCGGTCATCAATGCAATGCTCGAAAAGTAGAACGCGTTGGGCGATTGCTCCAAAACGGTACGGATGCCGAACCAGCCTTTGCAACCGATGCTGCGGCGGAACTCCGGCGCACCATCCCCGACCAGCCAATATCCGACGTGCTTTCCGGCATCGCTTGTCTGTTTCGCGGCGAATTCGACGGCTTTCTCGGCCACTTCGAGCTCGCTCAGCTTCGATCGCCGCGCCATCTTCTCCACTTGGTGGCGGTATTGGTCGCGCGTGGTGAAATCCATCCGTGCGTAAACTTCGGCCGGGTCGCGCTCGAGCGCTCGTTCCACCACAGAGACGGATTCCACGAAATCCCGCCAGGCAATTTGCTCCAACGCCCGCAGGCCCTTCACCATGAGCGAAACCACGCGCTCAGAATCCAGATTGGCGCACAGGTGCTCGATCAAAACCAGCTTCAGCGCCGCATCGAACGCCCACAACTCCACCAGCGACAGGTTCTGGTGCTCTTTGAGATCGGCCGCCGCTTTTTCCACCGCCGCGGCATCGATGACCTCTTCCGCTTCCAGCAACAGAGCCGTTGCGATTTTGAAGACACGCAGTTCGGCCGATGCCCCTTCGCCCTCCTTGGGCAGCATGCGGACGTAGCGCGCCGGCAGTGAACGCTGGGTCTCGCGAATCTGCGCCTGCAAATACGAATGATTGCCAATGAGCCAAGCCGCCGCCGGAGCTTTGCTATCGCCCTGCGGGTGCAGCTTCTTCACGTGCTGCCGCAGCGTGCGCGCGCATTCCGCCAAACGCCGCACCGCGCTGTCGGCTCCAGTTAACGGGCGCGGAAGCCGACGGCCCTCGCCCTCCATCACGATTGTTGCTGTGCTCATCGGTAGTTCGCCGCCTGTAACTCGAAAAGTCTCGCGTATCTGCCTTGACTGGTGACCAGTTGGTCGTGCGTGCCTTGCTCGCGGATCTTGCCGCCTTCGAGCACCACGATCCGGCCGGCTTTGCGCACGGTGGAAAAGCGGTGCGAGATCAGAATCGCGGTTCTGTTCTGCGCCAGCTCCGCGAATCTCGCGAAAACTTCGGCCTCGGCTACCGCGTCCAACGCCGCAGTCGGTTCATCCAGAATTAGAACCTGCGCATCGCGCAAGTACGCGCGTGCCAGCGCGATCTTCTGCCACTCGCCGCCCGAAAGATCCACGCCGCCTTCGAAGCGCCGGCCCAGCATCTGATTAAGACCGCCCTCCAGGCGGTCGAGCGTCCGGTCCGCGCGGCTCTTCTTCGCCGCGGTCCAAAGCTCGTCGTCGGATCCGGTCTTCTCGATTCGGCCCACACCGATGTTCATCCGCGCCGGCATGTCGTAGCGCACAAAATCCTGGAAGATGATTCCGATTTCGCGCTGCAGATCTTCCACGTTGTAATCGCGCAGATCCACGCCGTCCAGCAAAATCTGGCCGCCGGTCGGATCGTAAAGCCGGGACATCAACTTCACCAGCGTCGTCTTCCCTTGCCCGTTTTCGCCGACCAGCGCGATATGTTCGCCCGGCTCGACGCGGAAATTCAGATGATCGAGCACCAGCCGGCTGGTTTCCGGATACTGGAACGACACGTCGCGAAATTCGAATCCGGCGCGAATTGGCCGCGGCGCCAGGATGGCGTTCGGCTTCGATTGAATGCGCGGGGTGACCGCGAGGAAATCTACGAGATCGGTTAGGAACAAGGCTTGATCGGAAATGCTGGAGAACAACGAGAACACGCCTTGCAATTGAGTGCTCGATCCGGCAATCGCGCCCGCCAGGAACGTCAAGGTACCGACGCTGATTTCACCGAGCAGCGTTCGCCATACCAGAAACGCGAAACTAGCGTAATATCCAATGGACCCGATAATCGCGAGCACCGATCCCCACCGCAGCCTCTTCTTGGTAAGCTCTCGATTCCGGCGAATCACGCCATCGGTAAGCTCGCTATAGCGCTCGGTCAAATATCCGCCGAGGCCGAACATCTTCACTTCCTTCGCGCTCTCCTTGCCGCTGCCGACAATCCGGAGGTAATCGAGCTCGCGCCGGATCGGCGTCAGACTATGCGCGAGCGAGTAACCCAGAAAAGCAAAATGGCTTTCCCCGGCGAATGCCGGAGTGACGCAAATCACCAGAACCAGAAACAGCCACGGCGAATAAACAATCACGCCAATGGATAAGGAAACCAGCGTGATGGTCTGCAAGATCAACCGGCCCATGGAATTCAACATCCCGATGCGATCGGTTGCCTGCAAACGCGCGCGCTCCAGTTTGTCCTGGAACGCCGGATCTTCGAAGGTTTGCAGATCGAGCTTTGCCGCGTGCCCCATCACGCGCAAACTCACTTCGCGCGTGAACTCGTCGGCCAGGCGCGCGTCCGAATAATCGATGCCGCGGCTCAGAATATTTCCGACCGCCGCGACCAGAAACTCGGCACCGAGCAGATACCAAATCAAATTCGGCAGCGGACCGGGATGCTTCACCGCCGCGACGACGATATCGATAATCGATTTCGAGATCGCAAGTGCAGCCAGCGGCGTCAACGCGCTAAAAACACGCAACACCAGCCCCGCAGCCACCACTTTCGGCGCGGCTTTCCACACCAATTTTAAAACTGGCGGAACGTTCTTGAGCGCGGCAAAGCGGTCGCGCCAGACCGTTTTTTGCGAAGTAGCGGTGGCCATTCGCTACCGTGTGAGCAACTCAGGGGCCGAGAGTACTAAGGAACTTTCGCTCCTGCAAGGGATTGGAAAATCAGGCTTTTCAGTGTGATGCCGAAATCGCTGCCAGGGTTTCGTCCAGGAGGTGAGCTTGCAAATTATTCATGATGCTGCACCTCCCTTCCTTGCTATTAACAATCGCTAACTTAGGTAACTCACTTTGCGGCTGCGAAGCGTTCCCAGTTGCGCACCGATCCGGGACGCCGGTCCGAACCCTGGAACCCGAACATCCAGCCCGGATATTCCGGCGTCAGTTTGCTGACTTCGTCCAGCTCTTTCAGGTCTTCGTGGTCGAGTTTCAAATCCACCGCGCCGAGATTGTCCTTCAACTGACTGGTTTTCTTTGCGCCGATAATGACGCTCGTAACGGATGGCTGATGCAGCAGCCAACTGAGCGCCACTTGCGCGACCGTAGCGTTACGGCGTCCGGCGATTTTCTGCATCACGTCGACAATGTCATATCCCTTCGCTTCATTCACCGGCGGGAACGTGAACTTCGCGCGCCGCGCTTCACCATCGGAGGCGCCGTGACGCGTGAATTTGCCGGAGAGAAATCCGCCCGCCAGCGGACTCCACACCAACAGTCCGATTCTCTGATCCAGCAACATCGGAACAATTTCACGCTCCAGCTCGCGGCCGGCCAGCGAGTAGTAAGCCTGCAACGTCACAAATTTTTCGAGATGCTTCATGGCGGAAATTCCCTGGCACTTCATGATCTGCCACGCCGCGAGATTGGAGCATCCGATGTAGCGGACTTTTCCCTGACGGACCAGATCGGTGAGCGCGCTGAGCGTTTCTTCAAACGGCGTCAGTGGATCGAAGCCGTGAATCTGATAGAGATCGATGTAATCCGTATTCAGGCGCAGCAAGCTGGCCTCGGCTTCCTGCATGATATTCAGCCGCGAGAGTCCGATTTGATTGGGACCTTTGCCCATGCGGCCGTAGACTTTGGTCGCAACCACCATATCCTTGCGCTTCGAGCCGAGCGATTTGCCCAACATGGTTTCCGATTCGCCCGCCGAATAGACATTGGCCGTGTCGAAGAAATTGATGCCGGCGTCGATGGAGTTTTCCACCAGCGCATCCACGTCGTGCTGATTCAATCCGCCGATGGTCTTGAAGATGCCTTCCGATCCGCCGAAGGTCATTGCGCCCATGCAAAGTTTGGATACGAAGATACCGGTATTCCCGAGCTGTTGATATTCCATGAGGCCTCCTCATCCTATTATGCTTACCGAACCGCGACCGCCAGGGAGCGCTACCCCGAACTTCCGTTGTGGCGCTCCCTTGCGGTCGCGGTTCGGTAGTGCGTGCGCAATTTTTTTCAAGACAATCGCAATGTATAATGCAACAAAGGATTGGGGCGCCGTCGGGGCAAGTTGGCTTAAGCTTTTCAACGGGAGGAGTTTCTTGCCACATCTTTCACGCCGTATACACTTGGTCGCGCTCTTGCTGTGCGCCGTCGCGGTTTGCGGATCGGCCGCGCCTACAGCGAGCACGTTCACTGTTCCGATCACGTATTACAAGCTTCCGAACGGACTCAAAGTCGCGTTGTCGCGCGACACCACGGCGCCGCTGGTTGTCGTTGCCGTTTACTACAACATCGGATTTCGCATCGAGCCGAAAAATCGCACCGGATTCGCGCATCTTTTCGAGCACCTGATGTTTGAAGGTTCGAAGAATCTGCCCAAGGGCGAATTCGACAAACTGATTGAAGGCAACGGCGGCCTCTCGAACGGAAGCACACGCTTCGACTTCACCAACTACTACGAAGTGGTGCCGTCGCATGTGCTGGAAGAAATGCTGTGGGGCGAAGCCGATCGCATGAAGAACCTCGCGCTGACGGCCGAGAATCTCAAGAATCAGCAGGGCGTGGTGGGCAACGAAGTGAAAGTGAACGTTCTCAATCAGCCCTACGGCGGATTCCCATGGCTCGACATGCCGCAGTATGCCAACAAGAATTGGTTCAACGCGCACAACTTCTACGGCGAGCTCGGAGACATCGAAGCCGCCACGTTGAAAGACGCAATCGATTTCTCGCATACGTTCTACGCACCGAATAACGCGGCGATCGCGCTGGTCGGCGATTTCGACGAAGCGCAAGTGAAAAAGTGGATCGACAAATATTTTTCGGACATTCCGCAGTCGAAGCTCCCGCCCAAGCCCGATCTCACCGAGCCTCGGCAAACCGAGGAGCAGCGCTTCTCGAAGACGGACAAACTGGCGTCCAAGCCGGCACTCGCCGTCGCGTATCATATGCCGGATCGTGGCGCCAAGGAGCATTACGCGATGGTGCTGCTCGATCAGATCCTGCTGCAGGGTGAAGACAGCCTGCTGACGCAGGAGCTGGTAAAGAAACTGGGATACACGGATTCGGTAGGCGGCGGCATCAATCTTCTGGGAAATCAGTTTAACTATCAAGGGCCGATGTTGTGGATGGCCAACCTCATCCACGATGCCAATGTAAAACCGGACCAGATTCTGAGCGCGATGGATTCGGTAATCCAAAACGTGCGCGAGCATCCGGTAACGCAGGATCAGCTCAATCGCGCGCTGGTGAAATTCCGGGCGAATTTCTATCAAGGCCTCACCCAGTTCGGCGGACTCGGCCGCGCCGACTTGATGGCGAGCTTCGCGCTGTTCGATGACAATCCGGCGCCGATCAACGATCTGGAAACAAATCTCAGAAGCGTTACGCCCGATTTGATCCAGAAAACCGCGCAGGAGTTTCTGCGGAATACGAACCGGACGATCTTGACGATCGTGCCCGGCGCCGCCAAGGAAGGTGCAAAATGAAAATCCGAATTCTGGCTGGTTTGCTCTTCGCAGTAGCGCTTGGCGCGCAGGATCGGGAAGCGCCACCACCGCTCGGAACCCCGAAACCGTTTGCGATTCCTCCCACGGAAACCTTCACGCTCGCGAACGGCATGAAAGTGACGCTTTCCGAATATGGCGCCGTGCCGCTGGTGAGCGTTCGGGCCGACATCGCGTTCGGAAACGGCAACGAATCGGCCGATCAGACCTGGATCTCCGATTTCCTGACGAACATGATGAAGGAAGGCACCACCAGCCTGACCGCGCAACAGATCGCCAACGAGGCAGCGCGCATGGGCGGCCAATTCTATTTCAATGCCGGAGTGGACGCGTCGTCGGCCGGACTCGATGTGCTGAGCGAATTCGCTCCCGACGCCGTAAAATTGGTGGCGGATGTTTTGCAGCATCCGAAATTTCCGGCCAGCGAGCTGGAACGGAATCGGGCCGATTTGTTGCGGCAGCTTTCCGTGCAACTTTCGACGCCGGGAGCGAAAGCGAATCAGGCTTTCGCCGCCGCGCTTTATCCGAATCATCCTTACGGGCGTCTGTTCCCGACGGAAGCGCAGTTGAAGAGCTACACGCTCGACGATTTGCGTAAATTCTACGCGGCAAATCTGAGCGCGAAGAAAACTCATTTCTACGTGGTCGGGCGCTTCGACTCCGCGGCCGTCAAGAAGACCATTGAGAGCTACTTCGTGAATTGGGCCGCCGGCGAACCTGTGCAAAGAAATCCGCCGAAAGAGATCGCGAAGCCGACGATGGTGATTCTGGACCGGCCGGATGCGGTGCAATCGACGCTGCGCGTCGGGATTCCCATCAACGTATCGCCCACCGACAAGGATTACATTCCGATGCAAGTGACCAACACCCTGCTGGGCGGTGCTTTCACATCGCGCATCACGAACAACATCCGCGAGCAAAAGGGCTACACGTATTCGCCGTTCAGCCAGGTTGTGACGCGGTATCACACCACGCGCTGGCAGGAATCGGCGGATGTCACAACCAAGTTCACGGCGGATTCCGTGCGCGAGATTTTCAATGAAGTGAACCGGCTGCGCAAAGATCCTCCCGACGACAAGGAGCTGAAGGGCGTCCAGAATTTCATGGACGGAATTTTCGTTCTGCAAAATTCCTCGAACCAAGGCATCATTGGGCAACTTTCGTTCCTCGAAGTTCATGGACTTACCGACGATTACATTAAGACGTACATTCAAAAAGTGAACGCCGTGACGCGCAGCGACGTACAGCGGATTACAGAAAGCTATCTGAATCCGAATAAGATGACGCTCGTGGTGGTGGGCGACAAGGCGAAGATCGAAGATTCGCTGAAATCGTATCAGCCCAAGCCGTAGGGCGGACCCCCTGGTCCGCAGCCGACGCCCTCGTCGGCTCAATTGATCAAGAGCGGGTCCTGGGGGACCCGCGCGGACCTGGGGGTCCGCCCCACTACGACTACTGGACGCGCTCGGTGTAGCTATCGCCCGTGTACATCCGCACAACTTTTCCGTTCTCTTCGGTGAATCGGACGATTTCGCCAACCACGCCGCCACCCGTCGGCGCGTCGAAGCGGAAACGTCCGCCGCCGAGCGGGATTAAGTTGATCGGCGTTTCCAGATTCGGGTTCGCGGGATCGAACATCACGAGCTTGCGATTCAGCTCGACCACTTCCGTATCGCCGAATTGCGAGCGATAGAGGCCGGCAAAACGGCTCCAGGTTGGGTCCCACGCGATGGAGTCTGTTTTCGGCGCCGACGCTTTGGCGACAGCATCGCCGACGCCGTTCATCAGCCGCATCGCGATTTCGGCGGGCTTGAAATCGTCGCAATTCGTGAGTACGATGACGCCAACTTTGTCATCCATCTGCATGATGGTTTGCGTTCGATATCCGAAATAGACGCCGCCGTGGCCGACGTACACTTTGCCGTCCTGGCGCAGCACCGCGAATCCAATGGCGTTGCCGCGCGTCCAGTTGCTTTCGAGCATGCGCACGCGATGCATCTCGCGTAGTGCGCCGGTGCTCAAGATCTGGCTGCCACCAACCGGCCCTTTGCGGAATTGGAGGGATACGAATTTCGCCATGTCTTCCACGGTCGACGTAATTCCAGTGGCGGGCGCCATAGCGCGGGCATCCACGAAATGGACCTTGGTGCGCGAGCCGTCCGGCATTTGGCGGCCGTAGCCGGATGCGATACCGGGAACATTCTTGTCGACGCTGGAGCTGGTCATGCCGAGCGGATCGAAGATATGTTTCTGGACATAATCCGCGTACTTTTCGCCCGAGACCGATTCGACAATCATGCCGGCGATGGTGAATCCGAGGTTCGAATATTTGAAGCGAACCTCGGGAGAGTAGGGTGCCGGATGTTCGAGCACATATTTGCGGATGCCGGCGGCGTCGGGAAACTCCTGCTCGGTCCAGTGGGCGCCGGCTTCGCGCGGGAGACCTGCACTGTGGGTCAGCAACTCTTCGATCGTAATGGGCGGATCGTCGGTCTCGGCCGGCGCGACTTTGAACCAATCAAGATATTTTGCAACAGGATCGTCCAGCCGGACCTTTCCCTGATCGCGCAGTTGCATGATGGCAGTGGCGGTGAAGAGCTTGCTATGCGACGCCATGCGGAATTTGGTGGCCGAAGTCATGGGCGTGCGGCTCTCGACATCCGCGAACCCGAAGCCCTTGGCCCAGACGAGTTGCTGATCGGCCACGACGCCGACCACCAGCCCGGGAAGATTGCGATAGGCGAGCTGAGCGCGAATCCAGCTTTCGAAGAGCCGCTCTTGTCCAGCGACGTCGGGGTTGTCGGCGACGACCGCGGCAGGAAGGCACGAGATCGAAAGCAAGAACAGGGTCAAGGGTCGCATCGGACTCTAGTATATATTGCCTTTTATGGACGACTGCGCACTCTACGCCGATCCGGAACTGTATGATTCGCTGTTCCCAAGCGCTCGCGAAAGCGCGTCATTGGAAGATACAGCGCGGCGCGAGCGGATTGTGGCATCCGAGCGGTTCTATCTGGAAGAGGCGCGGAAGAGCGACGGGCCAGTCTTGGAACTGGCTTGCGGAACGGGCCGTTTGACGATTCCCATCGCTCAGAGCGGAGTGGAGATCGTTGGCGCCGATCTCTCGGCGTCCATGTTGGAAGCCGCGCGAGCGAAGGCGCAACGGGCTGGCGTAACGCTTGAGTTTTTCGAAGCGGACATGCGCAGCTTCCAGTTGCCGGGGCCGTTTGCGACTATTTTGATTCCGGGTAATTCGTTGCTGCATCTATTCACGGCGGATGATTTGATCCAATGTTTGCGGAATGTGCGGCGGCACCTGGCTCCGGGCGGACGCTTGATCTTCGACGTTTCGAAATGGGATCTCGGAGAGTTGGCGAGAGATCCCGCAGCTTACGATGCCGTCAGCCAGATTCGGACGATGACGTGGTGCGTTTCAGAGGTCCGCATCATCGAATATCGGTTGCGCGTGATCTTTCCGCAGGAGTTGTTGCTGCTGCTTGGTGTGGCCGGGTTTCGAGTTGACGAACGCTACGGCGAGTTCACGCGCGAGCCGTTTTCGTCGGGCAGTCCGCGGCAGGTTTGCATTTGTTCGGTCAGCGCCCCTTGAAATCCGGTTTTCGTTTCTCGTGGAACGCTTTGATGCCTTCCTTCACATCGTCGGTGTAATTGACGGCCAAAGTGGAAAGCGCGGCGTCTTCCAGCGCGTTTTCGAGGCTCATGGTTTGCTGCTTGTACATCATGCGCTTCGTGATGCGAATCGCGAGAGGTGGGCCGTCGGCCAAGCGCTCAGCCCATCGTCGCGCGGTGGACATGAGCTCGGAATCCGCAACTACTTCGGTGACTAGGCCGAGTTCTTTGGCTTGCTCCGCTGGATAGACTTCGGAGAAGAGCGACATCTTGAGCGCGCGTTCGAGGCCCATGAATTTTGGAAAGAGATGGGCGCCTCCCTCATCCGGGATCAGCCCGAAGCGAAGGCTGGTATCGCCTAGCTTCGCACTCGCCGCAGCGATGCGGAAATCGCAGGCTAGCGCGAGCGTGAGGCCGCCCGCGACGGCTGGACCGTTGACAGCGGCGATGACTGGTTTGTCGAAGCGCTGGAGAAACGTGACCAACTGATCCATGTTCTCGCGCATTTCGAGCATCGATTCCAAACGGTGACCACGATAGCGGCTGGGATATTGGAAATCGCGCGAGACGTCGCCGCCGGAGCAGAAACCGCGGCCGGCGCCTGTAATAATGACGGCTCGGATCGCATCATCGTCGCGGGCATCGGCAAGAGCGGTCAGAATTTCGTGGACCATCACTTCCGAATAAGCGTTCAGCTTATCGGGACGGTTGAGCGTGATGGTGGCGACGCGGTTTTCCTTGGTGAACAGGATCTGTTTCATTTGCCGGTGAACTTGGGCGCGCGCTTCTCGAGGAATGCGGTGACGCCTTCTTTGTGATCCGCGGTTTGGCCGCAGCGCAGGTGGGTTTCGGCTTCGCGATCGAGGATGGTCCGGAAATCGGAGTGCGTCGCGAGGTTGACGTTGGCTTTCATGTAACGGTAGCTGGTGAGCGGTCCGGCGGCGATGCGGGTTGCCCAAGCAGTCACTTCGGTTTCAAATTGATCTTGAGCGACGACGCGATTGACGAGTCCAAGGCGATGGGCTTCGGCGGCGTCGATGGGGTCGGCGAGGAAGAGCAGCTCTTTGGCTTTGGCAGCTCCCGCGTAACGCGTGAGAAGCCAGGTGGTGCCGAAGTCGCCGCCGAATCCGACCTTCGCGTATGCGGTTCCGAATTTGGCTTGATCGGAAGCGATGCGAAGGTCGCAGGCGAGCGAGATGCCAAGTCCGGCACCCATCGCGAAACCGTTGACGGCGGCGATGGTGACTTTCGGAATGTTGTAGAGCAACCAGGAAAGTTCCTGCCAGGAGCGCAAGGTATCGATGCTTTCTTCGAGCGATTGATTGGATTCTTTTGCCATCATCGAGACGTCGCCACCGGCGCAAAAGGCGCGTCCGATGCCGGTGACGACAATCACACCGATGGCGGGATCGGTGCGCCAGCCGCGTAGCGTTTCGATGGAGCTTGAAAGCAATTCCGTATTCAGCGCATTCAATTTTTCGGGACGATTGAAGGCGAGAGTTGCGATCCGGTCGGTAACTTTTGTGAGGATCATGATCGAGACCACGATATCAAACGGTGACATCGGAGAGCGGCGAAAGCCGCGGACCGTGGGCCAGTTCACGTGGACAAAAATTCTTGAATATCTGCTTGACGCGCGTCCGAGTTTGGCGGTATAAATTGATCTCCCCCTCATGAACGTGATGCTCGGTTTTTGGAAAACGATTGTCGAGCGTACGGAAGGAACATTCCGAAGCCATGTCTGCTGCCGCAGTGCTCATTGAGTCTCCGACCTATTTAGAACCCGTCTCCACGAATCTGACGCGGGACGAGGTGGTTCGCGATTTCATCCACGATATGCGCCAACCGCTGAGCTCCATCGAAGCGATCGCCTATTACCTGGAGATGACGCTGCCGGCCGAGCAGTTGCAGGCGCGGCAGTACATGCGACGGTTGCAGCAACTGGTGGATGAGGCGAACGCGATCCTGCACCACGCGGCGGTGGATGTGGGAGTGCGGGGTTAGGCGTCCGCCGTTGCGGCCGGGGACACGACTGCGATCGTAAAGTTTGGAACGTTCGTAACGCTAGCCCGTCATGTCCCCTCGGCTCGGTTCGGATTGGCGCGATTGGGTCGCTAACTGTTTCAAGTATTGTTTGAGCGGACGGGCCGGGGTTCCCCAGACCACTTGGCCTTTGCGGACGATCTTCGACGTTAAAACTCCACAGCCTGAGCCTAGCACGGCGCCGGATTCGATCCGCGCTTTGTCGCCGATGCCGACCTGGCCGCCGATGACGACATCGTCTTCTACGACAACGCCTCCCGAGAGTCCGGTCTGCGCGGCGATCACGACGTTGCGGCCGATTGTACAGTTGTGACCGATGTGGATCAGGTTATCTAACTTGGTTCCGTTTCCTATGGAAGTGACGCCGAGCGCGGCGCGATCAATGCAAGTGTTGGCGCCGATCTCGACATCGTCGCCGATTTCGACGCGTCCGATTTGCGGGAACTTTTGATATCCGGCGCTGGTGCGGACGAAGCCGAAGCCATCGGCGCCGAGCACGCATCCGGAGTGCAGCACGACCCGGTTTCCGACGGTCACGTGATCGTAGATGGTGACGTTGGGATGCACAACGCAGTCATCGCCGATGCGGACATCCGCGCCGATGGAGCAGTTCGCTCCGATGTTTGCGCGTTCGCCGATGAGCGAGCCTTCGCCGATAGTCGTGAATGCGCCGATGGCGGCCGAAGTGGCGACGCGGGCATCGGGAGCGATGACGGAGTTCGGATGAACGCCCGGTTTCAGCGGCTTCGGTGGATGAAGCAAGCCGATGACGCGGGCGAAAGCGGCTCGAGGATCGACTACGCGGATGAGAGTGCGGCCGGCGGGGAAATCGGCGGTGACGAGAAGGCATCCGGCGCTGGATTTGGATGCGGCAGCGGCGGCTTTGCGATTTCCGATGAAGGAGATTTCGTGTGGACCGGCCGATTCGAGCGACGCGGCGCCGATGATTTCGGCGGATCCATCGCCTTCGAGTGGCGCGCGCAAGTGATCCGCAATATCTGAGACCCGCATCACCCTGTATGATACAAACTTATGCCGGTTGATCCTTCGGCTCGAATTGCAGCGACGGCGCGCGTGCATCCGGATGCGGAAATCGGCGCCGATGTTGCGATTGGCGAGTACGCAATTGTCGAAGAAGATGTCGTGATTGGCGCGGGCTGCCGGTTGGAGCCGTATGTTTATGTGAAGCGCTGGACGACGATGGGCGAGCGCAACGAGATTTCGGCAGGGACTGTGTTGGGGACGGATCCGTTGGACAAAAACTTCAAAGGCGATCGGAGCTATCTGCGGATCGGCAACGGCAATATCATCCGGGAACATTACACAGTGTCGCGCGGGACGCAGCCGGAGAGCGTGACAGAGATCGGCGATGGGAACTACGTGATGACGTCGGGGCACATCGCGCACAATTGCAAGATCGGGAACAACTGTGTGATCGCGAGTTGCGCGCTGGTGGCCGGGCATGTGGAGGTGGAGGACCAGGCGTTCATTTCGGGCGGTGTTGTAATCCATCAGTATTCGAAGATCGGCAGGCTGGCGATGATCGGGGGGAATTCGCGGGTGAACAACGATGTTCCGCCGTACTTTTTGTATTCGGAGTTCAATGTGGCGCCGAAGGGGCTGAATCTGGTGGGGCTCCGGCGCGCGGGATTTTCTAGGGAAGAGATTTCGGCGTTGAAGAATGCGTATCGGATTTTGTATCGGAGTGGGTTGAAGCTGGAGGATGCGCTCAAACAGATCGACGCGCTTGGAACTGAGCATACCCGGCATTTGGCTTCGTTCATTCGGAGTAGTGAACGGGGAATATGCCGCGAATGAGCGCCGGCATTAATGCCGGCGGCAGGCAGGATTGCCTGCCCCACGAGCACAACGAGCTGCCGCGGACGCTCGGGCTCGCGGATGCGCTTTCGATTGTTGTTGGGATTGTCATCGGCGGCGGAATTTTCTTGGTTCCAAATCTGGTGGCTCGGACTCTTTCTAGCACCACTTCGATTCTTGCGGTTTGGGTGGTGGCTGGAATTGCATCGTTCTTCGGAGCGCTGGCTTGCGCGGAATTGGGAACTGCCCTGCCATCCACAGGCGGGCAGTACGTTTACCTGCATAGAATCTACGGTCCGCTGACGGCGTTCGTTTACGGATGGACCATGTTTCTGGTGTGCCGGACCGCGCAGGCGGCATGGCTTGCGGTGACTTTCACGCTGTATGTTTCGTACTTTGTGCCGCTGAGTCCGCTGACCGCGAAACTGATGGGCGTCGGAGTGATTTTGATTCTCGGCGCGATCAATTATCGCGGCGTATCGATAGGAGCGCTGGTGCAGAAGAGTTTCACGTCGGCGAAGGTGTTCGGGCTGCTGATCATTATCGGAAGCGCGTTTTTGTTGCACAGCAGCGCACCGCCGACTGCGGCGGCCGTTTCGGTTCCATTTTCGCTGAGCAGTTTCGGGATTGCTTTGATCGCGTGCGTGCTTTCCTACGATGGGTGGGTGCAGGTGGCGGATGTCGCGGGAGAGATGAAGAACCCGCAGAGGAACGTACTGCTGGCGCTGACATTCGGCGTGGGAATTTGCATGGGAATTTATCTGCTGGCGAACGTGGCTTACCTGCATGTGTTGGGCGTGGGAGGCGTGGCGGCGAGCGACCATGTGGGCGCGTCGGCGGCGGAGCGGGTGATGGGTCCGGCGGGCGGGACGCTGGTGGCGCTGATCATATTGGTGTCCATCATTGGGGCTCTGAACGGAACGTTCATGACTTCTCCTCGCGTTTATTTTGCGCAGGCGCACAGCGGGTTGTTTTTCCAGAAGTTCGCGGAGGTGCATCCGCAGTTTCGGACGCCCACATTTGCGATTTTGGCGCAGGGCGGGTGGGCGATCGTGCTGCTGCTCACGGGAAGCTACGAGACGCTGATGGATTACGCGATGTTCGCGTTCTGGTTTTTCTACGGGCTGATGGTGTTGGGTGTGATGGTGCTGCGGCGGACGCAGCCGGAGTTGGCGCGTCCTTATAAGATGTGGGGATATCCGGTGACACCGCTGTTGTTTCTGTTGACGACGATTTTTTTCCTGGGGAACACGGTGGTGAACCGGCCCGGCCCGTCGATTGCGGCGCTGGGGTTGATCGCGGTGGGGGTTCCGGTTTACTTCGTTTGGCGGAAGAAGCACTAGCCTCGTTTCCCGTTTCTCCTCGTTTCCGGCGCATCTTAGATTTTTTGTGTTGGGAGGTGGGTGTCGCTAAACACCGGATTAGAGGAGGGTTGCTTGGGTTTGGTGGGGATCGGCGGTGGCGGATTTTTGCGATGCGTCATTCACTTTTTGCACGGTCAGAATGCGGCGGTTAGATTCTCTAGTCCTTGATATATGGATTCCGGGTACGTTGGCAAGCACTTGAGACAGACCTTTTGAGCTGCTGGGAAGGGCGGCTAACGGCACCGTTGTGCGAAGTTCGTTGAGCAGGTCGGTGGCTTCGCCGGTCCAGGAACCGGTGGATTCGAGGATGGCGTGAACGGCTTCGCGGAGCGGATTACCGCCGGACCACATGGATTTTTCATCCGTGAACGCGTAGAGTACATCTGCGTCTTTTAGGCCGAGCGCTGGGGCGGCGGCTGCGGTCCAGGTGGCGGAATCCGGGAAGCGGGGGACGTTGCCGAGATCGATGTCGCGGAGACGGGCGAGAGCGGTTGTCATGGCGTCCGCTAAAGCAGCGAGGGATTGTGCGTGGAGCGTATTGAATTCTGACCAGATGGCGGATTCGGGGCGCGGGCGGGCGATGCGTTCGAGATGAATCGTGATGGTGCGATTCGCGAGCGTGCGCGGCGGGGTCCAGGCGCGCTGGGTTTCGTCGTGAGGGGCGATCAGGATGATGGGGCGCGCGACTTCGACGACCAGCGGGTCACGCGAATCCGGCTGATTGATTTCGATGGCGTCGCCGGACGAGAGGGCGCAGAGGGTCTCGGAGATTTTGGTGGGGACGCGGTGCACCTGATCGAAGATGAGAATCCAATTCTGGAGGGCGAGCTGACAAAGATCGCGATCGCGCGCAGGAAGGCGGTGGGTGGGCGCGGCGGAGGGATCGATGAGAGTGCGCAGGGCGCGGGCGAGGACGGATTTTCCGCTGTTGGTGGGTCCGTGGAGGACGAGGATCGGGTAAGGGCCGATGGGGCGGAGAGCGGAGGTCAGCCAGGCGAGGGCCCGGTTCCAGGCGACGGGCGGGAGGTTCAGCAGTTCGTGCAGAGGGGCCAGGGACTGGGGAGACTTTGGGATTAGGGATTGGGGATTGGGGATTGGGAGCGGCTGTGTGGAAGGCGATTGGCGGAAGGCGGTTTTTAGATTGTTCCGGATTTGCCAGCCTTGGGAGGTGATTTCCAGGATGTCGCCGGTGGAGTTGGCGAGATCGAGGATTAGTTTTGATGGGAAGAACGTGTCGCCTTCGAATGCGAGGCGGTGTCTCACGGGCTGAGGGGTGAATTCGCCGTAGCGGGCTTGGCCTTCCAGTGTTCGCAGTGCCGCGCGGAAGGCGTCCGAGGATGGCGCGGTGCGGTGTTCCTTGTAGAACTCGGCGGTGAGCCAGTCGCGGAAGGCAGCGGAGCGGATGGGGAAGACGCTGCGGTGATCGACTGTGACGGGAAGGCTGGCGCAGGCTTGTCCGTCGCTGGAGCAGAAGGGGGAGGCTTGTTTGGCGAGGTCGAGCAGGGATTTGGGCTGGTCCGTGATGCGGGAGGTTTCCGGCATGGTTTCCGGCTTGAGGGTAGCTGATGGTTGGAGTTGATGGAGGAGCGGCGTGAGGGGAAGTGGTTGAGGGGGTGGGGGAAATTTTTTGGGTGGATTCGTGATTGAAGTGATAGTTTGAAGAACATCATCGAACGTTCGGATGTCGTGGCAGCCCTTCGCTCGCTTGGTGGAGGATGGGTGGGCTGGGACGTACATTCTTTCCCCCCTCGCCCAAAGGTGATCGAGTATACGGTGTGCCGAAGCTCGATATGCGGGAAATGCGAAGCACTTACGCTGGATTTCCTTTCGACGAGTTGGACGAGGAATGAACCAGGCGTTCACACGAGTGTGAACGCGGCACGCACAAGTGCGTGCGCTACTTGTCAAATTTGAAGGCTGGGCGTCGTTTGAATAATGTGGAGGCACTGTTTGCCGCGCACTACGCGGCGCTGGCGCGGGTGATTTATCGGGTGGTGGGCGATTCGGGAACAGCGGAGGAGTTGGCGGCGGAGGCCTTTTGGAAGCTGCATCGAAATCCGCCGCGGTCCGATGACAATCTCGCGGGTTGGCTCTATCGGACGGGGCTGAGGCTCGGGCTGGATCATCTAAAGAAGAGGAAGCGACGGGCGCACTATGAGGCGCTGGCTCGCTGGCCTGGGCCAGTGGAGAATCCGGAGGAGGAACTTGCGCGAGTGGAGGAGTGCGTCCGCGTGAGATTGGTATTGGCGGCGATGAAGCGGGAACAGGCGGCGCTGTTGGTTTTGCGCAGTGAAGGGTGCAGCTTGAGCGAGATGGCGTCCATCTTGAAATTGAATGCGAGTTCGGTGGGAACGTTTCTGGCACGCGCCGATTCGGCGTTTCGAAAGGAGTACGTGAAGCGTTATGGCGAACGATGAACAGTTCGTAAGGGAGCGGATGGCATTGCTCGATCCGCCAGCCGAGTGGCAGCCGGATGCGGCTACGGCGCTCGGGCGGTTTCGCGGGCGGGCGGAAATGCGGCGTCCGAATTGGGTTCGATGGGTGATGGCCGCAGCGGCGTTGGTGGTGGTGGCGATATGTTTGTTACCGGCGGGACGCGGTTGGGCGCAGCAGGTGTGGCAGTGGATGACCGTGCAGCGGGTGGGGTTCATCCAAGTGCATGCGTGGCCGGCTGGAGTGCGTTCGCCGCAGGTGGGAATTATTGGTACGCCGTTGCCTCCGATTCCAGCGCGCGATGTAAACGAGGCGCAAGCGCGAGTGCAATATGTGCCGCGGTTGCCGCGGGCCGGACTTCTGGCGGGAAATCCGCAACTTTATACGACGTTCGGAGTGTCGGCGGGCACGGTGGTGAAGTTGGCCGATCTTGAACTTGCGCTACGCAAGGCGGGAGTGACGGATCAAAGCGTTCCGCAGGCGTGGGACGGCGCGCAGATCGCGCTGCATACCAGCGGCGTGGTGATTGCGCAATGGCCGGAGGTGGCGCTGGCGCAGAGCTTGCCTCTGACACTCACGGCGCCTGCGGGGTTTGATTTTCCGGCCTACTCGGCGCTCGTTCTGCGTGTGCTGGGTATTTCGGCGGATCAGGCGCAGCGGTTGGCGCAGCAGATGGGGACGACTCCGCCGTGGCTTGCGCCGCTGGTGCAGGATTTGACGGCACGCGGGACATTAGAAGAGGTTACGTTGCGGTCCGGGCCCGCGACTGTATTGCACGAGACGAATACTACGACCGTGGTGTGGAGTGTTGCGGATCGGGTTTATGTTTTGCGGGGGACGATAGATCGAGCGTTGGCGATTGCCGCGGCGGATGCGGTGCAGTGAGCGTTGGCCCGCCGTAGGCTGGCCTCGCTACGATGGCACACAGCACGAAAGCCAGCAATAGCAACAGAGCGATTTCCAAACTGCCGCTGCCGCCGTCTGGAGAAATACCCAACCATTGTTCTATAAAATCCATAAAACACCTTCGACGCAACTTTATCACGCATTCTTCTTCAAATGCAAAAATATTTGACAAATTAGACGTCCGGCAATAATGTAATTGCATGCCAAAGAAGAAGCCGGTGCATGCAGGTAAGCGGCGGCCGACGGCAGCCGCGGTAGAAGCGACGCTGATCCGGATCAAACCGGGGCCGCGAAAAAAGAGGGCGCAAGGTCCACCGGCGCCACGATTTACGACTCACAAAGTTCGGGCGCTTTGGTTTCAAGCGCGTACGTCCTATCCGCGGCGTGAGGCGAATGTAGCAAAACTGGTAGCCGAACGAGCGCAAGTGCGGGCGAGCGTTTCGCCGCAGCACAACTGGACGGAGGTGGGCCCTACGAATATCGGCGGCCGCTGTACATCTTTGGCTGTACATCCCACGAATCCGGACACCCTCTACATTGGCGCGGCGGGTGGCGGGGTGTGGCGCAGCGACGATGGCGGCCAGACGTGGACGGCGCAATGGCACGATCAACCGGTGCTGAACGTTGGATCGCTCGCGATCGATCCAAAGTCGCCGGACACGGTTTATTGCGGCACGGGCGAGGCGAACGGATCGGCGGATTCATACGCCGGCGTTGGGATCTTTCAGACCGTGGATGGAGGACAGACCTGGACGCTACTGGCATCGCCGGAGACGGCCGGAATTCCGCGGCGCATCGGAACCATCGCAATCGATCCTTTCGATTCCGGGCATCTGGTGATCGGCGGAGTCACCCACGACGAGGGCGATTCGTCAGCGATGTTTTCTTCGACGGATGGCGGGAAAACCTGGGTGCGGGAGCAGTTCATTTCAGCCAATAATTACTGGTGCAATTGCGTAGTTTTTCACCCTACGGCGCAAGGAGTGATCTTCGCAACCATCGATGAAAACGGATCGAAGAACGGCATCTGGCGCTCCCAGGACGGCGGGCAGAGCTGGCAGCAACTGACTTCGGGGTTGCCAGCGACGTCGACCATGGCGCGCGTGAGTCTGGCGATTGCGCCATCCAAGCCGGATACGATGTACGCAATAGCCGCCACCAGCACCGATGGCGTGTTAGGGGTTTTCCGCAGCACGAATCGAGGCTCGACGTGGAAGTCCATTGGCGGAAGCGAATTCGCCAACGAAGGCCAGATGAATTACGGCAACTGCATCGTGGTGCATCCGACGAATCCGAATTGGGTGCTGTGCGGCGGCGTCGATTTACATTTGACGACGGATGGCGGGGCCACGTGGACGCAAGCGTCGCACTGGGACGCGGACCGCGGAACCGCGCAATATGCGCATGCGGATCATCATGCGCTGGCCATGCCCGAAGCACAAGCGGGGCTGGTGTACGACGCCAATGACGGCGGCATGGATACAAGCAGCGACGGCGGAAAAACCTGGGCGAATCGCAGCAATGGATTGGCGGCGACAATGTTCTACGACATCGATGTGGCGCAGAGCGACGGCCAGCAGTATGGCGGCGGCGCCCAGGATAACGGAACGATTACGACGGTGGACGGAAATCCCGGCGATTTCGCGGAAGTATTGGGAGGCGATGGCGGCTGGATGGTGTACGATCCGAACGACGCGTCGCACTTTTACGGTTCCTATTACAACTTCCACATTTTTCGATGGAAGGGAGGAACGCCGGCGGAGGTTACGCCGAAAGGCGTGACCAAGGACGAGCATGCAAGCGTGTGGATGGTTTATATCGTGATGGATCCGAACGATTCGAGCACGGTGTACACCGCGTCGTCGCGCGTCTGGAAAACATCGAACGATGGAACCGCGTGGACGCCCGTCTCAAACGTGCTGGACGGCACGACGGTGACTGCCATTGAAGTTGCCATGGCAAATTCCAAATACGTCTATGTGGGAACGGAAAAAGGCGGAATTTTTCGCAGTACGGACGCCGGCGCTACCTGGTCAGGAGATATCTCGAGCGCGACTTTGCCTGGGATGATTATCACGCGCATTGAGACGAATCC
>DATGIH010000346.1:0-5540 GCA_035295865.1 Bryobacteraceae bacterium
CTGGGGGTTAGTTTGGATCATATCGGGCCGCTCGCTCGCACGGTGGCGGATACCGCAGTGAGTTTCGAAGCCATGGTGGAGGGCGATCAGCGCTTGCGGCCAGCTCCGGCGAGTTGCCAGTCGATACGGATTGGGCTCCCCGAGAATTTCTATTTCGACCACATAGCGAGTGAAGTGCGCGACGCGGTTCGGAAAGCGGCGCGTGCCGCGGAACAGTTCGGCGCGCCGTTGATCCCGGTGAAAGTGCCGGACATCGACGCGCTCAACGATGTGGGCCGCGTGATCCTGCTAGCCGAAGCATCAGCGATGTACCAGCCCTACTTTTCGCGGCGCGAAGACTTTGGCTCCGACGTGCTGGCGCTGCTCGATCAGGGCCGGCTGGTTCCAGCGGTGGATTATGTGAACGCGCAACGCGTCCGCAAGGTGTTGGTCGCTGAATTTTCCCGGCTCTTTACGGAGATTGACGTTCTGCTCACTCCCGCAACGCCAACCACCGCGCCGCGCATCGGGCAAAAACAAGTGGAGCTGGACGGTGAAATGATGGACACGCGGCTGGCAACTACCAGGCTGGTACGTGGCATCAACGTACTCGGATTCCCCGCCCTATCGATGCCCTGCGGAAATTCCGCCGAAGGGTTGCCGATCGGACTTCAATTGATCGGGCGGCCATTTGAAGAGCGGTCGCTGCTGGCTTTAGGTGAAGTGCTGGACCGCCGATAACGAACCGCGACCGCAAGGGAGCGCTACCGAGAACGCGTGTGGTAACGCTCCCTCGCGGTCGCGGTTCGGTAGCACATTATCGCGATGTTCCGGAAAAAGTCGACCAGCCGCGGCGCGATAGATCCCAGAAAATCAGATAGCCGGCGATCGCCGCAACCGCGAGCAGCACGAATCCCCACAGCCATCGCGCAAACACCAGCTCTCCGATGCCAAAGAGGCAGCCGTAAACCAAAATGCAGCCCATCAGCCAATCGAAGGCGTTGCTTGCTGCGTCGCGAACTTCCGGCATATCCGGCGCCAGCTTTGCGATCCTGCCCCAGCCGTAAACGCTCGGATGAACTCGACGATAAAATGCGAGCAGCTTTTCATCCGATTCCGGATTTGTTGCAAAGGTCGCGATCAACCAGGCGACCGTTGTGATGGCGGTGGTAATGATCGCGGTCTTGGCGAACACCACGGCGCCGTTTCCGGCGATCGGCACTTTGCTGAGCACAACGGTGGTGATTGCGGCTACAGCCATCGCTACAATTTCGCTCCAGGCATTCACGCGCGACCAATACCAACGCAGAATGTAGACCGCGCCGGTTCCAAATCCGATATTCAGCACCAGTTGCCAGCCCTGGTTGATGGACGTTAACTGCGCGGACATGTATCCGCTGCCCAGCACCAGAAGCACGGTGAAGAGCTTTCCGATATTCACATAATGCTTTTCGCTTTTGCCGCGCGCCAGGAACCGCTTATAGAGATCGTTCACCAAATACGAGCTGCCCCAGTTCAACTGGGTCCCGATGGTGGACATGAAGGCCGCCAGGAACGCCGCCACCATCAATCCGCGCAAAGCAGGCGGCAGGTAATCGCGCAGCACCATCACATAGCCCTGCTCCGGATTCTGCGTGAACGCCGGGCTCGGATTAATGCCGCCATTCGGCGAATAGACGACCAAGGCGATCAATCCGGTAATGATCCACGGCCAAGGACGTAGCGCATAATGGGCGATGTTGAACCACAGCGTGGCCCCGAGCGAATTCTTTTCGTCCTTGGCGCTGAACATGCGCTGCGCGACGTAGCCGCCGCCTCCGGGTTCCGCGCCCGGATACCAGGCCATCCACCATTGCATTCCCACGTACACGAGGAAGGTCAATACGGGCAGCGTCCACATCGCGTCCGAAGTGAAACCGAGGCCGAAGTCCGGGAAAAAGTTGAGCGGATCGGACGCCGGCGTTCCCGCGGCTCTTGTATTCGCTTGGATCTGTGTGAGATGAACCTTCAAAACGTCCAATCCGCCGATTTTCGAAAGAGCCACCCACGCTAACACGATGATCATCGACATCTTCAGAACGAACTGGAACAGATCTGTCACCAAGACGCCCCAGAGACCGCCGATGAAGGTGTACAGTCCGGTGAAAGGGATCAGAAGGAAGATGCAGATCCAAAGCGCGGTGTGGGCGGGAGCTCCGAAGGTGTAATGCAGGCCCGCGATGTCGAGAACGTTGCCTTCGGCGATGGCCGGCCCCAGCAGAACGGTGATGATGTTCACCATCGCGAGCGTGACCCAGCCGAGAATCACGCAATTCATAAACAGGCCCAGATAAACGGCTTTGAATCCGCGCAGGAAGGCCGCAGTGGGACCGCCATAACGAAGCTCAACCAATTCCACGTCAGTCAGGATTTCAGAACGCCTCCAGTAGCGCGCGAAGAAGAAGACCGTGAGCATCCCGCCCAGGCACTGTCCCCACCACAGCCAATTGCCCGCGATCCCTTGCCGCGCAACCAGGCCGGTGACGAGCAGCGGCGTATCGGCGGCGAACGTGGTCGCGACCATCGATGTACCCGCCAACCACCACGACACATTTCGCCCGGAGATGAAGAACTCTTCTGTGTTGCCGCTTGCTCTGCGGCGATAGTAGACGCTGATGAGCAGATTGATGAGCAGGTATCCGGCGATGACGATCCAGTCGGTGGAAGTTAAGGGCATGTGTGAGTGGTTGCCGCCCTAATATACCAAAGCACGTGCGCTACAATTGCATCGCGGATGGCGGCGAAAAAGTACGACGTGATCGTGGTGGGCTCGGGCGCAAGCGGCGGCTGGGTAGCCAAAGAGCTTACCGAAAAGGGCATCGAAGTGTTGATGCTCGAAGCCGGACCACCGCGCGTTCCGGATCGCGACTTCACCGAGCACATCTGGCCATATCAGCTCAAATATCGCGGCTTCGGCGACCAGAAGAAGCTGCTCCAAGACCAGCCGGTGCAGCGGCTCTGCTACGCCTGTGATGATTACAGCCGGCACTTTTTCGTCAACGACAGCGAGCATCCGTACACGTTTCCCGCCGACAAGCCCTTCATGTGGATCCGCGGACGGCAGGTAGGCGGCAAAACATTTTGTTGGGCGCGCGTCAGTTATCGCTACAGCGATTTCGAATTTAAAGCCGCCAGCCACGACGGCTACGGGCAGGACTGGCCGTTCAGTTATCGCGAGTTGGAACCTTACTACGATCGCGTGGAGGATTTCATCGGCGTCAGCGGATCGGCCGAGGGTTTGCCCCAATTACCGGATAGCCGATTTCTCCCGGCGATGCGTTTGAGCTGCGGCGAGTTGGCCGCAAAAGAGATTATCGAAAAGAAATACGGCTGGAAGCTGATTGTGGACCGGACGGCGAATCTCACCGTCCCGCACAACGGTCGTCCGGCTTGCCACTATTGCGACGAATGTCAGCGCGGATGCTTCACCGCGTCTTATTTCAATAGCCCAACGGTGACGCTTCCCGCGGCCGCGCAGACCGGCAAGTTTCAACTGGTGAGCGATGCAGTGGTTAGCCATCTGTTGATGAATGAGGAAGGCGAAGCAGACGGCGTGGCTTTCGTGGACCGCAACACGCGCGCGGCCCGCGAAGTGCGCGCGAAAGTTGTGGTGCTGGCCGCCAGCGCTCTGGAATCCACGCGGATTCTACTGAACTCACGATCGCGCCGGTTTCCCACCGGAGTTGGAAATTCGAACGGAGTGCTCGGGCACTATCTAATGGACCACACGACACTCGAGAATGGCGGCGGCACTATGCCGGCGCTCAAGTCATCAAACCGCGAGCCGGTCGGCCGTCCTTGCGGCTACATCATTCCGAAGTACACCAATACGTCGGCGAAATACCAGAACAAGAATTTCCTGCGCGGCTACTATTTCGCGGGCGACGGCAGGCAAGAACTGTATGGCCACGCAGCATCCACGCCGGGATTCGGGCGGAAATGGCGCGATCAGGTTCGCGACAACATTCCCTATGCGTTCAGCTTGTATGCGCAGGGCGAATGCCTGCCTCGGTTCGATAATTACGTCGAGCTGGATCCGGAAAAGAAAGACGCGTGGGGAATTCCGGTGTTGCACATCCACGCGAGCTACGGCGAAAACGAGCACGCCATGGAGAAAGCCATGCGCGCGCATCTGGGTGAAATGATGGATGAGCTCAAGCTCGCGGATCGCCAGCCGCCGCGCGGCGAATTGAATATTTTCGGCAAGAATATCCATGAGTGCGGAACGGCGCGCATGGGCAACGATCCGAGAACCAGCGTTCTGAACGCATATAACCAGGTGCATGACGTGAAGAATGTTTTCGTGACGGATGGCGCCTGCTTCGTCACACAAGGATGCTGGGAGCCGACGCTGACCATCATGGCGATTTCGGTGCGCGCGGCCGATCACATCGCCGAACAGTTCCGCAAGGGCGACTTATGAACCGGCGCGAATGGTTTCTGCAGTTGGGCGCGGGCGTTGTTCTGGCCGGATGCAGTGCATCCGATCTCGATGCCGCCGATTTCCCACCCGGGGTCTTCGGCCCATCGCGCGACCATTTGAGCCACGCGCTGGCGGGACGCAGGCTCGCGGCGGGTACGGAAGTTGAGCTGGTGCAGGTACGCAGTGGTCCCTTTCAACCTGCGTTTTTCCAGCCTACGGAATATCGGGCGATGATCCGGCTGACCGCTGAAATGCTGGGCGAAACCGCCGCCGCACCGATCGTCGGCGAAATTGTGGAATGGATCGATCGCACGGTCGCCGAATCGGCGGACGTGCGTAGAGCGGCGCTCGCGATGTCGGCTGCGCATCGAACATTAGCCGTTCATTATTACGGGACGGAAGCAGTCGATCAATTAGAAAAGACCGACCCGCAGGCGATTTGCCGCGACGGGTTGGCCTGGATGGGCCGAGACAAATCGCTCAAAGATGTCTCAGACGGATCGAACGACCATGCCGGCGCGCGCTTCTTCGCTTTTCTTAAAGGGCGTGTGGCCGACGGATTCTACACTTCCCGCGCGGGACTCGAAGAGCTAGGGCGAGGGAATCCGACCTTTCACGCTTCCCCGCCCGGCTGCCCGGCTCATTAGTGTTTTGCGATCCAATCGCCGATTACTTCCAGCGCCGCGGATGAAAATGTTTCCTCGAGTTCGCCATAATCCTGCAGGGTGCACTTTTTACAGCTCTGAAAGAGATGATTCAATCCGGGCATTTCGCGGACGGTGAAATCGGTATTTCCCGCCGTGGTGAGCGCCGCTTGGATGGCAGGGAGATTC
The DNA here is from genome assembly GCA_035295865.1 of Bryobacteraceae bacterium. GTDB lineage: Bacteria > Acidobacteriota > Terriglobia > Bryobacterales > Bryobacteraceae > Palsa-89. The sequence continues at coordinate 5,275 of DATGIH010000346.1, forward strand.
TGTTTTGGCGGAACCTGCAAGTCCCGTGAACCGATCAGCGCCAACACGGGGATTTTCAGCTTGCGCAATGCCGGCGCGGGATCGTAAAAGAGAAACGAGCGCAGTTCGGGCGAAGTGACCGAGGTAAACTGAGCGCGGATTGCATCGTCAGAAACGGCGCCGCGAACATCAGCGGGCATCTCTTTCCACTCGGCCATCATCTTGTCGACCGCGGCTTTATTGTCCTTCTCGGATTTCAACACGCCAAAGATCATGTCCTGCATCGC
>DATGIH010000347.1:0-4741 GCA_035295865.1 Bryobacteraceae bacterium
GTGTGTCTACCGGACGTCCGAAGTTGGCGTGGACGTCCGCGGGATCGCGGACCGGTTGAGCGAAGCGGTCCGATGCAATCCGCGCATTCACTTTGTGCCGTCCGCTCATGTGGTGGGCGTCAAGCCGCAGGCAGCGGGAGCGCTTCGCGTCACCTTCCGCACGGACGACAATGAACACGGCGAAGTTTATGATCAGGTCGCCAATACGCTCTGGCAGGACCGCTTGGCGATCGATGCCACGATGGGCTTGGTTCCCGAGCGCGACTGGATCTATCGCTACAAAGTCGGCGGCTGGCTCAACAAGCCAGTGAAAGACGGTGCCCTCCCCTCCACCACCTTTGTGCTCGGGCCCTATGGAGACATTGTCAATCTTGGACCGCGCGGAATTTACTTCTCCTGGTATCCGCTGGGGATGATGGGATCCTCGCGTGAACTCAAGCCGCCCGACTGGAGGCACGATCTGCCGCATGCAACGCTTCGTTCCGTCTTGCGGGATAGTTATCGAACGCTGCAGGAATTATGTCCCGCGCTTGGCTTGGTGGAGTACGAGGACGGTTGCGTGGAGCCGGTGGGCGGCGTGATCTTCGCTTGGGGCAACGCGGATATCGATGAACATAACAGCCGGCTGCATACGCGCTATGAAATTGGAATCCATTCCGAGTGCAATTACCATTCGGTAAATACGGGTAAGTACACAATGATTCCCTATCTCGGCTATCGAACCGCGGAACGCATCCTCGGGATCTCGTAGACACCATGGACCCCACGGCGCCGCTTGTTTCCGTGGGCTTTCCACTCCACCGCTCGCGGCGGTTCCTGGATATCTTGGTCGCGAACATTGAAGCGATCGATTATCCGAACGTCGAATTCATCGTGTCGGACCGGCATCAGTTGGACGACGTGCTGGCTGTGTTGAAACAGAAGTACGGCGCGGACCCGAAATTCCGCTTTCTGGCTGCAAATGATGAACTGAACTGGGTGCAGCATTTCAATCTAATCCTCCGGCATTGCCGCGGGAAGTACGCCGTGCTCATGGGCCATGACGATTCTTATCCGTCGAACTACATCCCGGATTTAGTTGGCGCCTTGGAAGCGCATCCGGACGCTGCGCTGGCGTTTGGACGCGTGGAACAGATTTCGCTCGACGGTTTTCTGCCAACGTTCCCGTTCGTGCCACCGCCCATTGAAGGCGCGGATTGGTCAATCGACGATTCCGTTCGGCTACTCACGTTGTGGCACCTGTGGGTGGCATTCCGCGGCGTGGTCCGCCGATCCGTCGTAGAGGATGCCGGTCTCTATATTCGCGAAACATTTCGAAACATCCGCGCGGATATCTATTGGGTGTTCGGACTTTCTTTGAAGGGCCGGCTTTGCTACGTGCCTTCTTGTTACTGCACCAAACGATTTCACCGCACCAGCGGAGGGGCAAACTGGCAGTTCGGGATTCGGCAAAGTTGGAACGCTTGCCGTGTCCTGCGCGGTTATTTTAACGACTATGCGCCACCATCCAGGAAGGCCCGAGTCGTTGTTTATCTTTGGTGCTTGATGCAAGGATTTCTACCCGCCTGGCTTGCGCGGAAGTTAGGAATTTTGGCGCGAAAGATAATAGTTCGGGGCTGAAAAACCGAACCGTGACCGCAAGGGAGCGATATCACGAGCGTGGTTGCGCTCCCTGGCGGCCGCGGTCCGGTTTGAAGCGTGCGCTAGAATGGAGTTTCCTCCTCCTCCAAAAAGATAAATGAAAGAACGAATTCGATCCACTACCATTCTCTGCGTGCGCAGGAATGCCAAAGTCGTCATGGCCGGCGATGGGCAGGTGACGCTGGGCCAGGAAGTGTTGAAGTCGTCCGCGCGAAAGCTGCGGCGCTTGTATAACGAGAAGATTCTCGCCGGATTTGCCGGATCCACGGCGGATGCATTCGCGCTGTTCGCGCGTTTTGAAGCCAAGCTCGAGCAGTACAACGGAAACCTCCCCCGGAGCGTCGTGGAACTGGCCAAGGAATGGCGGACCGATCGCGTGCTCCGCCATCTGGAAGCGCTGCTGCTGGTCGCCGATCTCACGAACACTTTCATCGTCAGCGGAAATGGCGACGTGATTGAGCCCGATCACGATATCGCGGCCATCGGTTCTGGAGGTCCGTTCGCCAAGGCGGCCGCCACCGCCTTGATTGAAAATACTAAACTGGGAGCGAAAGAAATTGCGGAGAAAGCCATGCAGATCGCAGGCGAAATCTGCATTTACACCAATGAAACTGTCAGCTATGAGGAACTGGGCTAAATGGTGATTTATCTGCCCACCCAGGCTCTGGATGAAACACCGCTGCTCGATGAATTGACGCCGCGCGAGATCGTCCAGGAGCTGGATAAGTACGTCATCGGGCAAGCCGAGGCGAAAAAAGCCGTAGCCATCGCGCTGCGGAACCGCATTCGCCGGCAGAAGCTCGATCCGGAAATGGCCGATGAGGTGATGCCGAAGAACATCCTCATGATGGGGCCAACCGGTGTTGGAAAAACCGAAATCGCGCGACGTTTGGCCAAGCTCGCGAACTCGCCGTTCCTCAAAGTGGAAGCCAGCAAATTCACCGAAGTCGGATATGTCGGCCGCGATGTGGAAGCCATGATCCGCGATCTTGTCGATATCTCGATCGATATGGTGCGCGAAGAGCGCATCGAAGAAGTGGCCGAGCGCGCGGAACGCAATGCGGAGGAACGGTTGCTCGACCTGCTGATGCCGCCGCAGCCGGAAGCATCCGAAAGCGCCGAGCGCACGCGCGAAAAGCTGCGCGAGAAATTACGCGCGGGCAAGCTGGACGACCGGTTAGTGGAGATCGACGTCCGCGAACGTGGGCCGACGTTTGAAATCAGCACCGGCCAAGGTATGGAAGAGATGGACGTCAATTTGAAGGACGTCCTGCCCGGCCTGTTCGGACAGCGCACGCGCAAGCGCAAGGTGCGCGTGGCCGAAGCCGCGGAATATCTGGTTCAGGAAGAAGAGCAGAAGCTGATCGATATGGATCAGGTGACGCGCCTCGCGCTCGAACGCGTGGAACGCAACGGCATCATCTTTCTGGACGAGATCGATAAGATCGCGGGGCGGGAATCCGGGCACGGTCCGGATGTGAGCCGCGAAGGCGTGCAGCGCGACATTCTACCCATCGTGGAAGGCACCACGGTAAACACGCGCCATGGATTTGTTCGAACGGATCATATTCTGTTCGTTGCAGCAGGGGCATTTCATGTTTCCAAGCCGGCCGATCTGATTCCGGAGCTGCAAGGACGCTTTCCGATTCGCGTTGAGTTGAAGTCGCTTACCGAAGCCGATTTTGTCCGCATTCTCACGGAGCCGAAGAACGCGCTGGTGAAGCAGTACATGGCGCTGCTGGAAACGGAAGGCATCAAGCTTACCTTCACCGACGACGCGGTCCAGGAGATTGCGGGATTTGCAGCCAAGGTGAACTCGACGGCGGAAAATATCGGCGCGCGCCGTCTGCACACCATCATGGAGAAGATGCTGGAGGAGATTTCGTTCGCCGGTCCCGATCTCAAAAAGAAGAACGTGAAAATTGACGCTGCCTATGTGCGGAAGCAATTGGCGGATATTGTCAAGGATCAGGATTTGAGCCGGTATATTCTCTGAGCGATGGACGCGCTGATCAATCGTCGCCGCCTCGAAAGCCGGCGGCAGCCAGGATTGGTTGCCCCACTGTTCCTCGTATTGGCAGGCTGCGGATCTGTTGGTGAGCCCCTCTATCCGGCGCTCAATATTCCTACGCGCGTTGTGGATCTGGGAGCCGTACAACGCGGCGACAAGATCGATATTCAATTCGGAGTTCCGAAGCTCACCACAGAAGGCCTGGTGTTGAAACAGCTGGGGAGCGTGGATTTGCGCATCGGGCCCAGCCCGTCCGGCGGTTTCAACGCGAACGACTGGGCGAACGGCGCTCAAAAGATCGATGTTTCGCCGCTGCCGCAGCCAGGGGCCGCGCGCGTGCTCGAACCGGTAAAGGATTTTGCCGGGAAAGATTTGATCATCGGCGTGCGCCTGGGAAATACCAAAGGGCGAATGTCGGAATGGTCGAACTTTGTTCCCATTAAAATAGAAGCGCCCCTTGCGAATCCGTCGGATGTGAAGGCGGAACCGGTACCGGAAGGGGTTCGCGTGACGTGGAATCAGCCGGGCGTATCAACCTTCCGGATTCTTCGCAAAACCGGCGATCAGCCGGGACCGAGCGTTATCGGAAATTCCGACAAGCCCGATTACACCGACACCACCACCGAGTACGGCAAGACCTATCAATATTACGTGGAAGGGATCCACGACAAGACCGAGAGCGAAACGGTGGCATCGAATCTTGTCACTCCGCAAGATATTTTCCCGCCCGCGGCTCCGGCAGGTTTGGCGGCTTCGCAGGGTGTGGGCGCGATCGAACTCGCCTGGACGCGCAACACAGAAACGGATTTCAAGGAGTATCGCGTATTCCGTTCCGAAGAAAATGGACCCTTTCTCCAAATCGCGGCAGGTTTAGCCGGGCCCGTCTATTCGGATCGCAAGATCGAATCCGGCAAGCATTACAGATATCAGGTAACAGCCGTGGATCAGACCGGGAACCAAAGTAAACCATCGGAACCGATCGAAATTACAGCCCCATAGTCATGAAGATAATCCGCTACAGTTTGAACAAGCTCACACCGTCCACTGCGAGCAATGCCGACCCGGACGTCAGACACGGCGAGCTTTCGG
>DATGIH010000348.1:0-2242 GCA_035295865.1 Bryobacteraceae bacterium
GCGGGATATTACGGGCCGCTCCGAGGAGGCCATCGAGGTGGATCCGGGGGCGCGCCTCGAGTCGATTTTCGATCGGTACGCAGGTGAATTTCCCCGGCTCAAGGCGCTTTCTTCGAGCATCGTGCTGGCTTCGAACCATCAGTTTTGCGATCGCTCGGAAATCGTGCGGGAGAATGACGAAATTGCGTTTCTACCGCCGGTCAGTGGCGGGACGGGGAGGTACACGCACCAGATTTTCGACGCCGAGCCGGGGCATTTTTTTGCACTGACGCGCGAGCCGATCGATTCCGCTACGATCTCGAAACAACTGCTGCAAGGTGTGGACGGAGCGATTGTCAATTTCGAAGGCGTGGTGCGGAACAACACCAAAGGCCGGCCGACCGAGTATTTGGATTACGAATGCTATGAGCCGATGGCGATCAAGACGATGGCGGAAATAGGCCGCCAGATCGCTGCGGCGCACGCCATCAGCCGGATTGCGATGGTCCACCGGCTGGGACGCATGCAGGTGGGCGAGACCAGTGTCGCGGTGATTGTGACGGCGCCGCATCGGAAGCCGGCTTTCGATGCCGCGCTCGATGGAATCAACCGGCTGAAGCGGACGGTCCCGATTTGGAAGAAGGAACATTTCACGGACGGCGAGATTTGGGTGGAGGGCGAGTGGGACGAGTCCGTGCTCAAAAAGTGATCGGCCGCGCCGCTGGCTTCCTGATTTCCGCACTTTCTCTCAGCGTTCCCGGGTGGCCGCAGGACAAGCCCATCAACATCAGAGTGGATGTGCGGCTGGTGCGGCTGCTGGCGACGGTGAAAGACGCGAACGGACAGCTCATAGGATCGCTCAACAAGAGCGATTTCACCGTCTACGACAACGGCGTTCCACAAGAAATCGCGGTGTTCGACCGGCAGACGGAGCAGCCGCTCTCGGTTGCTGTTTTAGTTGACTCCAGCGCTTCCACGGGAATCCAGATGCATTACGAGCTGGATTCCGTCCGCAAGTTTTTCAAGGCGCTTTTGGAGCAGGGCAATCCGAAGGACACTGCCGCGCTTTACAGCTTCAACTGGGAAGTGACGTTGATGAGCAGCTTCACGCGGCGTTTCGCCCGGTTGGATTCCAGCTTGAGGCAGTTGCACTCCGAGGGCGGCACCTCGATGTACGATGCGATCTACTTTTCCTCCCAGCACCTGGAAATGCGCGATGGCCGGCACGTGATTGTGATTGTGACCGACGGCGGCGACACCACCAGCGTGAAAAATTTCCATCAGGCGCTGCAGAGTGCGCAGACAGCGGATGTGGTGATGTATCCGATTCTCGTCATGCCCATTACCAACGATGCCGGACGCAACATCGGAGGCGAGAACGCGCTCACCACCCTCGCGGCCGGAACCGGCGGGCGCGTGTTTAAGCCGAGCGCGTCGGCCGAACTTGACCGGGTTTTCGATGACATCTTGCGCGAATTACGGACACAATATTTGATTGGCTATTATCCGCACGATGTGCCGCTGTCCAAGGATCGTTACCACACTTTGAAACTGGATGTGAAGGGCAAGAATTTGCGAGTGCTCACTCGCAGCGGCTATTATGGGGAATCCGATGAATCCACAAAAGGATCGGGCCGATAAGAGTGGCGAAGGTATGAGCAAAGCGAAGACGAAGGCCCCGGAGCAGACGTTCGAAGAAGTAAAGTATCTGCGTTATCTGATCGACAACGAGATTCCCGTTCGCATCCGGTTGAGCAGCAATGAAGAGGTGGAAGGGCTGATCGAGTTTTACGACGCCAACTTCATCCGGCTGACACGCCATAACGCGCCAAACCTGTTTCTGTTTAAGCACGATATTAAGTATTTGTACGAAGAGTAGTTTTTGAAGGCGTTCACACGAGTGTGAACGCGGCACGCACGAGTGCGTGCGCTACATTATGCCCTCTTTTCTCGAGACAAGTCAGGAGATTGGACGTGAGGCCGGGGCGCTGCTCGCGTCTTACTTCGATCGGCATATCGGGTTCGAGCTCAAGGGTGAATTCGATCTGGTGACGGAAGCCGATCGCGCTTCTGAGCGGCTGGTGGTGGAGCGGTTGCGCGCGCATTTTCCGACGCACTCGATCGTGGCGGAAGAGGGCGGTGGGAATAAGGGCACGTCTGAGTTTACCTGGTACGTGGATCCGCTGGATGGCACCACGAATTTCGCGCACGGCTTTCCGATGTTCAACGTCACCATGGCGTTGGAACGCGCCGGCGAATTGAT
>DATGIH010000349.1:0-8749 GCA_035295865.1 Bryobacteraceae bacterium
GCCGATTGCGGCGCAGAATTCATGATGCCTGTGCATCACCAGACATTCCGGCTGAGCCGTGAGCCGTACTTCGAACCGGTGGAGCGCTTTGTTGCCGCCGCCGGCAGCCGCCCCGAGCGTGTGGTGACGACACGCATCGGACACGAATGGTCGCAAGCGTAAGGGTTCTGCTGGGCGCTGCCCTCGGAGCCTTCGCTCTCTCCGCGCAGGACGCTCGCGAAATCGTTCGCAAATCCGTCGAGCTCGATCAAATCAACTGGCACCGGATGCAGAACTATACCTGGGTGGCGCACAACACGGAGCGCCATCTCGATTCCAAAGGCAACACGAAATCGGTTGAATCGGAAGCCTGGGAAACGCTGATCCTTTATGGCGAGCTGCACCGCAGGATCATTGAGCGCAACGGAAAACCCCTGCCTCCGGACGAGCAGCGCAAGCGGCAAGAGAAGCTGGACAGAGCCGTAGCCAAGCTGGAGCGCGAGACGCCGGAGCAGCGCCAGCGCCGCTTGGCGGAAATCGAAAAGGAACGCCGGAAAGATCGCGAGTTCTTGCGCGAAATCCCGGACCTCTACGATTTTCAGCTGGAGGGCGACGCTAAAATCGATGGCCACGATGCCTGGAAAATTTCCGCAACTCCGAAGCCGGATGCAAAGCCCAAATCCAGCGATGGCAAGGCGCTGCTGAAGATCCGCGGCAAGATCTGGATTGACAAGGCGGAATACCAATGGGTCCGGCTCGAGGCCGAAACCACCGGCGTCATTTCCTTCGGCTTGTTTCTGGCGCGCCTGAACCCGGGCGCGAAATTGGTTTTCGAGCAAACGCGCGTCAACGACGAAGTCTGGCTGCCCAAGCGCGAGTTTACCAGCGGAAGCGGCCGCCTGGGTCTGGTGGTAAAGCTGGCGCTGGAACAGGAGCTGACGTGGAGCGATTACCGGAAGTTCCAGGTGGAGTCTAAGGTCGTTTCAGATCAATAAGGATTCCCGCGATCGCGCGTGGGCTCTCAATCGTGGATGCGATGGTAGGCGCGGCTGGACTCGAACCAGCGACCCTCAGCTTAGAAGGCTGATGCTCTATCCACCTGAGCTACGCGCCCGCGCGGGAAAACGCTTGCTACGACCGAGTTTACCGCAAGGCGCTGTTACGATTTCAGTCGGCTACCGACGACGTCCAAGTTGGCGGGTCGCTGGCGGGAAAAGATTCTTCGCCAGCTTCGTCCACTTCTTCGTCTTCGCTTGGATTGGGGGTCGAGTCGGGCTGCTTTTTGTTCGGGTTCACGAAGCCCTCCTCCTTAGCAGATTGCGCGCGCGGCGAAAAGTTTCAGGAAGGTTGGACTTCCACGGCTTGAAACAGACCCTCCGCCATCCAATCGCGGAACCATTCGAAAAGCTGCTTCTCTTTCACTGCCGGACGCCACTTTTGCGTCATGACGCCGACAATGGCGTCGCCCACGGTCTCCCCTGATGCGAGCGCCGACAGCAACGCGTGGGCGGGCTGGGTGAGATCCATCCGATGGACGTGGTAATTCTTGCGGTAGGCGACGATCCACGTTTTTTTCGCTGCTAGGCGTGGCTTTGGATTCTCCTCGTCCACGAAGCCCAGGTAGCGGCTCACCGGATAATCGAATTCCATCAGGCGGAAGGCTTCAATCGGCTTCAGCCGCGCAGTCTCCCAAGCATCCTGCGGGACTGCTTGCACCGCCGCCGGAGTCATCGGAGGAGTTTCACCCGCATCGAATACGCCAGTGAGCCCGAGTTCGAGGCGTGCGAGATCGTGACAAAAATCGCGCTTGGGAAGCTCGGAGTCTGTTGCCACGAATTCCGGAAGATGATCGCCCAAGCGATTCAGCGTGTAGCTGCGCGACGGATAAACCTCCACGTAGCGCGCCACCAGTCGCATGAATTCGTCGTCGCCCAGAAAATGCTTCAGCCCCGGATAATCTGTCGCGAGCGCCTCTTCCATGCGCAACAGGTACATGTCGCGATAGATGTCCAGGCGCTCGAACGGCGAGAGCGTTTTGGAGGGAAGCACAACCGTGCGGGCGACATCAGCCGGGATTTCCGCCTGCGCTTTTTCGGACGTGATCGCTTCTTCGCAAGTGCCTTGGCCGGCAATGAGCGTCTGCATCCAGCGTTGGACGCGCGCGAAATCCGGATTAGTCCCCATACGCGGGAATCTCTTCCAGCTCCGGCGAGGCGATCAGCTTTTCTTCCTCTTCACGGAAGCGGCGCGCCTTCAACGCTTCGCCGTGCACCACGTCGAAGGCGGGAATGTTCGCATCCCATTCGAGCAGCGTCGACGCGCCGCCCAATTGGCGATGGGCGTAGCGATACAGGTCCCAGACTTTGTCGATCACGTAATCGCTGTGCGTATCCAGGATGTGCGTGCCTTTGTTGGTGTGACCGGCCAGATGCATCTGCACCAGGCGATCCTTGGGGATCCGGTCGATGTATTTCTTGGGATCGAACCCGTGATTGAACGAGCTGACGTAGACGTTGTTCACGTCCAGCAGAATGCCGCAATCGGCCTCTTCCGCCAGCGCGGAGATGAATTCGCTCTCCGGCCACTTCGATGTGCTGAATTCGAGATACGTGGACGCGTTCTCAAGCGCGATGGGCCGCTCCATGAAATCCTGGATCTCGCGCACGCGCTGAATGGTGTGGCGCAGCGCCTGATCCGTATAAGGCATCGGAAGCAGATCGTGCGTGTTCTTGCCGGTGACGCCTGTCCAGCATAGATGATCCGAAACCCAGCGCGCGTTCACGCGTTTCGCGAGCGCCTTGAGCTTTTTGAGGAAATCGAAATCGATGGGATCCGTGCTGCCCACGTTGAGCGAAACGCCGTGCAAAACTACCGGATATCGCTCGGCCACCTGATCGAGTACGTGCAGCGGGCGGCCGCCCGTATCCATGTAGTTTTCCGAAAGTACTTCGAACCAATCGATGGTTGGATTGTTTTTGAGGATGTGCTCGAAGTGCACGGAGCGCAGTCCGATCCCGAATCCCAGATCCGGATAATCCCACCGATTGTTGGCCATTACTTCGAATCTCCGGTTTTGCCGTTCAGCCCCAGCCACTTGCTCAAAAAGTAATCGATGCTGATGGGGCCGGGTCCGTAAAGGACCAACCATATTAAGAATAGCAAGTACGTGAAGGAGGCGACGTCGGTTGGGTCGGGCAGGAATTTGTTGATGAAATCGGCTTTGTCAGCGGTCAAGAGTGCGACCACCATGCTGCCCGAAAGCAGGAAGGCGATGATCCGAGTGCCCAGGCCTACGATCAGCAGAAGTCCGCCAAAAAACTCGAGGCCAGAAACGAATGCGGCGTTAGCTGCTGGAAACGGGATGCCGAGATCGGTGAAGAATTTGGTGACTTTGCCCAAGTCCTGCAGCTTGCCGTGTCCGGTAGCGTGGAAGCCGAAGCCCACCACCAAACGAGTCAACAGCGGCGCCAGAAAAGCAAGAGCCCCGGTGATTCGCAATCCGAGACCGGCAAAGCGTTGAATGGGTCCTGAGTTAGCTGGCATTGGACCAGTATATCTGGGGGTTGGGGATTAGGGATTGGGGCTTGGGCGTGGCATTCTGAACGTAAGAAGTAAATGCGTACAACGGGGAAGATTCCCACGCGTCCAAAGATTGTGAAGTTCGCTGTTTGGGCCTGCGCGTTGCTCGCTTGTGCGATGTTCGGCCAAAAGCAGTTTCGCGAATATCCGGGCTGGGAGTACAACAATTTCCCAAAGCCAAGCGATTACAAAGTCCCCGGCGAGTGGACCTTCGCCCGGCTGATGTATCCCGACGCCCGCTCATATGACCGGCCGGTTGGAAATTGGCAACTCGGAGGAACCAATTGGACCATCGATTATCCGCGCTCGGATCGCCATCTCTCAGCGGCGCTTCGCCGCTTAACGCGCCTTCAGACACGTTCGGTGGAGCAGCCGGTCAGTCTGGATGACGGCGACGATGTGTACAACTGGCCGTGGCTTTATGGCGTGGAGGTGGGGCATTGGAATCTCACGGATCAGCAAGCGGCTAAGCTGCGCGATTTCCTGCTGCGCGGCGGATTTTTCATGTGCGACGATTTTCACGGAACACGCGAGTGGGACGTTTTCGTCGCCGGGATGAGCCGCGTGTTTCCAGATCGGCCGATTGTCGACATCGAGGACAAAGACGCGATCTTTCACACGATTTTCGATTTGGATGATCGCTACCAGGTGCCGGGCGAGCAGGTTTTGTTCACGCACCAGATTTGGGAACATGACGGCTACGAGGCGCGCTGGCGAGGCATCTATGACGACAAGGGCCGGCTAATGGTGGCGATCTGTCACAACATGGATCTGGGCGATTCCTGGGAGCACGCCGATAATCCGCTGTATCCGGAACGCTATTCAGCGCTCGGGCTTCGCATCGGAATCAACTACGTGGTGTACGCGATGACGCACTAAGTTGATGTGGGGCGGGCAATCCTGCCCGCAGCCGCCCTTTCAGGCGGCCCGTTCGGCGAGCAAAGATGCCGGTTAAAAGCGCGGCTGCAGCCAGGATTGGCGACCCCACTTTAGTCGCATTCCACGGCATGGACCCGGACCGGCTGCTCGAATCCTTTGAGCGGCACTTCCCCGAGCGCGCGGAACGACAATCCTTTGCCCATGCACAGATCGGCCACCACGCTCGATACCAGAATCTGATCGGGTTCGGCATGGGAACAGAGCCGCGATGCAAGCTGGACGGTCGCGCCGAAGATGTCGTTCTCATGCTCGACAGGCTCTCCGGCGGCACCCCCGATTCGCACCTGCACCGGATGCGCGCCTTCATCCTGCCGGAGCACCGCAAAATCGCGCTGGATGCGCGCCGCGCAGCGGACCGCCGCCGATGCAGAGATGAACGAAGCCATGATGCCGTCGCCGGTATGCTTGACTTCCCGCCCATTGAATCCAGCCAGCGCGTTGCGCACGATCATGTCGTGGATCTTTAGGAAAGCCAGCGCCCTCTCATCACCGTAATTCTGCGTCACCTGCGTGGAGTTTACGATGTCGGTGAACAGAATGGTGCGGATTCCGGAATCGCGCGCTTCGGGGCCGCCGCCCGGAATCAAAACCGCTCCAGCCGCGTTTACTTCGCCGCCACCCAGGAATCCCTCAGCCAGCTCCGGCTGGATTTCGATGATCTTCTCCGCGATCTGACCATGCGCTTCGCAGTGCACACGATTGGCTGCCTCCGCGTTCGGCGCTTCAAACAGACAGAATGCTTTTCCTGTACTTTCGTGGAACCAATATTTCCGGTACTCCACGCCGTATTTCCGCTGCGTTGCGATATCGGCTTCGTGCGCCTTGGCGACATCTTCAGCCTTAAGGCCCTGAAGATTGTGGATGTCCAGAAACAAGGGCATACTTAACTCAGGTTAACATGCGACGCGGCGCGTGACGTCGATTGGCGCCGGGTGCCTAAGACTTTGATAAACGACGCAATATCTTTCTGTTAGACGGATCAGCGTGTCGAGTTGCTCTTCGCTCGCGTCGGTGTCCAGATCGAATCGCAGCCGGATCTTTTGAAAGCCCACGGGCACTTCTTTCGAGACTCCCATGGTTCCGCGAAAATCCAGATCGCCTTCGGCGTGAACCGTCGCATCGCGCAGCGTGATCCCTAGCGCTGTTGCGACCGCGCCCAGCGTGACACCCGCGCAAGCCACCAGCGCTTCGAGCAGCATGTCGCCGGAACAGGCGGACAAGCCGTCACCGCCGCTCGCCGGATGCAATCCGGCGGCGACCAGTCCCTTGCCGGTTTCCAGTTTGCACGTGATCCCCTCGCCGACGCGGCCTTCCGCGCGCAGCGTGATCATCGCGGAATCCGCCTGCTGCCGGTATTTTTCCTTAAGCGGCGCTTGCAACGCCCGGATCTCTTCTGCGTTCATTCCTACATTTGACCATGTAAAATAGCTGAGACAAATGATCCGGGTGATCACCATCGAACGGGAATTCGGGGCCGGCGGCACGGCCATCGCCGAGAAACTTGCCGAACGGCTGGGATGGAAGCTCTGGGATCAGGCGCTTACCACCGAGATTTCGCGCCTGGCTCACGTGGATCAGGCGTGCGTGGACCGGCTGGACGAGCGCTGCGATCCGTTGTTCTATCGCTTGATGAAGGTCTTTATCCGAGGCAGCTATGAGCGCAGCCTGCCGGTAGCAGGTCTGGCGCATTTCGATGCCGACAGCATGGTGGCATTCATGCACCGCGTAATCGATGGCGCAGCGTCGGAAGGAAACTGCGTGATCGTGGGCCGCGGCGCGCCTTATTTTCTGCGGGACCGGGAGGACGCGTTCCACATCTTCGTTTATGCGCCGTGGGAAGAAAAGCTGCGCCGCGTCATGGCATCGGGCAAGAACGAAGAGGAAGCGGTGGAACTGCTTTCTTCCATTGATCAGGAGCGCGCTACCTTCATCCAGAAATATTTCGGCAAGGAATGGCCGAACCGGCATCTTTATCACATGATGATCAATTCCAAGATCGGCGACGATCGCGTGGTGCGCGCGATTGAGAACGAGTTGCTGTAGCGCACGCACTCGTGCGTGCCGTGTTCGCACTCATGCGAACACAAATAGCGAAGAACCACTTCCAAAGCGTCCCCACGAGTGGGGACGCGGCACGCAGGAGTGCGTGCGCTACGTGGCTTTTCGGTCCAGCACGGCTGAGTACAACGCGACGCTCGCTACCACGACATTCGCCACCACCACCGGAAACGCGTGGATGATCACTCCATAGACTACCCACACAAGGGCCGCGCCCGCCTGCACTTTGCGCAGCGCGTTGGCTTGTTTGAAAAAATAGGAGCTGGCGAACAACGCGGTCGCCACCCAGCCGATCCATTCGAGTTTCATTGGATCTCCAACGCTTTCGCGTGCGAATGACCCGAGACTTTTGAAATGGTCAGCGAATCGGTGCGGACCTTGTCCCATTCCTGCAGCAGGAACCCGTGCGATTCAAAGAACGCGCGGATCCGGATCGAGTTCCAGCCCAGGATATCCTCCAAGATCGGGATCAGAACACTCAGGCCGTCTTCGCTCAAAATGGTCCGCCGCGCGATCTGCGTGATGTATTTGTTCTCCGATACTGCGATGGTCAGGCCATCGAGTCTATTAACATGCAGCATGACATGGACGTCGGAGCTGCCGTCGCCCACGTACACAATGCGATCGTGGCTGATGGGCAGCTTCGATCGCAACTCCTCCAGCGCCGCGACCTTTCCGTACCCTGCCGAGACGCGTTCTATGGATTGAATCTCGCCGCTCGTTGAATCGTAGCGGAAACGCGCGCCATAAATGTGCTCGGGCGGGACAATGCCCTCGAGCGCGGATTGAATCACTTCCTCCGGCGCAGCCGAGACCACGTAGAACGAAAAATGGTGGCCGTCCAGATCGTCGAGCAGGCGCGACAACTGGCGAATGTTCTGTTTGAGCCGAATGCGCTTTCCCGCTTCGATCAAATCGTGCTTGCGCACGCGCCGGAACTCCGGATCGTGCAGCAGCAAGTACGCGAGTTCACCGCCTTGCTGCACCAGATGAATGTTCGAGAGCCCGTGAATCTTCTCCTGAAAATTGGGAATGCCCAGCATTTCCGCCAGCACAATTCCCGAATCGTTGAAGCTCAGTGTTTGATCAAAGTCGCTGATTAACAGGTACTGTTTCATAGAGACACCAATCCTTTCGATTTCGACTGTGTTTTTCCGGACCAACGTGGATAGCTCGGCAGACCCGGCCGAACTCGAAGAGGAGTTACTTCCTATTATAGCGGGACAGGCCTCAGGCTTGCCTTATTCGTACCGCAGCGCAATCATCGGATCGACACGGGTGGCCCGCCGAGCCGGAATGAAACAAGCCGCGAGCGTTACCGCCGTCAGCACGGCTGCCATCACGACAAACGTTACTGGATCGAATGAGCTGATCCCGAACAGCAGCCCGCGGATCAAGCGCGTCAGCGCGAGTGCCCCGGCCGCGCCCAGAAGGACGCCAATGGCGCCGAGCATCAAGCCCTGGCCGAGCACCATTCCGAGAACGTCCTTCGACGAAGCGCCCATCGCGATCCGGATGCCGAATTCGCCAGTGCGCTGCGCGACCGAATATGAGATGACGCCGTAGATTCCGACGGCCGCCAAGACCAAAGCCACGCCTGCGAACAGGGTCAGCAGCAGCGTCAGAAAACGCGGCCGTGCCTGCGCGGTGGAAAGCACGTCATCCATCGTCTTAATGGCGGACACTGGAAGCGAAGAGTCGATCTCGCGGATCACATTCCGGGCGGCGGCCGACAGTTGCGCGGGATCGCTTTTGGTTCGCAGCACGGCGAAGCCGGCCAGCAGCGGGAAACGTACGGGTTGACGCATCGGAATGAACAATTCAGTTCCCGTGGGCTTATCCAGCCCCGCGTTCTTCACGTCTTCTACCACGCCAACCACGGTTCGCCACTCACCCTGGAAAGCCGGCTTCACGCGATGTCCGATCGCGCTTTGTCCCGGCCAGTAGGTACGCGCCGTGGTTTGATTCACGATTACCGCGAGCGGCGCGCTGGCCCCATCGCGCTCATCGAAAAAGCGGCCCTCGATGAGGCGAACGCCCAGCGTCTCGAAAAACTGCGGTCCGACGCGCTGCCAATAATCCATGTTCTGGATAGGTCCGCCTTTGCGCTGCACCCAGCCTTCGATCTGCGTGTCGTTGGCGTTGAGTCCGCGCTGCGGAGGCAATCCGGTCATAGTGGTCGCCGACACCACTC
>DATGIH010000350.1:0-8457 GCA_035295865.1 Bryobacteraceae bacterium
GGGTTCCGTGGTCGCGCCGGTTTGGCCGCCCACCGGCGGCGGTTCGGCCATGGGCTCGGAAAGCGATCGCGCAAATTTCTTGACGCAGGTCCGGAAAGCCTGCAGCATCGCGAAAACATTGCGCGAGATCGGCATCCGTAAATACGGCATCGTGCGGATCGATTCGGCGGCCAGCCCCGCCGAGTGGGCGAAGGATCCAAAAGGCAACACCGCGAAAATAGCCGACACGTTCCGCGCAGCCTGCGACATCGCCGAGAGTTTTGGCGAGCGCCTGGCTGCGGAAGGAGAAATCTGCTGGGGCGGCATGCATAGCTGGAAGCGGATGGTTGAGCTTCTCGAAAAAGTAGATCGTCCGCGAACGCTCGGCTTCCAGGCGGACATGGCGCACACGCTGCTGTTCACACTCGGGTACAACGCGCCCGAAGATCGCATCCTTCCCGAAAACTTCGACTGGTCCGACAAACGCGTGCTGGATTCTGCGATTGAAACGATGACGCGCGCTCTGCGCCCCTGGACCATCGATTTCCACGTCGCCCAAAACGACGCCACCGTGAAAGGTTCCGGATCGCACGACAAGACCGGCCGCCACTGTCTCCCGCGCGATCCCAACGGCAAAATGGAGATCGTGCGCGTGGCCGGATGGTGGATGAAGAACGAGGACGGCACGCCAACCCGGGCTTTCCAACACATTTGCTGGGACGGCTGCATGTTTCCCAACCAGGTGATGCACCAGCCATCCACTTGGCGCGATATCCTCTCAACCATGATCGCCGTCCGGAACGCAAACGGCTGGGATTAGCAATGACAAAAAAAGATTTGAACATCGGATTAGTCGGCTACGGATTCATGGGCCGCGCCCATTCGAACGCGTTCCTGCAAGCCGGCCGCTTCTTCGATCTTCCTTACCGTCCTGTTCTGAAAGCGGTGTGCGCGCGCAATATCGATCGCGCAAAATCGTTCGCCGACAATTGGGGCTACGAATCCTGCGAGACCGACTGGCGAACATTGGTCGCCCGCCAGGATATCGATCTGATCGACATCGCGAGCCCCAACGACACGCACGCCGAAATCGCGATCGCCGCGGCGAAGGCCGGCAAAATGGTGCTCTGCGAGAAGCCGCTCGGCCGAAATGCGACGGAAGGGCGCGCCATGACGGACGCCGTAGAATCCGCCAGCGTCCCTAACATGGTCTGGTACAACTACCGCCGCGTGCCGGCCGTGATGCTGCTCAAACAACTGCTCGACGAAGGCCGCTTTGGCCGCATCTTTCATTACCGCGCAAAATTTTTGCAGGACTGGACGATCTCCCCCAGCCTCCCGCAAGGGGGCGAAGGATTGTGGCGGCTGGATCTCGCGGTGGCTGGCAGCGGCGTCACTGGCGACCTGCTCGCGCATGCCATCGATACGTCGCTTTGGCTGAACGGCCCCATCGCGGAAGTCACCGCCATGACCGAAACGTTCATAAAGGAACGCAAGCACAATCTATCCGGCGAAGTGCAGCCCGTCGGAATCGACGATGCCAGCGCGGTGCTCGCGCGCTTCGCCAACGGATCGCTGGCCACGTTTGAAGCCACGCGCTACGCCCGTGGTCATAAGGCGCTCTACACCCTCGAAATCAACGGCGAAAACGCATCCGCCGAGTGGGATCTCCACGATCTGCACCGCATCCGCTACTTCGATCATCGCGACGAGAGTCAACTGCGCGGATGGCGCAGCGTTCACGTGACCGATGGCGATCATCCGTACATGAAGCACTGGTGGGTGCCGGGCCTGCAGATCGGTTACGAGCACACCTTCGTACATCAGTTCGCCGATTTCTTAGAAGCGCTTGGCCAGGGTAACCAAGCCGCACCGACATTCCGCGACGCCCTTGCCACCGATCAGGTAACGGATGCAGTGCTGGAATCCGCCCGCAGCCGCCAGTGGACCAAACCCGAACCGAACCGCGACCGCAAGGGAGCGTAATATATATTTCACCATGATGAATCGACCGAGTATAGCGCTAGTCTTCTGTATCGCCGCCCTGACCTCATCAGCCCAGGAACTGACACCAGCCAAGCCCGAATCCGTCGGCCTTTCCTCGGAACGCCTGGACCGGATCGCCACAACCGTACAAAAAGCCATCGATGAAAAACGCATCGCAGGCGCGGTCACACTGGTTGCGCGCCGCGGGCACGTGGCCTGGCTCAAAGCGCAAGGCATGCAGGACCGCGAATCGGGAAAGCCCATGCCCACCGACGCCATCTTCCGCATCTGTTCCATGAGCAAAGCGATCACCAGCCTCGCTGTGATGATGCTCTACGAAGAAGGCAATTTTCTGCTCGAAGATCCGGCCTCGAAATACATTCCCGAGTTCAAGAATCCGAAAGTTTTGGTAAAGCCCGCATCCGGCGCATCGTACACAATCCCGGCGACGCGCGAAATTACCATCAAGAATCTGCTCACGCACACCTCCGGCATTACATATCCATGGAACGGCGACCTCGGTCAAATGTACAAGGACGCGAAAGTCGCAGACGGGCTCTCGCAATACGACGGCACCATCGGCGATAGCGTGAAACATCTCGCCGGCCTCCCCTTGCTTTTCAATCCGGGAGACCGTTTCGAATACAGCCTCGGCTTGGATGTTCTCGGTTACTTCGTCGAAGTCATTTCCGGAAAGAGCTTCGACGAGTTCCTGCGCACACGAGTCTTTGAACCGCTCGGGATGCAGGATACCTACTTCTTCGTTCCCGACAACAAAGCGAACCGGCTGGCCACCGCCTACACGTGGTATCCGGGAAAGGGCCTGGAGCGTTTCCCCGACACCGCGATTGAAGAGGGCTCGTTCCACTACACCGCCGATTATCCGGTAAAAGGACCAAAGAAGCTTTTCTCCGGCGGCGCCGGTTTATGCTCCACAGCCACGGATTACGCGCGCTTCTGCCAATTGATGCTGAACGGCGGAAAATTCGGGAACACGCGGCTGCTGAGCCGGAAATCCGTCGAACTCATGACGCACGACCAATTAGGCAAGATGGGCGGCGATCAATCTTTTGGCATCGGCTTCGGCATCAATGGGGATAAAACGCCTCTCGCGGAACTGGGCTCGCCTGGCGAATACAATTGGGGCGGCTTCTTTTACACGTCGTTTTCGATTGACCCAAGAGAACAGATGATCACCATTTTCATGGCGCAGGTGCATCCGGATAGCGGACGCAATCTCGAGGGCCTGTTCCACGCGCTGGCATACCAGGCGATCGTCGACTAAGTGTTTTCACGGCTTGCCTGCCGTGTCTTTCTTAAGTAGCATGAGACCATGGGTCCTTCCGGCGGCGCTGAAAAGCCTGTCTTCATCCGGGCCGTCACCAAGGATGAAATCACCAATCGTTGCGAGATCTGCGACGCTCTGGCTCTTTGGATCGCCGAAAGCCGGATCACGGGTGCTACAGCGGCGTACTGCCAGACGGATATCCAAATGTTCCTGAACGATCCCAATTACGAAGTCCCCGCCCAGCTCCAGACCGGCGCCAAGTAGTTGTCCGTTTTTTCCAATCCTCGCCGCCGCTCCGAAAGTAATATCGAACTATGAAATCGGCTTCCATCGTTGACTTATCCCGGATTCCAGGAGTTGGACCCTCCATCGCTTCCGACCTTTATTCGCTTGGCATCCGCGAGGTCGCTGACCTACGCGGCGGCGATCCTCAATTCCTGTATTCCGAACTTTGCCGCAAAATGAATCAGCGCGTGGACCGCTGCGTTCTCTACGTCTTTCGCTGCGCTGTCTACTTCGCATCGGAATCCAAACACGATCCGGAATTGCTGAAGTGGTGGAACTGGAAAGATGGCACCAAAGCTGCAGAGCAGAGTGCATGCCAAGACCAACAAACGAACCCCGCCCGCCAAAACCAGATCCGGACCCGGAAGTTCCCGAGCCTCTCCCAGGTCCAGAGCCGGACGAGCCCGGCCCGGACGTAGTCGATCCCGTACCACCCAAGCCAATGTGGATGCGAAACAAATGCGTCCGCGCTCCGATCTACTTAGCAGCGTAGAACGAAAGGAGCTATATGCGTTTAAGTCAAGTATTTTCGTTATCATTTGTGGCGGCGTCACTCACCCTGGCGAATGCCCAGTCGCTCGACCGCGTAGACAGTCACTTTGTTACCTCGGCAGCCGAAGGCGGCCTCGCCGAAGTAAAATTGGGCGAACTCGCTAAGCAAAAAGGTTCTAACCAGGCCGTCACTAGTTTTGGTGACCAGATGGTGAAAGATCACTCCGCCGCCAACGACAAACTGAAGGGCGTCGTGTCGAACAAAGGTGTGACGGTTCCCGATTCCCTGAATGCGAAAGATCAGGCGCTCTATAATCGGCTCTCAAAACTGTCTGGAGCACAGTTCGATCGTGCCTACATCACTGCGATGGTGAAGGATCACCAGACAGACGTCGCGGAGTTCAAAAGAGAAGCTCGTGTAGCAAAAGACGCAGACATCAAGACTTTCGCGTCGGATACTCTGCCCACTCTTGAGCACCATTTGCAGATGGCCCAGGAAGCCCAGAAACAACTGGGCTCTACATCCAGCCGATAGCAGCGATGCGGTAGCGTGCCATAATTTTGGGTGGTGACTTCCACCCCCAAAACTCTTCCGGCCCGCTACTACACGGATTCTCAACTCTTCCAGCAAGAGATAGAGAGATTCTATTTCGGAAGCTGGATCTGTGCCGGCCGGGAGGAGCAAATCGCATCTCCCGGCCAGTATTTCTTACAGGAAGTCTGCGGCGAGAGTATTATCGTGACGCGCGATTCGGGCGGCCAGCCGCGCGCCTTCTACAATGTCTGCCGCCACCGTGGAACACGCATGTGCAGCGCATCGGAGGGACAACTTCCCGGCCGGATCCAGTGCCCATATCACGGTTGGACCTACGGCCTGGACGGCACGCTGATTGGAGCGCCGCAAATGGACCCGCTGCTTTTCTCACGCAACGATTATCCGCTTCACTCCGTCCACTGCGGCACCTGGGATGGCCACGTTTTTCTAAACCTGAATCTTACCCAGCCCGCCGAGTCTCTCGCGCAGCAACTGTCTGATCTGCCGCAAAAATTCGCGAGTTGGCGCATGCAGGATCTGCGGCTGCATAAGCGAATCGTCTACGATGTCGCGGCAAATTGGAAGCTCATCACACTCAACTACAATGAGTGCCTGCACTGCCCGGTTCTGCATCCCGCGCTCAATCGCCTCACAGATTATCTCGGCGCAAACAACGAACCCGCGCATAACACCTACGTCGGCGGCTCCATGGGATTCCGCGGCGATGCTGAAACCATGAGCATCGATGGCAGGCGCCGCCGGAACTATTTACCCGGCCTGAACGAAGAGGAACGCAAGAAAGTCTGTTATTACACCATCTATCCGAACTTTCTGCTGAGCCTCCATCCGGATTACATGATGACCCACAGGTTGTGGCCGAAAGCCGTGGATAAAACCCAGATCGTCTGCGAGTGGCATTTTCATCCGGACGAAATGGCCAAGCCCGATTTTGAGGCCAACGATGCGATCGATTTTTGGGATCTCACCAACCGCGAAGATTGGGGCATCGTGGAACTCTCCCAAGCGGGCATCCAATCGCGCGCCTACACGCCCGGCCCTTACTCGCGCCGCGAGGAGCTGCTGCATCAGCTGGATCAGAGCATCCTCTCGCGCGAAAACAGCTAGCGGTCGCGCGGCTTAAATTTGAGTGCCGTATGCGTCGCCGAAAACGCGACTACTTTAATGTCGGAGTACCCAACCGAGCGTCCGGCTTTGATGACGTCGTTTTCCGTGACGGCCTGAATCCCCTTGGGATAAACCACCCACACCGGATTTTCTTTGGTGAGATAAGCCATCTCCACCAGCTCGTCTTTATTCTTCACCGATAAAAACACCAGATCCGCGTTCGACTTCACCACCGGCGCGCCGCGCTCCGCCAGTTCGCGCTTGAACGCCTCATCGTGCTTATTGATCAACTGAACCTTCGTCCCGGCCTTAATGCCCAGCTTGTCCAGCCGGCTCGGTGGATTGCGGATCTTATCCGCCCACTTCTCCGCCGCTGTTCCCAAGTGAAAAACCGCCGCGCCCTCGCCGAACTGGATTTTCAATTTTCCGTTCGCCGCGTCCATCGAAGTGATGCTATGAAACGGAATTTTCAGGCGGAAGTCGCCGCGAAACAGCACTTCGGCGGACTCTAACAGCGCCTTGCCGTCCGACGCTTCTTTGCCGAACTCCACTCTGCACTTAATTTCCTGGCCCATGTGCCGTCCTATTACGCAAGACCCTTCAGATATCCGACCGCCTTCCGGATATCCGAAATCCGCTCCTGCTGATTCTCTGCTTCCCGCTCAATATTCAGCGATCCGCGAAAACCGATCTCCTTCAGCTTTGCGACAAACTGCGGAATTCCTACCGATCCCTGCCCCAACGGACGCTCCACGCCGAGCGCTCCCGGCTGATCCTTCTTCGGCCAATCGCCATCCTTCGCGTGCACCGAAACCACCCGCGGACCCAGCACCGTGAGTGCCTCAATCGGATCGCCCGTCCCATACAAAATCATGTTCGCCGGGTCGAAATTGATCCCTACGTTCGGCCGTCCCACGTCCTTCAAAAAGCCGAGCAGCACCTCAGCAGGCTCCTGCCCTGTCTCAAGCGCGAACGATTGTCCATTCTTCGCCGCGTGATCCGCCACGCGCCGGACCATCTCGCGCACCTCAATGTAATCGGGATCGGATGTATCTTCCGGGACAAATCCGATGTGGCACGCGAAGCTCTTCACTCCGATTGCCGAGGCGAAATCGATCACCTGAAGCGTCCGCTTCTCCCGCTCCTGGCGCGTCACGCGCGGAATAAACCCCACGGTCCGTTGTACGGTAGGAATATCGGTGTACTCTTCGCCGTTGTACGCGGCAAAAACTGTAGCTAAGGGAAAATCCGCCTGCGCAAGTGACGTTTTCCACTCTGCCGCGAGCTGCGGCGTCAATTCCAAGTCGCCTGGAACGCCGAGCTGGCCGCACTGCACCCCCAACGAGCGGATTTCGTTTAACGTATCGCGTCCCGCCCAAAACATGACACCCACTTCGCGTTCACTTACAGATCGCACGGAATTTTCTCTCCATTTCGTTTTCGCGCTTCCAGCATCAGCAGCGTCAGCGTCACCGCGTCGGCCGAATCCTGAGGCTTGCACAACTCCGGGCTAACGCCCTTCCGGCAACACTCCAGAAAATATTCGAGCTCCGCCCGGTAGCCGTCTTTGTCTTCCATCGGAAGCGCTTCCCGCTCGCCATCGGCTGAGTACAACACCGGCGGACGATCCAGCGAGCTGTACTCCACTGTCCCTCCATCCGAAACCACCGTGTATTCCATCAAAAATGGATAGGACTTCGGATGATGCCACCCGCCGGTCACCACCGCAGTTCTCTGCCCCGGATAATGCAGCGTCGCACTGATCACATCGATCCCGGAACCGAGCGCCTCATAGCCAGTGGCGGAAATTGCCTCGGGCTTTCCAAAAAGATGCAGGCACATATCGACGTCGTGGATCAACAGATCGAACACTCCGCCGCCGCTTTGTTCCGGATCGCCCAGCCACTCGCTCCATGCCGGCGCCGCGCAACGCCGCCGGAAGATCGCCGACCGCATCTCGCCCATGGACTTGCCGCGCGCCAAAACTTTTTGCAGCGCCTCATACATCGGAAAAAACCGGAGCACTTGCGCCACCATCAGCACGCGCCGGTGTTTCGCAGCCGCCGCGATCATCTCGCGTGCCGATGCCGCATCCAGCGCCATCGGTTTTTCCACCAGCACGTGCTTGCCGGCCTGGACCGCCTCAATCGCCGCTGAAGCATGCATTTGCGTGGGCAGGCACAAATCGACAGCGTCTACATTTGGATCGTCCAGCAACTCGCGGATTTCCCTGTAGCGCGAGACTTTACTGAAATCCAGCCGCTCTCCCGGACCACCCAGATTTCCCTGCACACCCGACAAGTCTCCGCCGAGCTTCTTCTCGTCGCGGCTGCACACCGCCACCAGCTCCGCTCCAGGAATAGATTGCAAGGCTCGAATATGCGTGCTGCCCATGAATCCGAGCCCAGCCACCGCAACGCGCATAAGCATCCATCCTAACCGAACCGCGAGAGCAAAGACGTGCCGGCGATTCCCGTGCTAACGGCTTTCCACTGTATAAGCGAGGCTTACGCTAGCGTTGGCGGTCACGGGGACACGAAACTCCATCATGCGGTCCCCCAGCTTCTTGTGTGGAAACGAACTTTCCGTCACCGTCCACTCGCGGCCGTAAGCTTCCACTGCCTCCCGGATAATCGCGTCCGTAGCTCTCGCGCTGTGGTTGGAAATGACTACCTGAACTTGCGTCGTCAGCTTATTACCGTTTGGCGCAGCTGGATCCGGAACCAATTTGCGAGCCACAACGTGGCGGGTGCCTTGCAATCCATTG
>DATGIH010000351.1:0-4083 GCA_035295865.1 Bryobacteraceae bacterium
GAATCCGATCTCGGCCGCCGGCACTCCCCAATACGTCTCCATCCGCCAGCGTAAATACGGACTCCGCCACGGCCGCAACCGATACCCTCGCGTCGCGCCCCACAGAAAAGCCAGCATCCCTATTTAGCGCTGACCGCCTTCTTGTCGTCGGCTGTGGCGTAATAGCCGGTGCGCGTCCGAACCTGCGGATGTCCCGGACCCGTCACCATCACTTTGATCTGCCGGAAAGTGCCGTCGTGCGCCTCGTTCAGCGGCGAATAAGCGATCGTATATTGATTGCGGATCTCGTGCGCCACTTGAAGTGCGATCGCGTCCACTTCGGCGACCGCCTTGGGGAAAAACGCCAGCCCGCCGGATTCATGCGTCAGCGCGTTCAGCGCCCGCTTGGCGCTCTTGGCTTCGCGCCGTTCTTCTTCGTCCAGCAAACCAATCGCATAAATCAGCACTTCGTTCTGGCGCGCGCGATCCACCAGGCGTTCCAGGCTGATGGTGCTCGCGTTGTCGTTGCCGTCGGTCACTACCAGCAGCACCTTCTTATGATTCTTGCCCTTTTCCTTCAGGTAATCGATGGACATGCTGATGGCCTCGCGCATCGCCGTACCGCCCCGCGAATCGATGCGCGCGATTCCTTCTTCCATCTTTTTGATCTCGTTGGTAAACGGAACATCCAGGAACGCTTCGTCGTTGAAATTGACGATAAAGACTTCGTCGTGCGGGTTGGACGCCTTCACCAGATCGACGGACGCCACCTCCACCTTCTGGCGTTTCTCTTTCATGCTGCCGCTGTTGTCAACGATAATACCCAGCGAAATCGGCACGTCTTCATGCCGGAATAATTTGATCGGCTGCTCCACCCCATTTTCGAAAACCTTGAATGCGCTTTGCTGCAGATTGGTGACCAGCTTCCCGTTCTTATCCGAAACGCTCACCGGCAAAATCACCCAGCGCGTCTCGGTGCTAAAGGTTGTGGGTTCGTCGGCCGTCTGCACGGGGGCTTGCTTGGACTGACCCAGGAGCAACGCCGAGCAAAAAAGCAGCAGGCTACTGAGTCGGCGCATAATATCCAAGGCGGAAGAAGGCTTTGAGTGGCGGAAGGCCGCGCGGCTGCACTAGTTTCACCACGATGTGCCTGTATTTACCATCCCGCGCCTGGTTCTTCGGGTTGTAATAGAGCATGTACTGATTGCGGAGTTCAATCCCGATTTTAGCAGCAATATCGGCGAGTTCATTCAGGTTGTCCACCGAATAGCTGCGGCCCCCGGTGAGTTCCGCGACCTCGTTTAAAAGACCCGGACCCATCATCTCTTCCGGTGTCCGCCCCCGCGATCCCATCGCTTCAAAAATGCCCAATCCATAAATTTGGACGTCCGCTTCCCGGACCGCGTTCTTCACCTCGCTCTCGGTGTAGCGGCTATTGTTGTCGCCGCCATCCGAAATAATCAGAATCGCCTTGCGCGGATTGTGCGCCTTATCCGGCTTCATCTGATTCATCGCCATATACACGCCATCCAGCAGCGCGGTCTTGCCCTTCGATTGAGTGAACGTCAAGCGATTCTGCACGTCTTCGGTATCGCGCGTGAACGGAACCACCAGATCGGGCCGGTCGCTGAATTCGATCAGCGCGAATTCATCCTCGGGATTCGCCGTCTTCAGAAACTGCGCCACCGCCTGCCGCGATTTCTGCAGCTTCGCTCCCATGCTTCCGCTGGTGTCGAAAACGATGACGATCGAAAGCGGAGCATCTTCGCTCGAAAACTGCACGATCGATTGTTCGACTTTATCCTCGAATAACCGAAAGTGTTCCTTTTCGAGTCCTGTTACAAAACGGTTCAACGGATCGGTCACCGTCACCGGTATCTGGACCAGCGTGGTGTCGATGCGGATGCTCGCCGGCCGTTTGGTGAGTTCGGATTCTTTGGCCGCGTTCTTGTCCGGCGGCTTGGCGCGCGGGGTGATGGAAACTTTGGGATCGTCCGGCCGCCGGTCGGCGTCCTGAGCGGGCATGGCGGAAAGCACACTCGCCGCCACGAGAGATACCAATAAACCGCAACTACGGACGTTCCAAAAGGCCTGCGCCACCCTGGTACCCGTTTCGACTGCATTCAGTATAGCACCGGCCCCTCGCACGTCTGGCAAAAATTCCAGCCCTTCCCGCCCTTTTCTAGCAGCCCGTTGCAGAATCAGTTCTGTTCGGAAATGTGGTGACAGACTCGAATTTCCGCAGCCGCAAAGTACTGACAGTCCGAAGAAGGTCCCCCTGCGGAATTTCGTGTCTGTCACCATTTTTCCAGCCAAAGACACTTCTACCAAGGGTTGCTAAGCATCTCCCAAACGAAATAAAGGCTTTGCAAAATGGAAATCGGCGTGCTCAATTCGCGTCTAAGAGATTAGGAGTTGAGCATGATCAAACGGACCCTGCCAGTGCTGTTCGTGTGTGCGCTAAGCGCGCAAGTCGCTCCCCCGCCGGCCCCGCAAGCCGATGCGCCCGCGCCAATTTTCCGCGTCACCGTAGTCGAGCGGACCACCAGCGCGGTGAGCTACCGTCATCGGAGCGGATGGACCAAAGTGGATCTGCACGGAACACCGCTCGCTCCGCAAGCCACCGGCCACGCCGATGTGAACAGCCGGCCGGGCTACATCGAAATCAAAAGCCAGATGCATCACCTGGAATCGGCGCAGAAGTATGGCCCCGAGTATCTGACTTATGTCCTATGGGCGATCACGCCGGAAGGCCGTTCGAAGAATCTGGGCGAAGTGGTGCTCGATGACGGAAATTCGCATCTGGATGTCACCACCGACCTGCAAGCTTTCGCATTGATCGTGACCGCCGAACCCTACTTCGGCGTCACGCAGCCGAGCGACGTCGTCGTCATGGAAAACATTATTCGCGAAGATACGGTCGGCAAAGTCGAGCAGACTAGCGTCAAATTCGATTTATTGAAACGCGGCGCCTATGTCATGAACGTTCCTCCAGGAACCTTCCAACCCATCAAGACCGGAAAGAAACTGCCACTGCAGCTTCTTGAAGCCGAAAACGCGGTGCAGATCGCGCGCTATGCCAACGCCGATCGCTACGCGACAGATGTGTTCAACAGCGCCAGCGATTTGCTCCGCCAGGCCGAAGCCTACCAGGATCGCAACGCCGGTTGGAAACCCGTCACCATGACGGCGCGCGAAGCCGTGCAGAACGCCGAGACCGCCCGTCTGCTCGCCATCAAGCGCCAGGATGATGAACGGATCGCGCAAGAAAAGCAGGCAGCGGCGGATCGTGAAGCCGCGGCCCGTGCGGAAGCCGACGAAGCCGCCCGCCAAAAAGCTCTTGCGGATCAGCAAGCTGCCGAAGCCGCGCAGCGTGAAGCCGAACAAGCCCGCCGCGCCGCCGAAGAGCGTGCGTCGGCCGAAGCCGCCCGTGCGCAAGCCGAAGCGGATCGCCTGGCGGCCGAACGCGCCAAACTGGCCGCGGACGAACAACAGCGCCAAGCCGAACAAGCGCGCCTGATGCAGCAGCAAGCGGAACAGAAAGCTCAGGAAGCCGATCGTCTGCGCGCGCAAGCGGAACAGCAACAGGCCCAGCTCCGTCAGCAGCTTCTCGAACAGTTTAATCTGATTCTTGAAACGCGCGACACCGCCCGTGGATTGATCGTCAACATGTCCGATGTGCTGTTCGACTTCAACAAGTACACCCTGCGTCCAGCCGCGCGCGAAAAGCTGGCCAAGATTTCCGGGATTATCCTCTCGCACCCGGGTCTCCGCCTGGAAGTGGACGGCTACACCGACAGCATCGGAAGCGACGCGTACAACTTGAAGCTCTCCGACGAACGCGCGGGTAGCGTGCAGCAATATTTGGTGCAACAGGGCTTGGCGCCGGACAGCGTAACAGCGAAGGGCTTCGGCAAAGAGGATCCGGTCGCTTCCAACAGCACCGCCGCCGGCCGCCAAGCCAACCGCCGTGTCGAACTAGTGGTGTCGGGCGAAATCATCGGAACCAAAATCGGCCCCACCCACTCCAGCCAGTAATACCAGCCTTACCGAACCGCGACCGCAAGAGAGCGCAACCACGAACGTTCGCGTTGCGCTCTTCAA
>DATGIH010000352.1:0-15473 GCA_035295865.1 Bryobacteraceae bacterium
GTAAGCGATGGCGGCTAGCATTCCGGCGCAGTAGACAAGTGTCGCCTGGTTGTAGCGTAACGACATACCGGCCACCGTTCTCTGAAGAATCTGGAAGGGAAGCCCCGCAATGGTGATGGTTAGCGCCGCCGCCAGACAAAGGGCGGCCGCGATGAGAGACCGGCGTTGCGAAGCGCGGGGCGACCGGAACCAGAGGGCGAGCAGAGCGCCGGAGGCGAGTCCATCGAAGCGGAACCAAGACGGATTATAGACATCGACGCCGCGGGCCACGAAGATGGCGCGCAGGACCGGTTCGGCGGCGATGATGAACGCGCAAGCGAATGCCAGCGCACGACGAGACAACACTCGAACGAGCCAGGGCCAGATCAGATAGAAGTGCTCTTCGACGGCCAGCGACCAGAACACGCCGGGGCCGTGTGGAATTACGACGGCGCGTTGCCGCGATAGAAGCAGGCCATCACGGCGATGCATAGAAAATAGAGCGGGAGAATGCGGAGAGCCCTGCGTCCATAGAAATTTCGCAGATAGCGCGGATGTTCCTTGGTATCGAGCAGGATCCCGGTGATGAGAAAGCCGGAGAGGACGAAGAACAGATCCACGCCCAGCCATCCGTGGCCGAGGATGCCAATCACAATTGGCGGCGCTATGGTGCGCAGGGCGTTGACGGATTGATCGTCCAACGCGAGCACGTGCATCAGCACAACCATGAGGACAGCGATGGCGCGGATACCGTCGGGTTCGGGGATGTAAGGCGGAAGCGGGCCTTCGCGGTTTTGCCCGATGTTCAATGTGCGGACGCCGCCTGCGGCAGCTTGCCGCCGTGCAGCTCGGCGTCGAGGATCGGCTTCACGGATTCGAGAGTCAGCGGTCCGTTGTAATGCTTGCCGTTGATGAAGAAGGACGGCGTGCCATAGACACCGGCAGTTTCACCGTCGGCGACGTCTTTCTGGACCACCGCTTGGTATTTCGGAGAATCCAGGTCGGCGATGAACTTCGTCATGTCGAGGCCGATTTCTTTCGCAAGCGCCAGAATGTTCTCGCGAGAAAGCTTGCGGAAATTCTTGAACAGCGCGTCGTGCATCTGCCAGAATTTGCCCTGCTGATTCGCGGCGAGCGACGCGGCGGCGGCCATCGGCGCGTGGGGATGCATCGAGAGCGGGAATTGTTTGTAGATGAGCTTAATGTCCTTGGGATAGGCGCTCATGATGGTGTTCACTTCGCCGACCGCAATGGAACAATAGGGACATTCAAAATCCGAAAACTCGACGATGGTGATTCGTGCATCGTTGGGTCCGCGGGTGGGCGATCCGGCAACTGGAATTGCAACGGGATCCTCGAGTAATTTCGGACGATGGGCCTTGGGCGATGCGTCCATGAGCTTGCTGATTTCTACCAGGCTCTTACCTTCCTGGACTCCTTTGATCGCGATGGCGGTCAGCGCTTTGCTATAGCTGCAGTTGGGATCGCGGTTGACGCACTCGGCGACTTTCATGCCGCACAAGCAGGAGCAATCCTGTTCGCGCGTGATCTTAAGAACAGCTTGTTTTTGGGCCGGAGTGAGCGCGGAAAGATCGATGGAGCCGAGTTTATCGGAGGTCTGCCAAGAGGTGGATGGCGCTTGCGCGGAGAGTGCTGCGCAGCAGATGAGAGCGGCGAAATAGACTCGCACGTTCTTATTATTGCGCAGAGTTCTACCCCACGTTGGCGTGCAGAAAACTTTCCAAATCTTGTTCGTTGACGCTTGGCTCGCCGGGCGCGACGTTGTTCAGCTTGCCGGCCTTCATCCAGCGTTCCAATTCATCAACCAATCCGAAGAGGTGATCGAACGAGTCGACGATAAACAGCAAGGGCTGATAATGGTTAATTTCGAAGCTTTGGTTGACGGCCCACTCAAGTTGGATGGGGAATCGTTGCACTTCGGGGGCTTCGATGGCGTGCGCGATTTCACCGTAGGAGCTGAGGAGTCCGCTGCCGTAGACTTTGAGGCCGTCGTTGCCGCGCATCAATCCGAATTCGATTGTGAACCAGAAGAAGCGTGCCATGGCGCGGATGATGCTGGTGAGGCAATGGAGTTGCGTTTCGCGATCGCGGATTCCGGAGACCAGGCCGGCGGCGGTGTGCGCGCATTCACCGAAGCGGACCAAAGTCTCGGCGAAGTGCTTGTCCGTATGCATGGGGACGTGACCGGCGATGTCGTGAAAGATGTCGGGCTCGGGCAGATAATCCAGTTGATCGGGGCGTCGGACGGTGATCGTGGTGGGGAATTCGCGATTGCGCAGGCAGTCGAAGAAAAGGAACGCTGGGATGTATCCGCTGACGGCTTTGGCTTGGAATCCGGTGAGGGGTTGGAGGAAGCGATTGACGTCCGCGAGGCGCGGGACGCGATTCGGATCGAGGCACAGCGCGCCGATGCCTTCGAGAAAGTGCGGGTTGGCGTAGCGTTCCCACCGCGGGAGCATCCGTTCGTACAATTTGTGCCAGGTTTGGTGATTTTGTTCGGAGTAGAGTTCGTAGGGCTGCGAGATGTAGAGCTGGCCGTGGCGCTGCGCGTCTTGGATAAATGGCGCTTCGTTGGTGGTTAGGCCGGGCGCGTCGACGAAAGTAGTTTTCCGATGCATGACTGCTCCCGAGCCTAGGGTAGCACGAAAGCACCACATATAAGTGGTGGCACAGGAGTTAAATGACCATTTCAAATGGTCATGTTGTAGAATGTAGCTATGAAGGAAATCACGATTCCGGTGACTGAGTTCAAGGCGAAGTGCCTGCAGCTATTGGTGGATGTTGAGGAGAAGGGAGACCGGATCACGATTACGAAGCGGGGCCGGCCGGTGGCTCAGGTTGGTCCGGCGCCTGCCACGATGCCGCCGCTCCGGGGAAGCTGGAAGGACACGGTGAAGATTCTCGGTGACATCGTCTATTTCGATACCAGTGAAGACTGGGAAAGCTCTTCATGAGATTGCTGGTAGACACCCATGTGTTGATCTGGTGGCTGCACGATCTGCCAGATAGGCTCGATGAGCGCCAGCGCGGAGCGCTGAGGGATGCCGCGAAAGGGAAAGCTCCCTTGAGCTTGAGCGCTATCTCGCTTTGGGAGACCGCGATGATGGTTGAGCGCCGGAGAGTCTCGATCGCGAAGACCCTCGATCAGCTTCTGAGCCAAATCGAAGCGCATCCGCTGTTGGCTATTTTGCCGCTCACTGCGACAATTGCCGCCGAGAGCGTTCGCCTGGGCGAAGATTTCCATAAGGATCCGGCGGATAGAATTATCGTCGCAACAGCCCGATGCCACGGACTGACATTAGTCACCGCCGACGAACGAATTCGAAAATGGGGAAAAGTGAACATCATCTAGGCGCGCCTATACTGAAGGCAGGAGACAAACCATGTATCCGCTGAAAAAGGGCAAGACCACCAGCCAAGCCCATGTTGGACTTCCGGAGGGAACGTTCGAAGAAGAGCACGGACGTAAGGGGTTTTATGGCAAGTCCGCTCATCTTTACCACGCGCATCCGCCAACCGGCTGGGTTCGTTTTGAAGGAAAGCTGAGGCCGCACTGCTTCGATTTGAATGAACTGAAACCGCCCGATCTGAGCGATGCGGAAGGGTTGCCGGTGGCGTTCCTCGGGAACGACGACATTCGGGTGCTGGTTTCGCGCCGGTCCGAGGCGATGCCATTCTATTTCCGCAATGCGGATGGCGACGAGTTGTATTTTGTGCATCGCGGGCACGGGAAAATCGAGACCGATTTCGGTCCTTTGGATTATGAAGCGGGCGATTACATCAACATTCCGCGCGCGGTTACTTATCGCGTGGTTCCCGCGACGCGCGACAATTTTTTCCTAATCATCGAGTCGAAGCACGAATTCGAGCAACCGGAAAAGGGTTTGCTCGGCCAGCATGCGCTGTATGATCCGGGAGTGCTGGTGACGCCCGAACCGGCGCCCCTGCTGGACGATCGCGCCGAGTGGGAAATCCGGATCAAAGCGGAAGATGAGATTTCAAAAGTCGTGTATCCGTTCAATCCGATGGATGTGGTGGGCTGGAAGGGCGACCTGACGGTGTGGAAGATCAACATGCGTGATATTCGGCCGGTGATGAGCCATCGCGCGCATTTGCCTCCCAGCGCACATACGACATTTGTCACCGAGGGCGCCGTGGTATGCAGCTTTTTGCCGCGTCCGCTGGAACAGGATGAGGATGCGTTGCGGGTTCCGTTCTTCCATCGCAATACCGACTACGACGAGTTCATCTTTTACCACGACGGGGATTTTTTCAGCAAAGACAACATCAAGGCCGGCATGGCGACGCTGCATCCGCGCGGGATTCATCACGGGCCGCATCCGAAAGCGCTGGCGAATCAAAAGAAGAAAACCCACACCGACGAGTACGCTGTGATGCTGGATGGATTGAATCCGATTCACGTGCTGCCCGCCGGCGAAGGCGTGGAGTGGAAAGATTATTGGGCGAGTTGGATGGAGAAGAAGCCGGTGGAGACCCGCTGATTGGTTATCGATCCGCAGGAGGCTGGTCACCAGAACGTTTACAAGTTGCTGATCGGAGCTGTGGTGCCGCGGCCCATCGCCTTTGTCTCGACGGTTAGCCGCGATGGCGTGCTGAATCTGGCGCCGTTCAGTTTCTTTACGGCGGTGAGCGCAAATCCGCCGATTGTGGCGTTCGCTCCTATTCGCCGGGCGGGCGCGAATCCGAACAAGGACACGCTGCACAATATCCAGGCGACACAAGAGTTCGTGGTGAACATCGTCTCCGAGGAGTTTGCGGAGAAGATGAATGCGTGCTCGGCCGATTTTCCGCCGGACGTGGATGAGTTTGCAGCATCCGGATTGACGCCGCTGGCTAGCGACCTTGTGAAACCGCCGCGGGTGGCGGAATCGCACATTCACATGGAGTGCAAACTTTATCTCGCGATGGAATTCGGCGAGCTGCCCGGCAGCGGAAATCTGGTGCTGGGCGAGGTGGTGCGATTTCACGTCGATGACGCTTACTTTGACGATTTCAAGATCGATCCGGATCAATTGCGAGCAATTGGAAGGATGGGCGGCGCGGCGTACGCGCGGACGCGGGACCGGTTTGAGATGGTCCGGCCGAAGGTTTAGAGCGGGCGTTTGGCCTTGAGGGCTAGGATCACCGGCTTGTTGAGTAAATCCGCTGCTTTTGGGATTTGCGCGATGAGTTGATCGTCGCCGTGGTATTCGAAGATCTGGATCTTGCGGAATCCGGCAGTGGTTGCCATTTGGAGATAGCCGGCCGTGGTGTAGCGGATCGCTCCGAGACGATATTCAGTTTCTCCCAATTCGAAATTTGCTTCTTTGCCGGCCTCCGCGAGATCGGGATGATAGACGGAAAACACCAATGTCCCGCCTGGTTCCAGCACTTTCCAGATTTGAGATAGCGTGAGCGGGAGATTATCGAGGTGTTCGCCAATCAGGGCGCAGAGGACCGCGGAGAACCGGGATTCGCGGTAGGGAAATTCGGCCTGCAGATCTGCTTGGATCAGCGGAACATCGGGCGCCATGCGCTGCGCGACTCGCAACATGCCGAGTGAGAAGTCGATTCCGAAAGGTCGTGCACCTGCCGCCCGAATTCGCGTTAGATTGCGGCCGGTGCCGCAGCCGGCGTCGAGGATTTTCTGGCCGGGCTGCGGATTCAGCAGATTCAGCGTGTAGCGGGAATCCATTGCGACCACGGGATTCGGCGTTTGGTCGTACGTATTCGCCCACAAATCGTAGCCTTCGCGCACTTTGACGCGCTTGGTTTCTTTTCGGCTCATGCGCGGCGGTAAAGGATTTCGACGACGTTTCGAACATATTGCTCGTCGCTCAGCTGTTCAACCGCTTCCGGCGGAAATTCCACCAATTCGCGAAAGTGCCGCGCGAGATCCGCGAACAGTTGAAGGCGGGCTTGCGGGTCCAGCGAATCGCGACGCAGCAGAGCTTCGAGAGCGACGGCGGCGGATTCGGGCGAAGCTCTCTGACGCAAACGTGCGGTCAGATGCCGGTATTCCAAAAGCGAATTAAACTTTCCGCCGATTACTTGTTCTATGTCGGGTTGCGGCGCATCCACGTTCCGCACGACGATGGTGTTGGCGGCGAGGTCACCCAGGCGCTGGAATCGGCGCGTGAGCACGCATGCTGTTCCACCGACCAGATATAAGCCCGGCAGCATATCGACGAAGCGCAGCAGATTGCGAACCACGATTTGGCTAAAGTCCAGGTGGAGCGCCTGGACATCCATCACGCGCAGCTTCAAGACCCGCTTGCCCACGGTTTGTCCGCGCCAGTACCATTCACAGCCGATACCGTAGCCGATGGAAATTACGAAGTACGCGATGACGCTCGCTGCGCTTGCGAAACCACCGAGAGCGCCAAGGAGCTGGTTTAACAGACTGGTGGCCGCCAGGATGCATCCGGCATCGATGCCCCAGGCGAGGAATCGGCTGACCGGTCCGGCGAGCGGCAGGGAGAATACTACGCCTTCGGGTGTTCGGAGTCGCAGGGTGTTGATTGGCAAGCCAGAGGCTTGCCCCACTTGGCTCATTTTTGTGAGGCTCCCGACTTGGCGAGAAACAAGGTGAGCGCGACCAGTTCCGTGGCGCCGAATGCGATTTTGAGTGCGTAGGGGATTACCGGTTGATGATATTGGGACAGGAACGATTCCACGATGCCGGCCCAGATGAGCAAAAGACCGGCGCCAAAAATGATGGTGGTTAGGTCCGGAGCGATCTCGCGCAATCGCAGGCTGCGGCTCTTGCGGCTGCCCCATCCGATAAGCGCGCCGGCGAGCAGGAATCCGGCTTGCCCGCCCAGGAGAATTGCCGGGATCTCGATTGCGCCGTGGGGAAGCAACCAACCCATCAGGAATTGCGATTGACCGGCATAGACGTAATCCACCGCGACGGCACCCAGAATCACGCCGTTGTAGAACAGCGACACGGTGGTGCCCGTCCCCCAAGTGATGCCGAGCGCCATGGTGAAAATCGCGACCTGCGTGTTGTGCGTCATCAACTGCGCGGCGAAGGTGCTTTTTTGACCGGCGAGTTTGTCGTCTTTGGCGGATTCTTCGCGGTGGACACGATCCGCGGGGTTTTCTTTCAGGCCAGGGAACGGCATGATCACCTGTTTGGCTTCGGGGTCGATACGAATGGCGACGCCGCCGAAAACGCAACCAGCGATGGTCACCGCGACGGAGAGCCAGAAGGCTCCCAAATGGCGCCGAAATGTTCGAGGGAATGTAGCGCTGAACCAGCGCCATGGATTTAGGCGCTGCTGCTTTTCGCGCGTTTCGTGAATTTCGCCGTACGCGCGCGCGACTAATCGTTCCAGATAGCGGCGGATTTCCGGCTCGCTCGAAAATGTTTCAATTTTGGCGAGGTCGGCCGAGGCGCGCTCGTACAGTTCGTGAAATTTCAGCAGTTCGTCCAGCTTCATGCGCCGATCCGGATTCTTGTCCATACGATCGAGCGTTGCTTCGAGTTCCGACCAATGCTTGCGTTCTTCAGCGAGGAAGCGGCTGAGATCGATGATCATAAAAGCTGCCGCTGTTTGAGTTCGACGTAGAGCGTGGCGAGTTGCGGGCCGAGCGTATCGGCATCGAGCAGCGAGAATCGAACGCCTTGGCTTGCGAGGACGCTGCCCAATTTCCGCAGCTTGTTCCATTGCAGATGCCCAGCGAGCTCGCGGTAAACGTCGTCCGGCGAATTGACGGCGGAGTCTTCAAACAGCGGCTGGGAACCGATTGGTTTGGCCATTCCAACCAGCACGAGATGCTGGCGGATCAGCGGCAGGTTCCGCTGGAAGGCTTCGGCGACAATCGGGTCGTCGAGCTCGGTAAGAAAAATCAGCAAGGCCCGCCGGCGCAAGCGCAGGCGAAGCAACGTGAACAGCTCGTCGAAATCCGGCGCAACGAAACGAGGCTGCAATGTGTAAAGAGCGTCGCGGCAGGCGCCGTAGTGTGTCTTGCCGTTGCGGGCGCGGACGAAATCGTGCACGCGGTCGCTGAATGTAATGAGTCCGAAAAGGTCGCCTTGTTTTTCGGCGGCGAGCGCGAGCAGAAGCGATGCGGTGATGTTGCGTTCGAGAATGGTGGCATCCGGATCGCCAGCCACAGGGCGCGCACTGAGGCGCGAGGCGTCCAGGATTATATAGACCTCCTGCGTTCGTTCAACCTGGAAAACGCGGGTGATGGGATGGCCGCGGCGCGCGGTGGCTTTCCAATCGATATCGTCAAATCCATCGCCCGCGGCATATTCGCGCAGCTTCTCGAATTCCCTGCCCTTGCCGATCTGGCGTTGACCGTGGACCCCTAAGCGTCCGCGCTTGAAGAAGGCCGGCGATTTTTTTCGCTCGGCCGCGAGGTTGGGATAAACGCGAATTTCCGACTGGATCGGCAGCGTTTTTCGCGCTGTCCAGAGGCCCACTGGGGAGGGCCGCTCGATGGCGCAGTGATCGATGGCGAATTTTCCCCGTTTGCGCGGAGTGCAGTGCCAGTCGACGCGTGAGAATTCGGCGCCGGCCGGGAGAATGGTGGTGATTTCTTCTGGCGCATCGATTTCGGATGGAAGTGCAAGGGCGATTCGCAAAGCGAACTGTTTTTCGCGGCGGTTGCGAACGGTCAGAGGAAAGTCGCCGGGCCGATCTTTCCACAAACGAACGATATCGGCGGCACGCGCCTCGATTCCGTTGAGCCTGGCGGGAGCGGCGAGGGCATCGAGAGCAGCGATCAGGATGAGCAACGCGAGCAGTCCGTAGCCGAGCGCGGAGAATCCGGATACGCCGGCGAGCACCGAGGCGGGGATCGCGACGACAGCGATCAGGATCAGCAGTCTGGAACTCGGTACGATCATGTCGTCGCGGCCGAAGAATTGGGAATTGAGTATCCTGTCACCGGATTTAATTAGCGGGGGACTGGGACTTCCCCGAGGATTTTGTTTACTACTTCGCGCTCGTCCATGCCTTCGATTTCGAACTCGGGGCGGATGATCAGGCGATGTTCGAGAACGGGCGATGCCATGGCGCGGATGTCGTCCGGCGTTACGAAATCCCGGTTTTGGATAGCCGCGTGGGCGCGACATGCTAGCAGCAAGGATTGGCTGGCGCGCGGTCCTGCGCCTACCAGGACGCTCTCATGCACGCGAGTTTTGCGCACGACATCCACTAAGTAGGCGATCAGCTCCTGGCGGATCAGAACATCGTTCAAGGCCAGCTTCAGTTCGCCAAGTTCTTCTTGCTGGATGCAAGGCGCGACGCTGGCTAGGGTTTGCTCGGGGGAATCTGTGCCGAGCATTCTTCCAGCCAGCGCAAGTTCGTCATCGCGCTCGGGCGATCGCATGACGATTTTGAACATGAAGCGATCTTTTTGGGCCTCGGGCAGTGGATAGGTTCCTTCGTACTCGATGGGATTCTGCGTGGCGAAGACGGTGAAGTTGGCCGAAAGCGGATAAGTTTCACGATCGATGCTGACCAGCCGTTCCTGCATGGCTTGCAACAGTGCGGATTGCGTTTTGGCGGGAGCGCGATTGATTTCATCGGCGAGCAAAAAGCTGGTGAAGATCGGGCCTTTCACCAGGGTGAATTCGTTGCGCTGGAGATTGAAGACGTTGGTTCCGGTGATGTCGGCGGGCATCAGATCGGGCGTAAATTGGATGCGGGCAAATTCGCATCCGAGAACGCGGGCGAGAGTGCGTGCGAGCAACGTTTTCGCGATTCCGGGCACGCCTTCGATCAACGCATGATGGCCGGTGAGGATGACGATCAGCGCTTGATCCACCACTTCGTTCTGGCCGATGATCACCTTGTGAACTTCCTGCCGGACGCGATCCAGGGCCGGCATCAGCTTATTCAGATTGGTGTTCATGCTTCGCTCCGCTCTGCTAAGATCCGCGATATTTTGCGGTACGTCTCCACTGCGTTTTGGTCTCGCTCGGCCAAATCGCGGACTCGCCGGACTTTCGCTTCGGAATAAAAACTGGCGCCGCGCCGCGATCCGTCCCATTCTTCGAAACAGGTTTTTATCAGCGCCGCGGTGGGAATATTGCGGCGCAGAAGATTCGCGAGGCCAGAGCGGGCGTCCATTGCGACAACACTGTCTTCGGTGGCGTTCTCCGCGCGAGGCGGAAGAAGGCTGACGGAGTTCTTCCAGATGAAGAGGAGAAGCAAAACCAGCAGCACGACGCCCAAGCCCTCCAGATGATATTTGCGCGCCAGCGTCATGACGCCGCTATTTTCCGCGAGACCCAGGTGGTGCTCGTCAAAGATAATCTTGCGATTTTCTCCAAGCGCCCAGGCGATGGTTTTGGTGTCCCGTTCGGAAGCAAGGGCTTCGTTACTCATTGGGTAACAACTGGCCAGCAGCACGATGGCGCCGGAGCCGAACTTCCGCTCCAGGCGCCGAACAACTTGTCCTTGATAGCGGAAATAGAGCGAGGTCAACTTGGGATTATCGGCGCCTTCGGAATCGGCTTGTCCGTCCGGAAGAGGGACGTAACCGAACTCGACGCCCCATCGTTTTTCTATTTCCGGAGCTTCCCGCGGCTTTTTTTCTTCAAGAGGGTTTGGGCTTTTTTCGCGCTGACGGTTTACGGGGCGCATGGCGATGAGGACCCGGGCTCCGCTTTGCGCCAAAGTTTCATATTCCTTGATTCCATCCTCCGCCATGGCTTCGAACGCGAAAGGACTTTCGCCCAATATCAGCACTGTGGGGTTGCCGTGCGGGAGGTTGGAGAATTCCTTATAGTTGCGGGTGACCGCGACATCGGGAATTTGTTCGAGACTTTCGTACAGGGCCTTGGTTCCTAACGCGTCCGATCGCAGCGAGGAATATTGGGGATAAATATCACCGGACGCGAAACGGAATTCGTAGAGCTTCCAGAGTCCGAAGAGAAGGCCGCCCGCCAGCGCGGCGATGAGGGCCAGGATGGCGTTATTGTTGGGGCGCACCAGTCCTCATCTTAGTTAAATTGTTTTCGAACTGTTCCAGCGTGAGGCGATCGACGGCGTGTTGGCCGTACCAGGATCGCTCGAAGGTCCCCATATTTTGCGCGAAAGCGGCCACCATTTCAGTGGATCCGCGGGCTTTGCGGCGAAGCTCACGCGCGTAATCCTCATTCGATTTGCCGCGCTCAATGGAGATGAGGGAACGATCGGCCAGATACGCGAGGCTTGCGAGATACAAGGCTCGCAACGCAAGACGAAATTCCTGGCGAGCGATGCAGTCGCGCGCCAACTGCATCCATTGATCGAGTGGCTGGCTTCCGGCTTCGAGATCCGCGGCGTTCAAATCGGGTATCGGAGAAGCAACCGGAATCGCGACGGATGCACAGGCTTTTCTTCCCAGCTGCAAAGTTCGCCAAAGCAGCCAGCTCAATAGGGCGGCTACCGCCACCAGGAGCGTGTACAGCAGTGCACGAAGTTTTCGAGAATCGGCACCGGGCTTGTTGCCACCCAATCCAGGGATCAGCGATTTCAATTTTTCGCCCAACCAATTAATAAACTGATTGATCCAGCGACCGATTTGCCGTATTCCGCGCGCGGTGGCATCCAGAAAAGATTGCGTTGTCCGGACGAACCAATTGGCGTTCTCTTCGCGATGGGGTGCGCGAGGCAGGCGCCACGTGAATTCGGGACGATGGATGACGTCGTCAATGGAGTGATTCAATTGATCGACGGAGATGGTTGCCGCTGTTGCGGGCGGCGCGGGTTGGGCGCTGAGGAACGCCGGAATAAAGAGCAGAAGCAGTGTCGGCAGAAACGCCTGCGCTACGCGCAAATCTTCCCCGGTCTCGATGGATTCGCCGTAGAAATAGCGCAGCAAGTAGACAGCTTTGGCCAGCGGATTCGTAACCAGGTACGTGAGGCCTGCGGTGACGGCGAGAAAGGTGGTGTTGAAGTTGGCCACCACGCTTCGGGTGAAAGCGCTCTCGATCCCGAGCAGCATTTTTGCGAGATAGGGAGCGAGCAAAATCGCAGCCGCCATATTGATAAAGACGACGAATTGCAGCATTGCGAGAATCGCCAGCAGCGTCCAATTCTGCGATTGCCATGCGCGCGCCTGCTTCTTTGCGGCGTTGAAATCGGCATTGCGGCCCGACATCACGTTCTGATAAAAGGCGTAGACGCTTGCAAAGGGCAGCAGGACAAGCAATGCGATGGGCAACACCACGAATTTCGTCGGCTGCACGGCGAGTTGAAGAAATCCGATGCGGCGCGTTTCCCGCGATCGCCAAGTGGGCGAGGGCGCACCCGAAAGTTCAGCATGCAGCTTCTGTATGAAAAGAGATTGCCAGAACATCATCCATAAATAGAGCAGTGCCACGGCCAAAGCAGCCGGAGCGCAATGATCGTAAGCGAAGGCGCTCTGGCTCATGTCCGACCAGAAGAAGAGGAATCCGAGGACGAACGGAATGGATCCGGCGTAATAGGCGGCGAGCGCCGATGGAGGAGCGCGGCGAAGCAGGAAAACGCCCTCTTCGTAAAGTTCGACGGCGCTTTTGGCTGGGCGCTTCATCGGGACTCCCAAACGGTTCCGTCATGCACGGCGGAAGGAATCAGCAAAAGGGTTCGGCCGATTCCGTAAAAGAAGAGCCAAGCGAGGAGCAATCCAACGATCGGCAGCAAAGCGCGCAATAGGCTGCGGCCTGCGCCGGATCGTGCGCTTTCTTGTGCGATGGCCTGCTTCAGGCAGTCCGCGCAGAGCACGCGATCCTCATGCTCGGTTACGCATTCGCGGCAGAAGTAGCGAAGGCAACCGGGGCAACGCGAGGCGGCTTCGCGAAATTCGTGATTGGCGCAGCGCTGGTGAATCATGCGCTGGTTCCAAGCTCGATGGATGGCGGCGCACTCGAGCGCTGATGCCGCCACAGAAAGAACAGTCCAGCCAGGCCGAGCGCGCAGAATCCGATGAGATCCAGCAGTTCAAAAAATCTTATGGCTGGATTGGCCAGGAGCATGGATCGATTGGCGGCTTGTTGTCCCAAGCGGAACGCTACATAAATGCTAACCACGAAGCCGGCCAGCCCGCTGGCGATGTAGAAGACGAGCGACGCGTAAATTACGCGGCGAACATCCACCGCCAGATCGCTATTGCGCTGTTGGATGGCGGCGAGCACGAGCAGCAACAAGACCACGGTGCCTAATCCGCCGGCCGCCAAGTTCAACGGAACCGAAACCACACCTAGCAATGAGGACGAAGACAGAGCACCGCGCATTACCATGAGCGCGAAGACGATCCAATGCAGGCGGCCTGTGCAATGACGAAGCGCGGATTTGGGCGGCGCTACCTGGCGGGCGCGTGTGTCGGCAGGAACAGCCTCCAGCGCTTCCGCGCTCACCGCGCCTTGCGCTTTTTCGATCTGCGCTTTTATGATCGCGAGGGTTTTTCCGGCAGTCCCTTGTTTCCGCAGTGAAGGGAGCATCTCGCTGCTTACCGTAGTTTGCAAATAGCAGGCGCAGTCCGCGCTGCGCCAGCTTAACCAGAGGGTCACGAGCGCGATTAGTCCGCACAGAATCGCCCAGACTGGGTGCTGAGTGTAAGAGAGAGCGGCCGCCGTGGCCACGAACAAGGCGCCAGTCGTGTAGCCGTACGGCGCCATGACATTTGGAAGCTCGGTGAGAACGATGGCTTGGATGTCCGTGAAATAGTAACGCCGGTAAGATTCCGAAAACGGATTCCGGCGGACACTCAAGACATGATCGGCGCTCATCCATAACGAATGGCTGATGAACAGGCCGGAGCGGCCTGGAAGCCGATAGTAAGGAGTTCCGGCGCTCATCTGCGATAGATCAGAAACAGCACCAGCCAAATCCAGGCTCCGATCTGCAGCGCGGCCAGCGCGATCGCGATCACGAAGCGGGCCTTGGTGCGCGGGACGATGCTCGAGGGCGCGCCCCAGTAGCGAATGCATACGTATAACGTCGCCGGCGCCGTGACGATGGTCGGCCAGATCAGGCACGCTGGAAGAATGGCGAGCATGAGCGCCATGTTGTCGTAGAGTTTGCGGCTCGGGTCGAGTTGGGCGAGCTGGCCTTTCTCGGTGCTCGATTGGATGCATTGCGGGCACCAGTTCTGACCCAAGAATTCCACCTGGCACAAACTGCAAAGGAATCGGCCGCAGCGGTCGCAGGGAACGACGGCTTGCTTCCGCGGATGATAGAAGCAGCTTGCTTCGCCGGCTTCGAGTAGCGCGGTTCCGGCGGCGGGCGCGGGAGGTTTCGCGAAAAATGCGGGAAATATCTGAACCGTTAGCGGAGCACGGCAGGCTGCGCAGAAGGCGTGTTCGCGATTCCAATCCTCGGCCGGAATGGGCGCGCTACAAGAGGAGCATGCAAGATGTTCCGGCGCGATCGGCATAGTGAGCTATTTCTTGATTACGCGCGTATCGCAGATGCGATCATGCAAAGCCCGTTTTTCCTCGTCGAAACCCGCCATGATGTATCCGATGCCCAGGATGAAACTGCTCAAATGCTTGGCGAAGTGGCGGCCCAGGGCGCGGCCATAAGACACTTTGCCGCCATCGCTGGTCACCACGGTGAGGCTGCACGCCATTTTTCCGAGCGTAGCGCCGTAGCGGCCGATCATCCAGGTCTCGTAGATGGCCGCGAAGAGCAAGGCGGAGAGCCAAACCACACCCTCGATGGCCAGCAGTTTGAGAAGGTCCGCTTGAGAGCGCCCGATATTCGCGAAGTCGACGGGAAACGCAATGACTCCGATGGCGAAGACCATCACGATGAGGACGGAAAAGATCAGGCTGTCCACTAACACGGCTAGATAGCGAATCCAGAATCCGCCGTAACGAACCGATCCGGCTGGCCGGATGCCTTCGCGCAGTTTTTGCGTGAATAGCGGTTTGCAGGCAGCGCAGACCAGCGAGTTTCCGAATGCCAGCAGCTCATCGGACGGATAGGCGCGGCCGCATTCGGTACAGAATCGCTGATCCGGCGAGGCGATAGGCACGGGCGGCGGCTGCGGCGCGGGACGAACCGTGGTGTACGGCTGCCAGTTCGCCATGCCTGCGTGCCAGACCAGCGTTTCGTCACGGACAATTCCGCTTGCGACGAGTGCGGCGAACGAGGTTTCATCGATCGGGCCGATTTGTTTGCCGGAGTCGCCGTAGAACCAATCCATAAACGTTTCTCGTTTCTCGTTCTTCGTTTCTCGTTACGGCTGTTGATGCGTTATCCAGGCGATGGCGGCGTCTAAGGCTGGATCTTTTCCTGCGAGGAGCGCGTCGCGGGTGAGCGGGGTTTCGACATCCGGGGTTACGCCGAGGGCTTCCAGAGGTTGGCCGCCTTCGGAGATGTAGTTGGCGATGGCGTATTGAAATCCGTCGCCGTTGGGGAGCATTTCGAAAACGGAGGGCAACGCGGCTGCGGCAGTGCGGGCGCCGAAGATTCGCGCGCGGCCGAGATCTTTGAGGCCACCGGCCAGAATTTCGGATGTGGAAGCGGATGCGCCATCCACTA
>DATGIH010000353.1:0-2089 GCA_035295865.1 Bryobacteraceae bacterium
AGATCCTGCACGATGTCCGGATAGATTCCGACGCCGTCGTAAGAGGCGAGCGATGGAAAGCCCGGAGTTTGCACCGGCGCCGCGCGGGTAATGAGTCCTTCCGTCACGCGGGTGTT
Source organism: Bryobacteraceae bacterium (assembly GCA_035295865.1). Lineage (GTDB taxonomy): Bacteria > Acidobacteriota > Terriglobia > Bryobacterales > Bryobacteraceae > Palsa-89. The sequence goes on from DATGIH010000353.1 coordinate 117, forward strand.
TCCTTCCGAGTATGCACCGGCGTCGAACGATACAACGTTGCCGCCGCCGCCATCCGTTCGTGTTCCGAAAATTGTGGCACGCTTGGAATCCTGCATGAACATGGTGAAAACTTCGGCCGCGGACAAAGTGAAGTTATCCACCAGAACCAGGATGGGTTTCGTGTAGGCGACTACTTTTCCGGAGTTGTCGGTGGCTGGCGGCGTATCGAACGTGGGACCGCAGATGGCGAGGCTCCCGGTATTGCCTCGATTACTTGCCAACGCTTTTTTGATCGCATTGAGATGCGAGCGGTAAAGACCGATCACCCAATCGGGCGCGCCTTCCAATTCCGCTCCCACCAGGGATTCCGAGAATGCCACCTGCCAGCTCAACGTCGCCCGGATTTCTTCTTCGAGACCGCGGAAATTGTGCGGGATCAGATAAGACGCCAAATCCTGGCTGTAGCATCCATTGCCGCCGCCGTTGCCCATCACATCCACGATGATGCCGTCGGTGTTTGCTTGGAAATAGGCGACTTCTCCGGCGAACTGCTTCAGTGCGGCGCTCCGACTGCTCGGTTCCATGGAAGGGATCCGGATATAGCCGATGTTGAGTTTCGCTAGCGGAAATGTCCCGGAGACGAATTCGTCGGTTTGCGCGGCGCCCAGACGCAGTTTGAATCCCGCAGGCGGGTTGAACGCAGGAGCGAAATTTCCGAAGGGTTCCAAACCATCGGTCACGAACGGCGACTTCACCGCGCGCATGTTCTGAAGCTTGTTGAGCGCAGCCATGTACTTGGGCTGCTGTTCTTCCACCATGGCCGGGCGCACTCCGGACCAAAGACGCCAGGGATTCAAAGTTCGTTCCGGATCGGCAAGCGCTCGCGCCGCGCTGACGCCCCGTTTGTGGTTCATGTTCTTACGCAAGGACGCCGAGGCGGAGACATTCGGCGATTGCACCGGACCTTCGGACGCGACGGCAGTGCCCAGGACATCCCACGGAATGGTGTACGTCGCGGTTTTCCCATCCTGCTGCTTGACCACGATGGTGGCATTTGCGCCGATGTTGGTGGCATGCGGATACCAGCCCTGGTAGCGCTCGGTGGCCATGGCCGCGGCGATGCGCGCACGGCTCACCGGATTGCTGGAACCATTCACCGCGTAGGGCGAAAGCTGCGAGAGCAGATCGCCAATCGCCACGCCGTCGACGGAAACCAGTTCGTCGCCAATGGTGAAGCGATAGGCATCGGCAGGCAGATACCCGTAGTCGATATAGTCGATCAAAAATTTTCCGTCGTAGATATCCCCGTCGAAATGCAGCCAGGCGTCAAAATCGGACCAAATGGTGAATTCGTCGTGGCTGTCCTGAAGGCTCGCGACATAGCGGGTGCAGATGTCGTAGAAATCGAGATCGGACTGCGATTGCTGCACTTGAGCCAGCCACGGATCAATCTTATAGAGATCAAAGTTGAATACATCGCGCTTTTCCTGATAGGGGCCGTAGTTCTTGGCATAGAGCCCCACCAGCTGCATAAAATCGGAGACCTTCTGGTCCTGGGTGAGTTGCGCGAAACCCATGGGGGCAAGGCATAAGAATGGAATAATATTCCGGAGCAATTTCATTTAAGACGTCCTTTCGGAGATGTTCTGCAACTATATCAGAATCAGAGTTGAAAGAGCAGGCGCTGCTACACTCGAACGCATGCTGATTTGCAGCGTCCGCGATTGCGGGCTCGCGCTTATTCGGGAAGAGCGGCGAGTGGTTTGTGGACGCGGCCATTCGTTCGATATTGCACGCAGCGGGTACATCAATCTGCTGCAGCCGCAGGACCGGCGATCGAAACATCCGGGCGATCGTGGAGCGGTGGTGCAGGCGCGCCGCCGGTTGCATGAGCAAGGCGTGACCGGGCCGCTGCTTCGCGCTGTCGGCGAGTTGGCCGGCCTTACTGCGAGCGATGTTGTGCTTGACGCCGGATGCGGCGATGGGTTTTATC
>DATGIH010000354.1:0-15683 GCA_035295865.1 Bryobacteraceae bacterium
GAGGGTCCCATGATGGAGACGAACTCGCCTTCCTTGATTTCGGCGTTGATGCGGCGGAGGACGAAAGTCTTGGTCGGGCCGTGCTCGAAGTATTTCTCGACATTCCGAAGCGTGAGGATCGGTGAACTCATAGTGTATGTCTCATCGTAGCGCACGCACTCGTGCGTGCAGCGTTCACACTCGTGTGAACGCGTTTCTCGTAAGCAGCTTTGTGTTCGCAAGAGTGCGAACACGGCACGCACGAGTGCGTGCGCCACGTTTGGCTATTCATAGCGGAGCGCGACCATCGGGTCCACCGACGTTGCGCGGCGGGCTGGAATGTAGGTCGCGGCCAGCGCGACTAGAATCAATAGAACGGAAACTGCGGTGAATGTTGCAGCGTCGGTGGGTTTTACTTCGAAAAGCAGCTTCGATAAAACGCGTGTGATGCCGAATGCACCGGCCAAGCCGAGCGCGACGCCGGACGAAACCAGGAATGCGCTCCGCAGCATCACTGATCGGAAAATATCGGCGCGCTGCGCGCCCAGCGCCACGCGGATTCCGATTTCGCGCGTGCGTTGCGCTACCGAATACGCCATTACGCCGTAGATTCCGAGGCTCGCGAGCAGCAGGGCGATTGCCGAAAAAGATCCGAGCATGCGCGAATAAAAGCGCGGCTCGGCCGTGGTGGCGCTCACCATTTCCGACATGGTGGACATCAGTTGAATAGGCTGGTTCGGGTCCAGTTCGCGGAACCGGCTACGCATCAGTCCCGGCAGAGCGGCGTCGTTTCCATTGGCACGCACTACATAGGACATCTGGTTCAGGAAAAACGAAAACGTGACTTGGCGGATCGGCTGATATACGGTGGGCAGCGGTTTTTTCTCCGCGAGATCGTGCTGCTTAACATCGTCCACCACGCCGATCACCGTGAGCCAATCCTTGGCTTGCGGATGATCTTCGAGCGTGACGCGCTTGCCCAGCGGATTGGCGTCGCCCCAGGCGCGCCGGGCCAACGATTGCGTGACGATCGCCACGGGGGTTGAGTTTTCCGTGTCGCGGTTGTCGAACAAGCGCCCATTCAGCAGCCGGATTCCCATCGCGGGGAAATAGCCTGGCGTGACGCTCGGTTTGGCGGCTGTAAAATGAGCGGCCGGGCGCGCTCCGGCTTCCGTATAGAAATCGCCTTGGACGAACGCATCTCCCATCGGCAACCAGTTGATGGCTCCGGCGGATGTCACACCGGGGAGTGCAGCGAGTTTGTCCACCACTTGATCGTGATATTCGATCAGCTGCTTCGCGCCGCGCGGATCGGATTCGGGAAGATTGGTGGTGATGACGAAAGCGCTTTCCGGATGGAAGCCCGGATCCACCGAGCTTAACCGGACGAAGCTTTTGATCATCAGCCCTGCGCCAATTAAAAGCACGAGCGACAAGGCGATTTCGCACGTTACCAGGACGCTGCGCAAGCCTTGCGATCCGGACATGCGCCGGTTGTCCTGCTTCAGCGAATCAGCCAAATGCGCTTTGGATAAAGTCAGAGCGGGGGCGAGTCCAAAGATCAAGCTGGTGGCGAGCGACAAACCGAATGTGAAAACCAGAATCTGGCCGTTGATGCCGACTTCGGCGAGGCGCGGAATCAATCCGGCGGGAACGAGTTTGACCAGAAGTGGAACGCCCCACAGCGCGAGCAGCAGTCCGAGCGCGCCGCCTGCAATCGCAAGCAGTGTGCTTTCGGTGAGCAATTGCCGGATCAAACGGAAGCGGCTGGCTCCAAGCGAGGCGCGGACCGCGATTTCCTGCTGGCGGCCTGAACCCCGCGCGAGCAACAGATTCGCGACATTCGCGCAAGCGATCAGCAAAATGAATCCCACCGCGCCGAGCAAGACGTACAGCGATGGGCGGATCTTACCCACCACGAATTCGTGCAGCGGCACCACGCCGGCACTTGCGCCCGCGTCTTTTGCCCTGGGGTCCAGCCGCTGCGCGATGGTCTTGGTTTCGGCCAACGCTTGCCCGACGGTGGATCCAGGTTTCATGCGGCCGATGACATTGTAGGCGTATTGCCGGTTCTCCTGAAGCTTGACGATCAGCGGCGTCCAGAGTTCGGCGTCGGCGGGAAACCCAAATCCAGCCGGCATGATGCCGATGATGGTGTGGGGCGCGCCTTCGAGCTTCACCACTTTGCCGAGAATGGACGGATCGGCATTGAACCGGCTGCGCCACAGCTTATCGCCGATGACCGCGACATTATCGATATCCGATGCGCCAAAAGTCCGTCCACGCGAGGGACCTACGCCCAAAGCGCCCCAAAATTCCCACGTCACCGCCGCACCATGCACTGCGGTTGGCTCTCCGAGCCCTGTCAGACTGGTTGAGCCGCCGCTGATTGCAGCGATGTTCTGAAAGGTTGTGCTCTGTTTCTTCAGTTCGACGAAGGCGGCATCCGGGATGCCGGTGAAGTCCCCAAACCGTTGTGTGTAGATGTGGCAAATGCGCGAGGAATCCGGGAATGGAAGCGGGTGCAGCAGGACGGAATTCACCACTGTGAAGATGGCCGAGTTCGCGCCGATGCCGAGTGCTAGCGCGAGGAAAGCGATCGCGGTAAAGGCGGGCGTCTTCCAGAGGGTGCGCAGGGCGAATCGGAAATCTTGAACTAGAGCGTTCATCGGGACACACCTCCCACCAATCCGGAAAAAGCCGTTGGCAGGCGGAAGCGCCTGCCCCACATTGCCGTTACTGATTCAGGATATAAGCGATCCGGGCGAGAACTTCGTTCGCGCACGAATCCGAATCGGCGCTGACGGCGTTTTGCATCTGGATGGAGTCAATCGCATCCGGGGAAAGCCGCAAAGACGGCATCTTCGAGAAGCCAAACATCACGACGGCAATAAACAGGACCGCGAAAAAATCAATGTTCCATCGCAACATTGCGATCACCTACGCTCTCTTCCACGATCCTGCCGTCGAAGAGGCGGATGGTACGGTCCGCATAGCGGGCATACCGGGGATCGTGGGTTACCATGCAAATGGTTGCGCCGCCGCGATGCAACTCGCGCAGCAACTCCATGACGGCTTCGCCGTTGGTGGAGTCTAAGTTTCCCGTCGGCTCGTCGGCGAGCAGAATGGAGGGATCGCCGCCCAAGGCGCGCGCCACAGCGACACGCTGTTGCTGACCGCCCGAGAGTTGCGAGGGGTAGTGCTTAATGCGGTGCGACATACCGACGCGCTCTAAGGCATCGTGCACGCGTTTCTTGCGCTCGGACGACGGCATTCCGCGATAGGTGAGCGGCAGTTCCACGTTTTCGTAAACGGTAAGGTCGCCGATGAGGTTGAACGCCTGGAAAATGAATCCGATCTCGCGATTGCGGATGCGAGCACGCTCAGAGAGCTTCAGACCTTGGACTTCTTTTCCATTAAGGACGTAGGAACCGTCGCTCGGCGAATCGAGCAGACCGAGAATCGCCAGAAGCGTCGACTTTCCGCAGCCCGAAGGACCGGCGATGGAAAGATATTCGCCTTTCTTGAGGTGCAGGTGAATGCCGGCGAGGGCATGCGTCTCCACTTCGTCGGTGACGAATACTTTCGTCACGCCATCCAAGCTGATTAAAGCATTTGGGTCGTTCGCCATGAATTGCTCCCTCTCCTTATACGCACCTTATACGCACAGATTAGTTCAAACGGATGCGGTTATAAGCATCCTGTGCCGACATATCCGACAATACTACCTGATCGCCCACCTTCAAGCCGGCGACCACTTCAATCGTATTCACCGAACTGACGCCCAGCGTCACCGGGACGCGGGACGCTTCTTTTCCATCCGGATCCAGCTTGAACAGGGTGATCTTGGCGCCGGGCTGGCCGATTACCGGCCGGCCTACGTAGACTACATCCGCCAGACGCTCGATGGTAATCGTGCCGTCCACGCTGAGGTCGGGACGCATACCGTCCGCATGTCCCTCCAATTTGACGTCGACATCCACCGTTCCGTTGGTCGAAGCCGGGTCGATTCTTGTCACATGGCCCGGAATAATTCCGTTTCGAGTGTCGATGGAGGCCACTTGACCGATTGCGACGTCCTTGGCTTGGGTTTCCGGAATCTTCAGCGTGGCCTTCAGCCGGTTGGGCTGGGCGATCTTCGCCAGAATGGTGCCGGGCTGGACGCGCATACCTTGTTCGAGCGGCAGCGCAGTGGTTCCTAACTGCTGCAGCGTGCCTTCGACACCGGCGCGGATGGTCAACTGATCGACCTGCTCTTTTTTGAGCGCGTATTTGGCTTTCAGGTTCTCGATGGCGACGCGCTGGTTTTCGAGTTGCGCTTTTACGGATTCGTTGTTGATATCGAGCTGCTTCTTGGACAACGCATATCGGTCCTTCAGATCCTGCCATTTGGCGGCGGATAGCTTCGCGTCGATATCGGATTTCAGATCCAGCTTGTTGAGCTGCTTGTCGCGATCGGCCTGCAGTTCCGCCTGATTCATGTCCGACTGCACCTGCTCGGTGACTGCTTCCTGGGCGAGGCGAGCGGTCTCGAGCGTAACCTTCAGGTTGTCGTAAACGGCCTGCGCCTGCTTGATCTGGGCTTCGAGATCCGCGGCGTCGAGTTCCATCTGCGGATTCTTGAGGATCATGATGACGTCGTTCGGATGGAGCTTGGCGCCCGGCAGGAAGTTGAGCTTCTCCACGCGGCTTTCAAACTGCGCGGGAATCCAGTTGTATTCTTCGACCACCAGTGTGCCGAGGCCGCGCACTTCGCGCAGCATGGGACCGCGTTTGACGGTGTCGATCCAAACCGTGGCCCGATCCACCGAGGGGGCGGCAGGCTTGAGGCGCGAAAGGCCCCATGTAATCAGAGGAATTGCCGCCAAGATGACGGTGATGAGCGCGATTCTGCGAATCAGCTTCTTACGTGCTACTTCTTTACCGCGAGGGACATCCATGGAGTTTGCTCCCGAACCTAATTGGCAAGTACCCTGCCATTACCAATGTTACTGAAAAATAAAGGTGGAAGACGGATGCTAGCTAAGTAGCTGTCCGTTTGTGGGATAGCTGTGTACGCGCGTGGGGCAAGGTTTTTCATGAGCGAACACCGCCGGGGGAGAGCAGAAGTGGCGGATCATGGCAAGTGCAGGTCGACTGCGAACAATTCATGGACGCTTGTGTCTCGAAGCAGAAGAGGAGAATCGTCCGGCGCGAGCGCAAACCACTGGCCGAGCGTCGCCGCCATGCCTTGTTCATCGGACGCCCAAACCTGTTCCGTCGCGCCGGTACGGACGTCAACGCGATAGATGGAACCTCGCTGATGGGCGTACCGATTGAAATAAACGTAGCGCGAATCATGGGACCAGCTGGTATACCCGATCACTTCCTTTTGCGGACCCGCCAAAGTGCTCCATGCGCCTGTTGAGAAATGGAACAAGAGCAGCCGCTGGGAATCCAGAGTCTCCGCCACCAGATATTTCCCGTTCGGGGACCAACGCGGCGACCATAGCCCGGCAGAATCCGGTAGCGTGGTCACCCGTTTCGTTTGTACATCCACCTGTTGAATGGGCGTGGAGTTGGGCGCGAAACCCTTCACCCAAGGAGCGCCGGCGAAGATGATGGACGACCCGCCGGGCGACCACGTGGGGGTGCTCTGGTCTTCCGGACTTGGCGACAATTCCTCCGGCTTTCCACCATCCTTGGAAATCAAAAAAATCTTCCAGGGGCCAGAGCCGCTGCGCGACATGTAGGCGATCCGGCTGCCATCGGGCGACCAGGAAGGCATGAGAGCAGGCTCGGAGGGACTGGTTAATTGCAGGCGGCTGCTTCCGTCCAGACGGCTGCGCATCAGCCGCCGGTCCGGATAAGTGGCGTATGCCACCCAATCCCCCTGCCTGGTGAAGGCCAGGCCATCCGCGGAAATACCCCGCATGTAAGGCGCAAGATTGCTGGACTTATCCAAACGGAAAATGCCCATTCGATCCAGGGTCTCAATCGCGAATAGGCGGCTGCCGCCGATCGCCGCGGCAAGGGCGGTGACATTCAACAATCCGGAATTGAGATGGAAGCGCGTCCCCAGGCCGGATCCAAAGCGCGGGCGTTTGAATCCGGATAACCAGAATTTCGATTCATCGGTCTCCGAGAAAAATAGATACTTGGCGTCCGGCGTCCAGGCCGCGACAGGATGGGCCACGGCGGTAGACAATTCAGCGGAGATGCACTGCATTTGGGTTCCATCCGTGCGCGCTTGCCAAAGTTCGTCGGAGGATCCCGAGTCGCGATGAATTTCGAAAGTCAGCCAGCGTCCGCCAGGAGAAACGACCAACCACGCCACGCGACCGCCCGCAGTCATCAGTTGCCTGGATTCGCTGCCGTCCGGTTTCGCGATGTACAGTTTCGCGCCGCGCGCGTAGAAGATACGATCGCCACCGGGCGACCATGCGGCACTGTTCGCTTGGATGCCGTCCACGCGGCGGTACTTTCCGTTGGACGCGTTCCCCGCGAATAGAGGAAGCTCCGCGCCGGTAGGCCCCGCCTGCAAGGCAAGAATCTCGCCTCGGGCAGGCGAAAGATCCAGTGCCTGCAGATCCGGCGGATCGGCGGGCAACACGAAGGGATCTCCCCCGGCGGCGGGCACGCGAACCAAGACGCGCGCTCCGTTTCGGATCTCGGTGAAATAGACGAATTCACTGTCGGCCATCAGCGGCCCGTACTTGGGGTATCCGTCGTGCGTGAGTTGGCCATGGTTCAAAAGGACGGGCGCCGGGGTCCGCTGGAATAAGAAAATACCCAGCCCCGCGAGCGCCAAGGCCGCGGCCGGCAGAAGCAAGAATGTTCGATGAAGGTTCGCCCGGCGTGGGCCCGATTCGGGCGCGGCAACGCCGGGCAGAAGAACGGCGGCAGGCGAAATGCCGTTCTCCCGCCCGTCCTGAACCTCACGGACTTCGCCGATAAACCGGTACCCAATGCGCGGAAGCGTCTCGATATATTGCGGATTTTCGCGAGTTTCGCCTAACGTTTTGCGCAACAGCGACACATGTTGCGCCAGGTTGTTCTCTTCCACGAATGCGTGGGGCCAAATCCGCGACAGCAGATCGGTTTTAGAGACCAGGGCATCGCGCCGCTCCAACAGCAGAGTCAGGATGTCGAACGCCTTCGGGGGAAGCGAGACAGGTTGGCCGGTTTTGAACAACGCATGCCGCTGCGGATCCAGCCGGAACGGCCCGAACTCGTAAATGACTTTCGGCGTCGGTTGCATGTCGGCCTTCAGCGATTCTTCAGCGAAAATTCAGCGCCTTCTCAGGACGCTGGGCGTTGCAAGGGTGTCAAATATTATCTCGCACCAGAAGGAGAGTGAGATCTTTGCCGTGCAATCGCATGTGGTCCAATCGGAAACTCATCTGGCCGGTTGTTGCATGGCTCTTCCCTCCGTTCTCGGCGACCGCCCAAGACACCTCGCGGGAATTCGAATCCCTGTTGCGCGTCCATAAAGCCGCCATCCAAAGCCCAGCCGCAGCGCTCGGCTTCGAACCCAACCACTTCGAACCGAACTGCGGTCAGGCGGACGGGGAAGTGAAATTTCTAATCCGCCAGCCAGGCGCCGCGATCCTTTTTGCGGATCGTGGAGTATCGTTTGTGAGTTCCGGTGGAACACGCCAAAACAAGCCAGTCGAGATGGTGCTGGTGGGTTCGCAAGCCCGAAGCATCGAGCCGATGGAACTTCTTTCGCAAAAGGTGAACTACCTGATCGGCCCGGATGCCTCGCACTGGGCCACGGGCGTCGCTCAATACGGCAGATTGGTGTACCGGCAAGTCTATCCGGGCATCGACGCCGTGTTTTACGGCGCAGGCGCCGGCTTGGAGGATGACTTCGTGGTGGAGCCCTACGCGGATCCGGCTCAGATTCAACTCGAATTCCGGGGCGCCCGCAAAATCCGCATTGACAGGCGGGGCGACCTCCTGGTTGAAACCGGCGCCGGGACGATCCGGCAGCGGAAGCCGCGCGTCTATCAGCAATTGCCGGACGGCGAGCGGAAGGAAATCGCGGGACGCTTTGTGCGGAGGGGGCGCCGCGCCGCCGGATTTGAACTTGCGCGCTACGACCGAAGCCGGCCTCTTGTAATCGATCCCGTGACCGATTTCGCCACAGGTTTTGGCGGAAGCGGAACGGACGTCGCCTACGGCGTGGCGCTCGATTCCAGCGGAAACACGTACGTAACCGGCGCGACGAGTTCCATGGACTTTCGAACGATCAGCCCTTACCAGAAGTTTTATGGCGGAGGAGCGTTCGATGTTTTCGTGACCAGGTTTGGTCCGGACGGGACCATGCTCTATTCCACGTTCATCGGGGGATCGGACGACGATGAGGGCTTGGGGGTCCAGGTGGATGGACAAGGCATTGCGTACGTGACGGGCTTCACGAAGTCGGCCAACTTCCCCACGTATGGAACCTTCGCGCGCGGGTTTGGCGGGTCGATCGACGGTTTTGTGCTGGCGCTCGACCCCAGCGGGTCCAAGCTGATTTACTCCACCTACCTGGGCGGCGCCGCGGAGGATGCCTCGCAGGGCATTGTGGTGGATCGAGGAGGCAACGCTTATGTCGCGGGATTTACCCGTTCCATGAATTTTCCCGTCCTCAATCCGTACCAAAGAAATTTAAAAGGCGGTTTCGACGCATTCGTCACCAAACTGTCGCCCGGTGGGCAGATTCTATACAGCACGTATTTAGGTGGAGTCAAGGACGATGCGGCCAACAACTTGGCGATCTGTGACGACGAAGTGTTCGTGACCGGGTTCGCCCTTTCCCCGGATTTTCCAGCAACGCAAGGTCAATTCGGCGGCGGGCTAGATGCCTTTATCGCCCGGCTCGATCCAATTGGGCAGTTAACGGAAGCTTTGTTCTATGGAGGCAGCGGGGACGATGCGGGAAGTGCGATCGCTGTCAGTAGTCTTGGGACGGTTACGGTTGTCGGCTCAACCACCTCTCCAGATCTGCCAGTAACTTCAGATGCGACGCAAACGAAGTTGATTCCTGGAAAACCGAACGGTTTCGAAATTCGATTTGAGGCGCAAAACGGCCTGCGCCTGACGAGTTCCAGTTATGTGAGCACTCCCGGCCTGGCCGTTGCCGCTCCGCGCCGGCTAGAGCGACATCCGGCATATTCACGGCTGGTAGATACCTTCATCTTCACCGTATTTTCCAACGATGCCTGCCCAGGAGGCGTATACATTCGGCGGGAACTGGACCCAGCCTTCCTGGGCGTCGCGCTGTTTTTCCAACCTTCGGTGGCCCGTGACGAGTTCCTGTGTATCACCGCGCAGCAATTGGAAGTTCTGAGTTCCGCGGTGAACATGGTGTCGGACCACTTCTCGCTCAGCATCGCTGGCGCGACGGATGTCTTGACGGCACCAGAGACTGTTCCGAGCGCGGTGGATGATCCAAGGGCCGCGATGCAAGGTCGAACGATGGCCCCCACTCATGGCTTTGTAAGTCGAATCGACCTCTCCGATGTTCCAGATATCTCAAATAACGGATTGGTCAATGGCGCTAGCTTTGCCGCAGGACCTGTGTCGCCGGGCGAGATCGTGACGTTTTTCGGCTCCAAGTTGGGACCACCCGAGTTGGCCTATTCGGCACTGAACAGCGAGGGAAAACTGGATACATCGGCGGGAGAGACGATGGTGTTTTTCGACGGCGTTCCGGCGCCAATTGTGTACGCCCGGTCAGACACGGTAAGCGCCATCGTGCCCTATAGTGTGGCCGGCCAAGCCACAACCACGGCGCTGGTGCTCGCTCAGAAAATTCCAACGATGAGCGCGATCGTGATGACCGTGGCGCCGAGCGCTCCCGCCATATTCACAGCCGCCGCCGGAAACGGCCAAGCGGCATTGCAGAACGCCGACGGCAGCTATAACTCATCCGCCAACCCGGCCTCGATCGATTCCATCGTGGCTTTTTACGCGACGGGCGAAGGGCAGACCGATCCAGCCGGAGTGGATGGAAAACTGGCTGCTAATCCAGGCCCGAAACCTGTGCTGCCGTTGTCGGTGACGATCGGCGGCCAGCCGGCGGAGGTCGTTTATTCGGGCGGAGCTCCGGGACAAGTGGCCGGATTGATGCAAGTGAATGTGCGGGTGCCAAAGGGCATCGCGGCCGGCCCGGCTGTTCCGCTGGTGCTTACGGTAGGCACTTCTTCGAGCCAAGCCGGCGTCACGCTGGCGGTGCGCGAGTGAGGACCGTCGGCTTATTCGCGGCGCTCGGATTCCTGTTCGGATCCATCGCGCGGGCGCAAGTGGACCGCGTCCGCGATCCGATTCAGACGAGCCGAAGCATCCCACTGCGCAGGCACGTGCATCCACATGCGCAAATGAAGTACGACGTTGGGCCTGTGGATCCGGCCTTCGCGATGCGGTACATCACTCTGGTGCTCAAGCCGGCGGAAACGGCGCGGGTGGAGCTGGATCGGTTGATCGAGAGTCAGCAGGATCCCGCTTCTCCCGGTTTTCGAAAATGGCTGACGCCCGAGCAATACGCGGATCGCTTCGGGGCAAGCCAACGCGATATCGAAAAGATTTCAGCGTGGTTGAAGCACGAAGGCTTCCGGGTGGAAGCCACGGCGCGCGGCCGGGATTGGATTGCGTTCAGTGGAACCGCATCCAGCGTGGAGGCAGCGTTTGGCGCCGCGGTTCATCGCTACGAGTGGGACGGCGAAAGCCATTTCGCGATTTCCGCTGAACCATCCATTCCCGCAGCGCTCGAACCCGTGGTGGAGGCACTGCTCGGTTTGGACGATTTTCCGAAGTCCTCTCAACCGACGCGTCCGGCGATCACGCTTTCCAACGGATTGATCACCCTGGCGCCGGACGATCTGCGGACGATCTATGGCGTGCAGCGGCTGCACCAGGCAGGCATCGACGGCACGGGGCAGAAGATTGCGGTTCTCGGCCAAACGGCCGTGGATCTGGCGGATATCCAGGCGTTCCGCAAGACCTATGGCATGATCGATGCGGCCGTTCAGTTGGTGCAGACGGGACCAGATCCGGGCATGAATCCGAACTTTCTGGGAGAAGCCGACCTCGATCTGGAATGGTCGGGCGCGATGGCTCCCAACGCGACCCTGCTATACGTCTACAGCAAGGACCTGAACCAAGCGGTGCTTCACGCGATCGATCAGAATCTGGCCCCGGTGCTCTCCGAGAGTTTTGGGATCTGCGAAGAGTTTGTATCCGCGGCGCAATCGTCTGCCTACGAACTGGAGGCGAAAAAAGCGAACGCGATGGGCATCACTTGGGTGGTGGCCACGGGAGATTCCGGCGCTGCGAATTGCGACCGGCCGTCGCCGTTCGCGGCACAAGGATTGGCCGTCAGTTTTCCGTCGAACCTTCCAGAAGTAACGGCGGTGGGCGGGACCGAATTCAACGAGGGCACGGGAGCGGACGCGTTCTGGGCGGCAACCAACGGCGCGAATGGTGAGTCGGCGCTTTCGTATGTCCCCGAAATGGCGTGGAACGACACGGCGTACTTGGGATACATGTCGTCCGGAGGAGGCGGAGTAAGCAAGGTGTTTTCGAAACCCTCCTGGCAAAGCGGGCCCGGCGTTCCGAACGACGGCGCTCGCGATTTGCCGGACGTCGCTATGGACGCCGGAAATGGACACGATCCGTACAACATCGTGTCGGGCGGGCAGTTGATGGGAGTGGGCGGGACCTCCGCGGCGGCGCCGGTGTTCGCGGGCATCGTCGCGCTGTTGAATGAATCGTTGGCGGCGGGAGGAGCGGGAAACATCAACCCCGATCTGTACCGGCTGGCGCAATCGACGCCCGGCATTTTTCACGACATCGTAGCCGGAAACAATATTGTTCCGTGCGAACCGGAATCGCCGGACTGCGCGAATGGACAGTTCGGATATAGCGCCGGGCCTGGATACGATCTGGCGACCGGACTCGGTTCGGTGGACGCTTACAATCTGGTCATGGAATGGAACGGAACTGCGGCCGGGACGCCATCCATCACCAGCGTGACTCCTGCGTCCGCCACCGCGGGAGGCGCCAGCTTCCAACTGACGGTAAATGGATCGAATTTCGGCGCAGGTTCACAAGTTCAGTGGAACGGCGCCTCGCTTCCAACCACTGTGGCCAGCGCAACGCAATTGCAAGTGCAAGTGGATGCCAGCCTGATCGCGATTCCTGGAATCGCGGCGGTGACGGTTTCGCTGGGCGGAAAAGCATCCGCCACTTTTTACTTCACCGTGAGCGCCTCCGAATCGATGGGACTCAGTTACTCCAACCAGCGAGTGACGGCATCCCCGCCGAGCGCATGCACTCCGCCTGCAGCGATGAACTCGTTCGTTACTACCGATGGAACGATTTACTTGTGGTTCCAAGCCACCATCACGGCCAACGATCGTCTCGTGATCTCGTGGCTCGCTCCCGACAATTCGGTTTATCTCACGGTCTATCCGGGCCTTCAGCCGGGGAAAAACTATTGTGGGCTCTCCACCAGCTTTAATATCGCCAGTCTTCCCAGCAATCAGTTGGGCGCCTGGCAGGTTCGGCTGTACGACAACTCCACCGAGCTCTTCTCGCTGCCATTCACCGTAAGTACGCCAGGAGCGGTCACGCCCTCGATTGGCAGCTTGGTGAACGGAGCATCCTTCCAGCGGGGCGGACCGGTTGCCCCGGGATCGTTGGCCACCATCTTCGGGACGGGTTTCGCGCCGCAGGTTTATGCGTCCAGTATTCCATTGCCGGTGATGCTCGCAGGAGTTACGGTGAAGATCAACCAGCGCCCCGCGCCAATCGTCTTCATCAATCCCACGCAGATCAATTTCGAGATACCGCTGGAAACTCCCGCAGGCGCCGCAACCGCGATCGTAGAGACGAACGGAGTTCCTAGCGCGGTGTTTTCGTTCCAGGTGCAATCCGTGAATCCCGGGCTTTTCGCCGCTTTGAATAATGCCGATGGCTCCGCCAACGGTACGGCGCATCCTGCCTCGCCTGGCGATTTCTTGGTGGTGTATATGACGGGGCAAGGGCCGGTGAGCCAGCCCGAGATGGACGGAGTTCCAACACCGGCTCCTCCGCCGTTGTTCAACGCATTGAAACCGTATAGCGCAACCATCGGGACTGCCAAGGCGAATGTGACATTCTTGGGATTGTCACCCGGATTCGTCGGTCTCGCGCAAGCCGACGTTCAAATACCGAAGTTGGCGGCCGGAACTTACCCATTGACGATCACGGTGGGTGGGGTGACGAGCAACAGCCTGTCCATCAGCGTGAAATAGGTGGATCGCTAGTCGTAGCGCAGCGCCGTAACGGGATCGATCCGGGTTGCCTTCCAAGCCGGGATCAAGCAGGCGCCGAGGGCGACGGATAGAATCAGCCCCGGAACCAGTACAAAAGTGACCGGATCGAGGGAAGAAACGCCGAATAGCCAAGCCGTGCCGAGCCGCGTCACAGCTGCCGCGCCCGCCAGTCCAATGACCAGTCCGATGGACACCATGGCGAGGCCTTTCCATAAAACCATGGCGAGCACGCGCGGCGCGGAGGCTCCCAGGGCGATGCGGATGCCGATTTCAGCGGTTCGCTGCTTCACCGCGAAAGCCATCAATCCATACAAGCCGACGAGCGCGAGAAACACCGCAACTCCGGCGAACAGCGATAGGGCGACGGTTTGGAATCGACGCTGGCTGGTGGCCTGCGCCATAAGCTGGCGCATGGTTCCGGCATGTTCGGGGATGATGTTGGGATCGATGCCGCGCACGATTTTCGAAATCGCACCGACGAGTTGTTCGGGCGGCGATGCCGTGCGGACGGTGAGATACGCGTGGCTATCCGGGTTTTGCATGAAGGGCGAATAAAGGGTGGGTTTGCCGGATTCTTCAAGGCTCGAGTGACGTACATCGCCGACCACGCCGACAATGGTCTGCCATCCATTTCCGGATTGAAACTCATGACCGATGGCCCGCTCGCCGGGAAAGTAGGTCTTCACAAAACTCTCGCTCACCACCATTTCCGGGCCATGGCCGGGTAGGGCCTGATCCACGAAAAAGCGGCCGTCGAGCAGCCGGATACCCATGGATTCGAAATAGGAAACGGTGGCGGAACGCGCATTTACGGTGGAATCTTTCGCGACCGTCCGTCCTTTAATTTCAACTGTGGTGATGCTTTCCCGATGACTGAGCGGCAGCGAACTTACCAGTCCGGCGGATAACACGCCGGGCAACCGGTCGACTTGGCTCATCAGGTTGCGGAAGTAATCGCGGCTCTTCTCCGGCGTGTTGTAGCTGTCATCGAGAACGAGATTCAGCGTGACAGTAGAAGGTGCGAAACCCGTGTCGACGGACTGGACTTTCAAATAGCTGCGAACCAGGAGTCCCGCACCGGCGAGGAGAATCACGGACAAAGCGACTTGCGTCACGATGAGCGCATTACGCGAGCGATTCGAGGTTCCGGCGATGCCTTTGTTGCCGCCCTGCTTTAGCAAGCTCATCAAATTCGTGCGAGAGGCGGCCAGCGCCGGGAGCAATCCGAATCCGAGGCCGGTGGCGAGCGAGATTCCGGCGGTGAAAAGCAGGACGCGAGGATCGAGCGAGGTTTCATCCAAGCGCGGAATATCGAAAGGGTGCCAATTGAGGACCGCGCGCACGCCGAAATAAGCAAGCAGCACGCCAAGCAAGCCGCCGCCCGCAGCGAGCAGAACGGCTTCGGTTAACATCTGGCGGATCAAGCGGACGCGTTCCGCGCCGAGGGCGCTGCGCAATCCCATTTCGTGGACACGCCCTGCGGCGCGTGCGAGCAACAAGTTCGCCACATTGCTGCAGGCGATCAACAGCACCAGCACGACCGCGCCGAACAACAGACGCAGCAGCGGACGGACCGGCCCCACGGCGGTTTCGATGAACGGCTTCACCAGAGCGATCCAGCCTTTCCACGGATCCTTGTGGATCACCGGATCGAGATGCGCTTCGAGCGCGCTCATCTCGGCTTGCGCCTGCGTGATGGATACGCCGGGCTTGAGCCGGCCGATGGTGACGCCGCCGTTTCCCATCGGGTCCGCCTTTTGCTGCTCGGTCATTGCCATGGGAAGCCAGCAGTCGGTAGCAGGAATGTTCGAATCCGCATATGGGAAATCGGCGCTGTGCGGATAGCGGAAGGCGGGCGGCATCACGCCAATGATCGTATAGCTCTCACGATTCAGGATCAGCGTCTTGCCGAGCACATTTGGTTCGGCTGCAAAGAGCGAATGCCAGAGCGCATCGCTGATGACGGCTACATGTTGGCGGCCGGGGCGATCGTCGGCGGGTTCGATGGCGCGGCCCAATTGCGGTTTTGCACCCAGAGTATGGAAGAAGTTGCCGGCTACCGTAGCGCCTGCGATCTGCTGCGTTCTTTGAGCGTCCACGAGGCGGAAGCGGTCCTCGTTGAACATGGTGATTTCGGCGAAGGAGCGCTGGCTGGATTGCCATGCGAAAAAGTCCACCGCGAAGGGGGCCATCTCGGCCGGGATTTCCCTGAAGCGCGGATTCGGGGTCCAAATGTATACCAGGCGTTCTGGTTCCGTGTAGGGCAGCGAGCGAATCAGCACCGCATTGACCAGGCTGAATACGCCGCACGTGGCGCCGATTCCGAGCGCCATAGTGAACCAGGCGACCAGCGTAAAGGCGGGCGATTTGCGGATCAGGCGCGCGGCGTAGATCAGGTCGGCGGCGAGAATGTGGAAG
>DATGIH010000355.1:0-32247 GCA_035295865.1 Bryobacteraceae bacterium
CACGCGGATAAGATGGTCCTCTCGCACGACGCCGCCTGTTTCAACGATTGGCTGCCCGAGCGCGATCTCCCCGCCGCGCTCCCAAATTGGCACTATCTTCATATCCACAACGACGTGATTCCGGCGCTCAAAAAGCGAGGAGTCACCGAGGATCAGGTCCGAACGATGCTGGTGGATAATCCGCGGGCTATTTTCGCAGGCTAAGTCGTTAACTTTGGAACTAACGGCGTCATAGTTCGTAGAGCCATGCCGGTATCCAACTGATACCGCGACAACTCCAGTACTAAGTCGCATTCTTCCAAAAATGAACCCGTATGCCGTCTAGTAACTGGACCCGCTATCCCATAGTCTTGATATTGAGGACATGCTTACCCGCTCCAAACAATCGCGAGGGACCTTAATCCCGTTGTACGCGCTAGGGGCCATCTTCTTCGTGCCGCTGGTAATCGGCGTCGTGCTGGTGAGCAACAGCGCCAGCCGGAACGACCACGCCAATCAAGTGAGCCGCGACGTTGCGAGCATGTACGCGCAAGGTTTGGACTTCGCGAACCCCGCCAACCAGGACATCGCGCTCAAAGTCGCTGAAGGGCTGGGCATGGACATTCGCGGCGGCCGTGGCGTCCTGATCCTCAGCCGGATTCGCGTCGTGCACTCTTCGGATTGCGCCGGACATTGCGCCAATGAAGGGTTCGCGGTCATCACCCAGCGTTTCATTATCGGAAACGCAACCCTGCGAGCGAGTTCGTTCGGCACTCCGGCTCACGTCGACGGCGGCACGGGCAACGTTCACGATTGGGCGAACGATGTCACCGCTCGCGCCGAAGATTTCCCGGCGAATCTGAAGGCAGGCGAGTCCACCTACGCCGCGGAATGCTACCTGGCGTCGCAGGAACCGCTCGGCGGCGTGTATTCCCGCGCCATGTTCTAGCAACTTGTGGGGCAGCCAATCCTGGCTGCAGCCGGCTTTCGAGCCGGCTCTTCATCCCCGCCTAAAAGGCGGCTGCAGGCTAGAAAGCCCGCCCCACCGTGGTACAACATTCTTTTATGGCATTCGTGAAAGTAGGATCTCTCGCCGCGCTGCCGCCTGGCTCGGTGACCGAAGTCATCATCGGCGATGACAGCTTTGCAATTTGCAATCAGAACGGCGAACTCCATGCACTCTGGGGAATCTGCCCGCACGCCGGCGGACCCATCGGGCAGGGAACTTTCGATGGCAAGCTGGTCACCTGCCCCTGGCACGAGTGGGCGTACGATTGCCAAACCGGGGAAAACGACTACGATCCGGCCGTGAAGCTCGATCGCTTCGCGGTCAAAGTGGAAGGCGACGATATTCTGCTGGATCCCGCCTCGCGTGCCTGAATTACCCGAAGTTGAAACCGTAGTCCGCACCCTCGCTCCAAAACTCACGGGCCGCAGAATCGTCGACGCAAAGTTTTCCTCGCACCACGTGGTCCGCCAGAAATTTCCCGTCCTGCGCAAGCATGTCCAGAATCAACTGGTGAAATCCGTTCACCGGCATGGCAAATTCATCGTGCTGCACCTGGACACCGGCGTCCTGACCATCCACTTAGGCATGACCGGCAAGCTGTTGATGAACACCGAACCCGGCCCTTATGCGCGCGCGGTTTTCCAGCTCGATCAAGGCTTGCTGGTCTACGATGACGTCCGCCACTTCGGACGCATCGAGTGGAGCCCTGGTTTTCTGGAGCGCGCCGAAGCGCTGGGTCCAGACGCGCTGGATATTTCGGTCGACGAATTCGCCGCGCGATTGAAGAAACGTCACGCCAGCATCAAATCGGTCTTGCTCAATCAATCCGTGTTACGCGGGATGGGCAACATCTACACGGACGAGGCACTCTTCGAAGCCCGAATCCATCCAAAAACCATCGCCTCGAAATTGACGCGGCCGCGCGTAGCGCGCCTGCATCAAGCCATGCTGGATATTCTCTCGACCGCCATTCGTCTCAAAGGCTCGTCGATTTCCGATTACGTGGATGCCGACGGCCAGCGCGGCAGCTTCCAGCAACAGCATCAGGTGTACGGACGAGCGGGCGATCCGTGCCCTACCTGCGGAACTGCGATCCGCCGGATCGTGGTGGGCCAGCGTGGGACTCACTATTGTCCGAAGTGCCAGCGGAACTGAGAATCTGATCCGCCACCTGCGCCGCCAATTTCATCGCGGCCACATCGTGCACCCGAACCATGTGCGCGCCCCCGAGGATCGCTGCAGTCACAGCGGCCGCCGTCGCGTAATCAAGTGGCGTCTGCGAGGACTGGTTCAGCTCCGCTAAGAAAGATTTGCGCGAGGGTCCAACGAGAATCGGCAAATCGAGCGATGCAAGCCCGGAGAGCTTCGCCAGAATCTCCGCGTTCTGCTCTTTGCGTTTTCCGAATCCCAGCCCCGGATCGATCGCGATACGCCCGCGCTCCATTCCGGCGTGCACCGCGCGATGCACGGATGCATCCAGATCATGCCGAATCGAGCCGATCACATCTTTGAGCGGCGGTAGCTTGGCCCACGTTTCCGGCGTCCCGCGCATATGATTCAGGATGAGCGCGGCATTATGATTCGCCGTCACGCGCGCCAGTTGTGCATCGAACGTGAGCCCGGAGGGATCGTTGATAATTTCCGCGCCATGCTCCATTGCTTTTTCCGCCACCGCGGATTTGTATGTGTCCACCGAGATCGGGATGGTCAATTTTCCATTGAGCCGCTTCAACACCGGAACCAGACGCCGCAACTCCTCGGCTTCAGCAACCCGGCTCGATCCGGGCCGCGTGGACTCCGCGCCGATGTCCAAAATATCCGCGCCCTGTTCTTCCAGTTCGATCGCGCGCGCAAAAGCGCGATCCGGATCCAGATAATTTCCGCCGTCCGAAAACGAATCGGGCGTCACGTTGAGCACGCCCACGATCAGCGTTCGCTCGCCCATCAACAACTCGCGGTCCTTCAACTTCCAAACGAAATGGCGTCTATTCATATCGCAGTGCCACAATCGGATCCAGATTCGCCGCCCGATTCGCTGGATAGTAGCCGAAGAAAACTCCCACCGAAACCGAAATCCCCACGCCCAATCCGACCCACAGCAGCGAGAGCGTCGCGGGAATGGATGGCATCAGAGTTCGCACCAGGAACGCGATCGTCGCGCCCAGCAAAATTCCGATCGCGCCGCCGGTGCACGTCAAGACCGTCGCTTCCATCAGAAATTGCAGCCGGATATCGGACTTGCGTGCCCCGATGGCCTTGCGCACACCGATTTCGCTGGTCCTTTCGGTGACGGAGATCAGCATGATGTTCATCACGCCGATGCCGCCGACCAGGAGCCCCACCGAGCTGATAATACCGGTCAAGATCACCAATGCGCCGGTAAGATTCTTCCAGAGCGCCGTGATGAAATCGGGAGAAATGATTTCGAAATCATTCTCCGCCTTGAACGGCACGTGACGCCGCCGGCGCAGTGCTTCCACCACTTCATCCTTCGCTTTCTGAACGTCGCCATTCCGCGGGACCGTGAACGCGATGGCCCACTCCTTTGTATCCGGATAATCTTTGTGAAACTTGTTCAACGGAATCATCGCAAATTGATTGATGCCACCCGCGCCGAAGAATCCCGAGTCCTTTTCAAAAACCCCGATCACTTCGAACAGCTCGCCGTTCAAACGCACCTGTTTCCCCAACGGATCGGAGTGCGGGAACAGCGAATCGGCGATATCCACTCCAAGAACCACGACAGCTCGGGAGTGATCCTCATCGTAGCGCGAAATGAAGCGGCCTTGTCCCACTGTGTACGCTGGGATGGCTTCCGAGAGCTCAGGCTCGGCCCCGCGCAGGAACACACGCTCCACGCGCTGGCCTTCGTAGCTGATGACGTTCGTCTGCCCAAAGAAAAACGCCCGTGTGCCGAACGTCGTCGCGGTGGCGATGTCCGGGCACGTCTCGCGGAGGTATGCCGCGTCCGAAAAATCCAGATATTTCCGGATACGGATTTTGAGCGGCAAACGATTCGGATCCTGCCCGGCCGGCAGGCGGCTGACAAAGTAAGTACGCGATCCGAGCGAATCCACCTTAGACTGCACGAATCGATTCAGGCCTTGGATGATGGATGCGACCGTAATCACCGACGTCACGCCGATCACTATGCCCAAAATGGTCAATCCCGACCGGACCTTGTGCGAGCGCAGCGTGTCCATCGCGACGAACAGATTTTCGACGGCTTCGTGACGCGTCATATCATTCTTTCCCCTGGCGCACGCACTCGTGCGTGCCGTGTTCGCACTCCTGCGAACACAAGCAAACGGAGAGAAAGGCGTTCACACGAGTGTGAACGCGCCACGCAAAAGTGCGTGCGCCACGCCGGTTTCATTCCGCCCTCAACGCCACCACCGGATCCAACTTCGCCGCCCGTGTTGCCGGATAGATTCCGAAAAACAACCCAATGATCGAACTGAGCACCAGCCCGAGAATCGCCACCCAAGTCTGCACGGACGCCGGAAACGACGTGAACGTCCGCAAACCGAGCGCGCACAAAAATCCGAACAGGATCCCAATCGCTCCGCCCGCCAGGCACTGCAGCACGCTTTCGGAAAGAAACTGCCGCATGATGTCCTGCTGCGTGGCGCCCATCGCGCGCCGGATTCCGATTTCCTTGGTCCGCTCCGTCACACTCACCAGCATCACGTTCATGATCACGATCCCGCCCACGATCGCCGAAATCGAGCTCACCATGATGAACACCGCGAAAAACGCCGAGCTGATGCTTTGCCAAAGCGAGATGTAGCTGTCTTTGGTCCCGATGAAAAAATCTTCCGGCGCGCTTAGCATGATGTGCCGTCGCGCGCGCAGCACCAGCCGCGCTTCATCCTGCGCATTCGTAAACGCGGGACCATCCGCCGCTTTCACCTGGATGGTGATGCTCGACCGGCTTCCCCGCATCCGCAGATACGTATTCATTGGAACGATCACAAAATTGTCCTGATCCTGCCCGAGCACGCTTCCGATGCGCTCCATCGAGCCGACGACGGTGAACTCCTGATTGTCCAGCCGGATGGTCTGGCCAATCGCATTCGCGCCTCCGAAAAGCTGCTGCGCCAAATCGTCGCCGATCAGGCACACATAAGCGGATCGCTGATCTTCGCTTTCGGTGAAATAACGGCCGCTGACTACAGTGCGCGAATCGATGTCCGCCATCGTTGCCGTGTGGCCGATGAAATTGATGTCGTTCATCTCCTTGTCGCGATACTGCGCCCGCGCGGTGCCGCTTACCGAAGCGCCCACCAACGAACAATCCGGACATCCCGCGGCGACCGCGTGCGCGTCTTCCAAATGCAGATCCTTATACTTCAGCGCCTTGATCACTTCGTTGAAATCGGTCACGACGAACGGTGTTTTGGCAATCTGGAAAACATCGGTGCCCAGGCGCGCGATCTTCTGTTCCACGTACACATTCGCGCCCTGCACGATGGTCATCACCGTGATCAGCGTCGCGACACCCATGGTCAGGCCGATGGTGGTCAACACCGCGCGCAGCTTATGCTGCCGCAATGCGTCGATGCTCTGAGCCAGGTTGTCGGAGAGATGAAGCATTTCACGGCTCGATTCTCTTCCACTTTTTTCCGACGCGAATCACCACCGGTTCCTTCACCGTATACGACAAGCTCGTCACTTTCTCGCCGTTGATCTCTACGGCCCCTGCTTTGATCTTGCGCTCGGCGTCCGTTCTTGAGTCCGCTAATCCGGCAGCGACCAAAAGTTTGGCAAGATTCGATCCAGAATCGGGCGGCAGCGAAATTGTCTCGATGTCTTGCGGCTGCTGTCCTCCGCGCACTTCGCGATCAAAATCCGTCTGCGCCTGCGCCGCTTCCTCCGCCGAATGAAAATCCGTCACAATCTGCCGCGCCAAACGCATCTTCACTTGCATCGGCTCTTCCGCTTTCAGCGCCGCGATCTCAGCCAGACTCTTATCGGTCAACAGCTCCCAGTAGCGCCACATTAGCTCGTCCGAGATCCCCATAACTTTACGGAACATCACCTTGGGAGGTTCCGTGACGCCGATGTAATTGCCCTTCGACTTCGACATCTTCTCGACGCCATCCAGCCCTTCGAGAACCGGCACCGTCGCGATGATTTGCGCGGGCTGCCCGAAATCGCGCTGGATCTCGCGCGCCACCAGCAAATTGAATTTCTGATCCGTGCCGCCCATCTCGACATCGCTTTTCAAGGCCACCGAATCGTAGGCCTGGCCGAACGGATACAGCAGCTCATGCACCGAGATCGGGATTCCTTCCTTCATCCGGTTCGCGAAATAATCGCGCTCGAGCAGCCGCGCCACAGTGTACTTCGAACACAGCTTGATGACGTCCTCGAACTTCAGCGGCTCCAGCCACTCACTGTTGAATCGGACCTCGGTTTTTTCCGGATCCAGAATCTTGAACACCTGCTGCTTGTATGTCTCTGCGTTGCGGTCGATCTCCTCGCGCGTCATCGGCGGCCGCGTGGCGTTTCGTCCCGTGGGATCGCCGATCAGTCCCGTCATATCGCCGATCAAAAAAATCACGGTGTGCCCGAGATCCTGAAAATGCTTCATTTTCCGGAGCAGCACGGTGTGTCCCAAATGCAGATCGGGCGCCGTGGGATCGAATCCCGCTTTCACCCGCAGCGGCCGTCCCGTTTTGGTGGACTGTAGAAGCCGTTCGCGTAGTTCGTCCTCGCGGATGAGTTCCGCCAACCCCTTCTTCAGGTAGTTCAACTGTTCTTCAATGGTCACTAATTTCTATGGTAGAGCAGGGGCAAGCTGCGTAATCAGCTTGGAGACGAGTGCCGGATCTTCCATCGGAATGAAATGCGAGCGATCCATGAAACAAAGATCCGTGCCGCGCTGGAAACTGGCAGCCAAATCCGGCGCAGTGGGCGATCGCGACATCACATCTCCCGGATCTGGCGCTTTGCCGGCGCGCACCACGTGCACCGGAATCTTAATTGTCGCGATCTCGGGATAAATATTCGATTCCGGCGCCGGACTGTTCTCATAAACCGACGCCTCGATCAACGGCGGACACGCCAGCACAAACTCATCGCCATCCGGCAGCAATCCGTAATCGCAATAATCACGCAGCACCGCCCGGTCCCAAAGGACGAACGGCGGACGATTCTCAAATCGCTCGAACATCTCGTCCGCGGATTTCCAGCGATTGCGCCGCTTCGAAACGAAGTGAGCTTCCGTCCATGGCCCGATGTATCCATCGCGCGGCCGGATCACCGGATCGATCAACAACAGCGAAGAGAAAGACTCCGGCCGAAGCGCCGCCCCCAGCGTGACCGCGTGGCCGCCCATCGAATGTCCCACGCCGATCGCCCCGGCTAAGTTGAGCGACCGCGCGACCGCCGCGACATCGGCGCCGAAATTCCTCCACCGATAAGGAGGCGCAGGCTTGCTGCTCCGTCCATGCCCCCGCGTATCCATCGCAAAGCAGCGCCTCCCGCCGAGCCGCGCGACGATCTGATCCCAACACCGCGCATGAAACCCCGTGGCATGGCAAAAGAAGATGGGCGGATCCTGACCAGGCCATTCAAACAGCGCAAGATCGACACCGTTCGCGGCGACTCTGCTCTCGATGGGCATTCCCATACAGTCTAGCCGCGAATTTCTTGGGCCGCAGATAAACGCCGATGGACGCGGATTGCGGAAGCGCGAGTCTTATTCGCGTTCATCCGCGTTCATTTGCGGCCAAAAACCAAAAACCTTCTGGGGCCGCGAATGAACGCGAATGAACGCGAATACTGATGGTGGTCTAACGGCTCGGTCTTGGCCATGGCTCCGTGTTGCTAATCGCTTCTTCGCGAGTCCGTCCCTAGCACATGACACCCGGCAGTTCGAGCACCTCAGCGATCCAGCGGCCGTCGTCTTCGCGATCTAAGTCGATTATTAGATTCACTCTTGCGAGAATATGTTATCCGTGTCTATCCGTGGCCAAATAAAACCCGCCCACTTCCACCCGACCGTGTGATAACATCGATTGTGCCGAAGAGATTACTGGGCGTTATACCTGCCCGGTTTGCCTCCTCTCGATTCCCTGGAAAATCACTCACCCTTATCGCCGGCAAGCCCATGCTGCAACATGTCTACGAACGGGCCAGCCAGGCGCGCTGTCTTTCTAAGGTGGTGATCGCCACCGACGACGAGCGCATCTACGACGCCGCTCGCTCCTTCGGCGCGCAAGTTCAGATGACTCGCGGCGATCATCGATCCGGCACCGATCGCGTGGCCGAAGTCGCTTCCGCCGACACCGCCGAAGTCGTAGTCAACATCCAGGGCGACGAGCCGCTGATCGATCCCACAGCGATCGACGCCGCGATTCTCGCGTTGACCTCCGATCCGCACATCCCCATGGCGACGCTCAGCAAGCGAATCGAAGATCCGCGCGAAATTGAAAATCCGAACGTCGTGAAAGTCGTCAGCGATCTGCTTGGCAACGCCATTTATTTCTCACGGTGTCCCATTCCTCACGCCGGAGAAACTCATTTCAAACACATTGGTCTATACGTATATCGGCGCGAGTTCCTGCTTGCCTATTCCGGGCTTCCGGTGGGTCCCCTCGAGCAGGCCGAGCGGCTGGAACAGTTGCGGGCGCTGGAAAATGGCTATCGCGTCCGCGTGATGGAAACCGAATATGAGTCGCTCGGCGTGGATACGCCCGAGGATCTCGAACGAGTAACGGCTCTCTTTGAACCTTCTTTGTCGAAATCGTAATCGGAAAGCTTGTTTAGTGAGGTACTGATGCCAGCAACCAAGTACATATTTGTAACGGGGGGCGTGGTTTCGTCTCTTGGTAAAGGCATTGCGGCCGCGTCCATCGGGTGCTTACTCGAAAGCCGCGGACTGCGCGTGACGTTGCAAAAATTCGATCCCTACCTAAATGTTGACCCGGGTACCATGAGCCCGTTCCAGCACGGCGAGGTCTACGTCACCGACGACGGCGCGGAAACGGATCTCGATCTGGGCCACTATGAGCGCTTCACGCACGCCGATCTCAGCCAAAGCAATAATCTGACGTCCGGAAGAATCTACGAACAGATCATCCATCGCGAACGCCGTGGTGATTATCTCGGCAAGACCGTCCAGGTAATTCCGCACGTCACGAACGAAATCAAAGCTGCCGCGCGCAAAGTAGCGGCCGACGTGGATGTGGTGATCGTCGAGATCGGCGGAACGGTTGGCGACATCGAATCGCTGCCGTTTCTCGAAGCCATCCGCCAGCTTCGGCATGAGCTCGGACGCGACAGCACTGCGTTCGTGCACGTGACACTTGTCCCCTGGATCGCCGCCGCACAAGAACTAAAGACCAAACCAACGCAGCACAGCGTGAAAGAGCTCCGCGCCATCGGTATTCAGCCCGACATGCTGCTCTGCCGCTCGGAACGTGCGCTTCCGGAAGACATGAAGGAGAAAATCGCGCTCTTCTGCGACGTGGATGTGGAAGCCGTGATCACTGCAACCGACGTTTCGTCGGTCTACGAAGTTCCTCTTGTCTTCGCCGAGCAGAGCGTGGATGAAATCCTGCTTCGCATTCTTCGCATGGATGACGTCAAGCCGCGCGATCTCAGCCGCTGGACCGGCATGCTGGAGCGCATGCAGAATCCGGAAGACGAAGTCGACATCGGCTTGGTCGGCAAGTACGTCGAGTACGAAGATTCCTATAAGAGCCTGAAAGAAGCGCTGCTGCACGGCGGGCTCGCGCATCGGCTCAAAGTGAATATCCACTGGATTGAATCCGAGAACATGCATTGGCCGGAATGCGCGCCGGACCTGGAAAAGTTCGACGGCATCCTGGTTCCCGGCGGCTTCGGCAAGCGCGGCGTGGAGGGCATGATTACCACCATCCGATACGCGCGCGAAAAGAAGGTCCCCTATTTCGGAATCTGCCTCGGCATGCAAACGGCGGTCATCGAATTCGCGCGCAATGTTTGCGGCTTGGAGCATGCCAATACAACGGAAGTGGATCCAGCCACGCCCGATCGAGTGATCTACAAACTGCGCGAGTTGAAAGGCGTGGATGAACTGGGCGGCACCATGCGCCTGGGCGCGTATCCATGCATGCTGGCCGAAGGAAGCCTGGCGCGCGAGGCTTACGGCGTGGCAGAGATCAGTGAACGGCACCGCCATCGCTACGAATTCAATCGCGAATACGAAAAAATCCTGACCGAAGGCGGATTGCGCATCGCCGGACAAACGCCCGACGCCGTCTACGTCGAGATCTGCGAGATCCCGGATCATCCCTGGTTCCTGGGTTGCCAGTTCCATCCCGAGTTTAAATCGAAGCCCATGGAGCCGCATCCGCTGTTCGCCGCCTTCATCAACGCCGCGCACAAACATCGCCTCACCCGGACCAAACCGGTCCAGCGCTCGCGGCCGAAGCAGTTCTCGCACGCCGATTGAGCGCGATTCCTAACTTCGGCAAAGGCCAGCCGCTCGGGCTCATCGCCGGACCCTGTGTCATCGAAAGCGAGGAGCACGTCCATTTTCTCGCCGCCGAAATTCGCAAAATCGCCGGACCGTTCGTCTTCAAGGCATCGTTCGATAAAGCCAATCGCAGCAGCCTCGCTTCATATCGTGGACCGGGATTACGCGAAGGTATCCGGATTCTCGCGGGTCTCCGCCGCGAAGGCTACGCCGTGCTGACCGACATCCACGAGCCGTCGCAAGCGGAAACAGCAGCGGAAGGGGCGGATATTTTGCAAATCCCGGCGTTCCTGTGCCGGCAGACCGATCTGCTGCTCGCCGCCGGACACACCGGCCGAATCGTGAATATCAAAAAGGGCCAGTTCGTCTCGCCGCACGACATCCGCAACGCGGCTGAAAAAGTGGCGTCTACCGGCAACGACAAAATCCTGCTCACCGAACGCGGCTCTTCCTTCGGCTACAACAATCTGGTCGTCGATATGCGCGGCCTGGCCATCATGCGCGAATTCGGATGGCCGGTAATTTTCGACGCCACGCACAGTGTCCAAATTCCGGGCGGCTTGGGACACGCGTCCGGCGGCGAAGCCAAGTTCATCCCAACGCTCTCGCGCGCAGCCGTGGCAGCAGGTGTGGACGGCGTATTTATGGAAGTGCACGAAGCCCCCGAGCGCGCGCTCTCCGATGGTCCAAATGCGCTGCGCCTCGATCTGCTGCCCGCACTCTGGAAGACACTCCAAGCTATCCACAACCTCGTTCCGAACCGCGACCGCAAGGAAGCGTGACGTCAGCCTGCGACTTTCAGAATCGGCGATAAAATAAAAACTTGATCAAATCAACTCTCGGTCTATTCTTACTAACCTTTTTCGCCTCTGCCCAAGTCAACGTCCTGACCAGCAATTACGACAACGAGCGCACCAACGCAAACCTCCACGAAACTATCCTGAACCAAAGCAACGTCAACGCGGCGAACTTCGGCAAGATCGGCTACTTCCCCGTGGATGGCGAAATCTACGCCCAACCGCTTTACGCCGCTGGCGTAAACATCTCCGGCCAAGGCCTGCACAACGTCGTCTACGTTGCGACGATGCACAACAGCGTCTACGCGATCGATGCGGACAAGCCGAACTCCCCCACTCCTCTGTGGCAAGTGAACCTCGGCGCTTCGGTTCCTTCGTGGGTTCTCAACTTCAACGATGTGCTGCCCGAAGTCGGCATCCTGAGCACTCCGGTGATCGATCTCACGCGCCAGGTAATCTACGTCGTTTCGGACACGTTAGAAGTCGGCCTTCCCGTGTTCAGCCTCCATGCACTATCGCTCGCCAATGGTCAGGAAATGCTTGGTGGTCCCGTAACCATCTCCGCTTCCTTGCCCGGTCATGGCGCAGGCAACAGCGGCGGCACGCTGACCTTCAACCCGTCCGTCGAACTGCAGCGCCCCGGAATCGCGCTCTCGAACGGGACGCTCTATCTTTCCTTCGGATCGCGTGGCGACCTCGGCAATTGGCACGGATGGCTCATGAGCTATGACGCAGCCACGTTGAAACAGAACGCAGTTGTGACGACCTCGGCCAATGGCTACGGAGCGTCCATTTGGCATTCCGGACTCGCGCCCGCCATTGACTCAAACGGAAATATCTTCGTCGCCACCGGCAACGGCGATTTCGACGGCTCAACCAACTTCGGCGAATCCGTTCTTAAATTTTCCGGCTCCGACCTCACTCTCGCCGATTGGTACACCCCAAATACCTGGAGCGATCTGAACAACACCGACTCAGACCTCGGGTCCTCCGGCGTGATCCTGCTGCCTGCAACTACGCAAGCAGTCACCGCCGGAAAATCCGGCGACCTGTTTCTCATCCAGAGCGATGCCATGGGCCATCTCGGACCCAAGAACACCAGCACCGTCCAAAATATCCAAGCGAATGCATCCGGCACCCATACGCTCGCGCTTTGGAACAGCCCTTCGAATCCGGTTTTGTACATTCACGAGTCGGGACATTCGCTGAGCGCTTTCAATATTGTGAACGGCAGAATCAGCAGCACGCCTTCTTCTACCTTCACGCCATCGCCATCCACGATATTCGCCAACGTAGCGATTTCCTCCAATTCCAACGCGCCCGGAACTGCCATCGTGTGGTATTCGGTGGCGAATTACAACGCTTCCCAGCAGCCCGGAATTTTGCATGCACTGGACGCTTCCGATCTGACGCATGAATTGTGGAACAGCAACATGGCTGCCACGGATGCGATGGGCCGCTTCGCGAAGTACGTGGTCCCCACCGTCGCCAATGGCCGCGTTTACGTCCCCACTTTTTCGAACGAACTGGTCATTTATGGACTATTGTCCAGCGCCGGCGGTGAGCAAGGAGGTCCGCAAGTTACGGCGGTCGCGAATTCGGCGAACTTTTTGATCGGCGCCATTGCGCCCGGCGAACTCGTTTCCATCTTTGGTGCCAACCTCGGGCCGGCCATGCCTGTGGGCGCTCAGTTGGACAACACGGGACATCTCGCGCACCGGCTTTCACAGACGAAAGTGTATTTCAACGGCGTCTCAGCGCCGCTGCTCTACGCATCCGCCAACCAGGTGAACGCCATTGTTCCCTTCGGAATCTCGCCCGCGAAAATTCAATTGCAGGTGCAAAACGGAAGCCAGTTTTCGCCGAACGCGCCAGTGACCATCGCGCCTGCCTCGCCCGCGATTTTCTCCAAAGACGGCACTGGCGGCCGGATCGCAGCCATCATCAACCAAAACGGAACCACCAATTCGTATAGCAATCCAGCCCCGCATGGCTCTGTCATCACGCTTTACGCCACAGGCGCCGGACAAACAAATCCCGGGGGAAGCGACGGCCTGATCACTCCAACTGGAAACTATCCGGTGCCGGAGCTCCCCGTGAAATTCTTCATCGACGGACAAGCAGCCAACGTATTGTATGCAGGCGCCGCCCCAGGACAAGTGCAAGGTGTGATCCAAATCAACGCGCGCGTTCCCGCATCGGCATCCACCGGCCAAGTTCAGATCATGTTGCAGGTCGGCAGTTTCAACAGCCCGAACACCGCAAGCGTAATCGTGCAGTAACGTGGATTCGCTGCGCATCGCCGCCTCCGGCGTATCACCTGATATGATTGTGAACCGATGACCGAACAGCCCCGGTTTCGCCCATTCGTCCCCGAAAACGTCCAGATGAAGGAGCTGACCCTTCGCGCCCTCCTGCTTGGCCTGGTTTTGACGGTGATTCTCGGCGCTGCGAACGCATATCTCGGCCTGCGCGCCGGAATCACCATCGCGGCAACGTACCCCGCCGCCGTCATCGGCATGGCCGTCCTGCGCCTCTTCAAAGGATCGCTGCTCGAAGAAAACATCACGCGTACCGCCGGATCCATCGGCGAATCCGTTGCTGCCGGAGCTATCTTCACTCTGCCCGCATTTTTGATCGCGGGCGCCTGGCCGTCGTTCGCCCCCAAAGACGCCTACTGGAAGTCCACCTCATTAATGATTGTCGGCAGCATCCTCGGCGTCTTATTCGTATCCCTGGTGCGGCGCGTGATGGTGGAAGATCCCGAATTGCCATTCCCGGAATCCGTGGCGGCATCGGAAATCCACAAAGCCGGACGCCGCGGC
This sequence comes from Bryobacteraceae bacterium, assembly GCA_035295865.1. GTDB lineage: Bacteria > Acidobacteriota > Terriglobia > Bryobacterales > Bryobacteraceae > Palsa-89. The sequence continues at coordinate 14,080 of DATGIH010000355.1, forward strand.
GCCGAAGCGGCGAAATTTCTCTTCTACAACATCGGCATTGGCGCAGTGATTCAGTTCCTCGGTGAAATCCAGCTCTTCGCGCCGGATAAGGATTTTTTCATTCGCGTCGGACAACTTGGCAAGAGCGTCGTGAAATTAGGCAGTCCACAAAAAGCGCTCGGCGCGGGCGGCGTCACCATCGCTTCCGGACCCACCGTCAGTCCCGCCTACATCGGCGTCGGCTACATCATCGGGCCGGAGCTCGCCTCGCTGAATTTCGCTGGTGGCGTGCTCGCCTGGGGATTGATGGTCCCGCTGCTGATCTTTTTCCTCGGACCGCGCCTGCACGATTTCCTTCCCACGGTCTCCACCGATGAATCCTGGCTGGGAAACGCGAATGCGATCTGGCGCTACGTGGTGCGGCCAATCGCGGTCGGCGGAATGATGGTCGGCGCGGCGTACACGCTATTCAAAATGCGCAAAGGTTTGTTCGACGGATTGCGCCGCGCCGTTTCCGATCTCAAAGTGAGCGCAGCCCAAGCGCGCGAGACCAGCCGCACCGAGCAGTACATGAGCTCGAAAACCGTTTTCAGCCTGATCGGGCTCATGTTTCTCGTGATGATAGCGCTCTACATCTACCTGGCTCACTCCACCATGCCCGGAATCGTCGCCGCGATCGTCATGCTGATTATCGCCTTCTTCTTCGCGACGGTTTCCGGATATCTGGTCGGCATGATCGGATCCACCAACAATCCAATCTCCGGACTCACGCTGACTACGCTCATTATTGCCGCGCTGCTCATGGTTTCGCTCGGTGTCTCCGGACCTGGGGGAGTTGCCGTCGTTCTGGGCGTTGCTGCCGTAGCTTGTGTCTCATCCGCAGTCGCCGGCGAGCTGTTGCAAGATTTCAAAGTCGGATACATTCTCGGCGGCACGCCGCGCCGCATCCAAATCGCGGAACTAGTGGCTGTCGTCGTGGCCAGCGCCGCCATGTACTGGCCGCTTTACATTCTGCAGGCGGCCAATCTCAAGAGCGGCGGAACCGGATTCGGCGATCCCAAACTTTCTGCTCCCCAAGCCGGCCTCATGGCCACTCTCGCGCAAGGCATCGTCGGCGGCGATATGCCCTGGCCGCTCGTGGTAGTCGGCGTTATGTTCGGCATCGTCATGATCATGGTGAAAGTCCGAAGCCCAATGCTGGTCGCGGTGGGTATGTATCTTCCCATCAACACGACGTTCGCCATCTTCATCGGCGGAATGTTCCGGTGGGTGACCGACTCCCTGCGCAAAAAATCCGGATTTAACGAAGCTCAAACCGCCCGCATCGAAAATGTCGGGATCCTAACCGCATCCGGATTAATCGCCGGCGAATCGCTCATGGGCCTAGTAATCGCGGCCTTCCGATTCTTCGAATGGCCCTTGCCCAAAATCTTCGCCGACCCCTCGTACCTTTTCGGAGCGGCCGTTATTATCCTTTTAGGCGTACTCCTGGTGCGCCTCCCGCTAGCCAACGCCGGCCACCCCGACGAACCAGCCCCACCCGCCGCCATGATGTAGCACACGCACTCCTGCGTGCAGCGTTCCCACTCGTGTGAACGCCTTGGCGCATCCAACGCAACCCGGCCCATCGCTCCCCCGTCCAACTTTCATAGGGAAGAAGAACCGGTCGCCGGATGTCTCGTTGTTTGCTCCGGCGGCCGGATGTGCGATTGTGCGGACTTCAGCACGATCCTCTAACATAGGGAATTGCCCCGCATTAGTTCATCCTCCGATTCGAGCCGGACCAAGTGGTCCCTGGTCTATCTGGGCGTGGCCTTCACCACCCTGGCGACCTTGATTCTGGAACTATCCCTCACCCGCATCTTTTCCGTTGTTTTCTTTTATCACTTCGCGTTTCTCGCCATTTCTATCGCGCTTTTCGGCCTCGGCGCGGGCGGCGTCTTCTCCTACGTAGTCGCCGGATGGCGCGGCAAAATCTATTCAAAACTCGGAACGCTCGCTGTCATTAACAGCTTCGTCGTGCTCCTGTGCCTGATCTTCATGCTCTCGTCCGTGGTAATGGACAAGCGTGCCCTGATCGCCGTCTTTTTCGCCAGCGCGCTGCCCTTCTTTTTCGCCGGAGCCATCGTATCGTTAGCGGTCGCCGAAGCCATTGAACGCGTGGATCGCGTCTACTTCTTCGATCTACTCGGAGCCGCCGGCGGATGCCTGCTGCTGGTCCCACTCCTCAATCAATTCGGCGGACCGAACACCGTCCTGGTCGCCTCGGTCCTCTTCGCGGTTTCGGCGGCCATCTGGTATAACCTCGCCGGAACACTCCGCGGACGCGTCGCGGCTGTAGCTCTCGCTCTCGCATTCTTCGCGCTCATCGTTTACAACCTGAAGCAGCATCCCATCGACGTTCACTACGCCAAAGGCGTCGCGCTTCCCAAGGAACGCTTCGTGCAGTGGAACAGTTTTTCCCGGATCGCCTTAGTCACCGGTTCTGATTGGGCATCCATTCTCATCGACGCCGATGCTTCCACCTTCATTCCGCATTACGATCTCGATCATCTTCCTGATGCCGACCGCGAGAAACTCCTCGGCCAGGGTCCGGGCTTTCCGTACACGCTGCGCCCCGGCGCCAAGACATTGATCATCGGACCCGGCGGCGGATGGGACGTCTCGCGAGCCATCGCCTCCGGCAGTAAAGACGTAACCGGCGTCGAGATCAATCCCATCACCGCGACCACCATCATGCGTGAGCGCTTCCCCGATCTCAGCCGCCGTTTGTATTTCCGCCCCGAGGTCCATTTGTTTGTCGAGGACGGCCGCAGCTTCGTCCGGCGCAGCCAAGAAAAATACCAGGTGCTGCAAGCTACCCTGGTGGATACCTGGGCATCCACCGCAGCCGGCGCTTTTGCTCTCTCGGAAAATAATCTGTACACGACGGATGCTTTCCGCGATTATCTCGGCCATCTCACCGATGACGGCCTGATGGTCTTTACGCGCTGGGGTTTCGATCCGCCGCGCGAATCGCTGCGGCTACTGTCGCTGGCCCGCGCCGCACTCGCCCAGCTCGGCGAGAACGACATCGCGAAACACGTGATCGTGGTCCGCGAAGATACCGAAAAAATCAATGGCTGGGGCGCGCAGGACACCGTCGTCATCTTTCGCAAGCCTGCTACCGCCACCGACATCGCGCGCACTATGGCAGCCACCCAAGGCGGCAAGCTGCAGCGCGTCTATGTCCCCGGCGAAACGCAGCAAAACGCCTTCGCGCAGTTTCTGCAAAGTCCGGATCCGGATAAATTCCTCGCTGAATATCCCTTCGATCTCACGCCCGTCGACGACGACCGCCCGTTCTTCTTCTACACCATGCACACGCGCGACATTTTGAGTTACTTTTCCGCGAGCGCCGCCGATGCCAAAGTCAATCACGCCGTGCCGATGCTCTTTGAACTAATTGGCGTGAGTTTGCTTGCGACCATCATCGTGCTTGCGCTGCCGCCACTGCTGCTGCGCACGCGCCTGCCAATCGAAAAGGGCTTGCGCGGATTCCTGCTCTATTTCGTCTGCCTGGGCGCCGGCTATATCATGATTCAAGTCGCCCTGATTCAAAAGTTCATTCTGTTCCTCGGACATCCCACTTACGCTCTCACCGTGATCGTCTTCTCGATGCTCGTCTGGAGTGGACTCGGCAGCTTCTACAGCCGCCGCCTGATTCCAGGCGCGCAACGCCACCGGCTCATGATTGCCCTCCTCGGAGTATTCGCCACCGTCGCTATAGTGGCCTTCATCGCGACGCCGATCGGACAGGTGGGAGTCGGGTGGCCTCTGCAAATAAAAATTCTGGTAACCGTTTTTCTTATCGCGCCCGCTGCCTTCCTGATGGGCATTCCGTTTCCAACGGGCCTCTCCTGGCTCGAATCGCGTTATCCGCAGGCCGTCCGCTGGGCCTGGGCCTTGAACGCCGCATCGAGCGTGCTTGGGTCGGCGTCCGCCATCTTCCTCGCCATCCACATCGGCCTGCGTGGAACGGTGCTCGTGGGCGCCGGTCTTTATCTTTGCGCGCTCTCTGTGGTGTGGCTGCAAAAGAGCGCTGTGGAAGTCGCTCCGTCGCAAGTAGCGGTGAGAGTCTAATGAGCGGTCCGGCAAATGCGGTGACCATTTTCGCCAAGCTGGCAGCTCTCTTTGCATTCTTCCTCGCCGTCTCTCTAGCCGCCCCAAACCTGGACCCTCCAAAGCTCCGCCTTCCTGATTCCGCCCAACCCGTTCGCTACGCCGTGGACCTGACCATCATCCCGGATCGCGACACATTCCAGGGCTCCGTCGACATCACCATCGACCTTCGCTCCGCCACGCCCGTTCTCTGGCTCAATGCGTCCGACCTGGAAATCCACGACGCGGAATACCGGCCGGCGTCGGCCACCGCATCGAAAGCGCAACTCCTGAACGGCGGCAGCGACTTTGCCGGATTCTCCTTCGATCATCCAATCTCCGGGCAGGGGATTCTCCACATCGCCTATCAAGGAAAAATCAGCCGAATATCCAGTGCCGGTTTGTTTCAGGAAAAACAGGGCGACCAATGGTACGTTTACAGCCAGTTCGAACCCACCGACGCGCGCCGCGCTTTTCCGTGCTTTGATGAGCCGCACATAAAAGTTCCCTGGCAGTTGACCTTGCACGTCCCCCAGGACGATCTCGCGGTCGCGAACGCCCCCGAACTCTCGCACAACGCCGAACCCGACGGCATGAAAGCCGTGAAATTCAAGGAATCGAAACCGCTCCCGAGCTACCTCGTCGCTCTTGCGGTCGGCCGTTTCGATATCGTCGACGCCGGCAAAGTCGGCAAAACGCCGCTCCGCATCATCACGCCGCGCGGCAAGAGCGCCAACGCAAAATATGCTGCAGAATCCATCCCGCAGCTTTTAAAACTTCTCGAGAACTATTTCGGAATTCCGTATCCATACGAAAAGCTCGACTCCATCGCCATGCCGATCAGCAATTTCGCCATGGAAAACGCGGGACTCATCACCTATGGCGAAACCACGCTGCTTTCGAATCCCGCCACCGACAGCATCGAGCGCCAGCGCGGCTGCGCTATTGTCACCGCGCACGAGATGGCGCATCAATGGTTCGGCGATCTGGTAACCACCGCCTGGTGGGACGACATCTGGCTCAATGAGGCCTTCGCTTCCTGGATGGAAAACAAAATCGTCGGCGAGTGGAAACCCGAATGGCACATCGACGTGACCGAAGTGAACGATCGGCTCTATGCGATGAAAAAGGACAGCCTGGTTTCCACGCGCAAAATCCGACAGCCCATCGAATCGAACGACGATATCGCGAATGCCTTTGACAGCATCACGTACCAGAAGGGCGAAGCCGTGATCCAGATGTTTGAAACCTGGATCGGCGCTGACAAATTCCGCAAAGGCATCCAAAATTACATCAAGCAGCACGCCTGGAAAGCGGCCACCGCGCAGGAATTCGAAGCTGCCCTCAGCGCCGCCGCCGGCCGCGACATCTCTCGCGCCTTTGACACGTTTCTCAATCAAGCGGGAATTCCCGAAATTTCCGCGTCGCTCGATTGTTCCGCGAAACCCACGCTCGAACTCTCTCAGAAACGATTACTGCCAATCGGCTCCGAAGGCTCTTCCCAGCAATCCTGGATGATTCCCGTGTGCGTGGCCTATGAATCGGACGGCGAGAAGCACCGTCAATGCGAGCTTCTTTCCGATCCGCGCTCGCGCATGGTGCTGGCATCCGCCAAAACCTGCCCCGATTGGCTGGAACCCAACGCTGGCGAAAACGGCTATTACCAGATCGATTATAAAAAAGGCCTGCTCGCGAAGGTGCTGGCTGACGATGGCTCACACTTGACGGTCGCTGAACGCGTCGGAGTTCTCGGAAATGTAGAGTCGCTCATGAACAGCGGCGATATTTCCGTCAAAGACGCGCTGGCCTTGGTCCTTCAATTCAGTCGGGATCCCAACCGCGAAATCGTCGCCGGCATTTCGAACATCGCGACGGTCGTGAAAGGCAACGCCACGCCCGACGACCTGCGTCCGAAAGGCGCAAAGTTCATCCGCGATGTCTTCGGCACCCGCGCCAAAGAACTCGGTTGGATTTCCAGTGCGAACGAAGAGCGCGATCGGCGCCTGCTAAGGGCGCAATTGGTACCCTTCGTGGCGGAAGTTGGCGAACAACGGGATCTGACTGCCTCCGCCGATGAGTTAGCTCGAAAATGGCTGAACGACCGAGGCACCATCGATCCGGACATGATCGGTTCCGTACTGAAAGCAGCCGCGCAATTCGGAAACAGCGATCTGTTCGATCGTTTCCACAAAGCCGCCCTCGCGGAAAAAGACCAGTCCATCCGCCAGCAACTCATCGCTGCACTCGGATCTTTCCGCGACCCGGAACTCGCCCGCCGCGCCCTCGCGCTCCTGCTAACCAGCGAATTCGATCCCCGCGAATCCTTCTCGGCGCTGCTATTCGGCCCGCTCGCTTACCCTGAAACCCGCGAGCTACCCTTCGAATTCGTGCAACAACACGTAGATAAACTAGTAACGGCGATCCCGCGCGAAGTAGGCGAAGATTTCGCAGCATATCTTCCATCCGTCGGCGGCGCCTTCTGCGACACCATCCATCGCGATGCTCTTCAATCGTTTTTCGCCGACCGCATCAAGAACTACACCGGCGGCCCGAGAAACCTCGCGCAAGTCGTCGAACAAATCAACCTGTGCATCGCCAAACGCAAAGCATTAGCGCCAGATTTGTCCACTTTCCTCAACCACTGAGTGGGGCAGCCAATCTTGGCTGCAGCCGGCTTTTAGCCGGCTACGAAACGAGCTACTTCCTCCGCAGCTCCCCGAACGCGAGCCACAAAGACAACGCCACCACTACCCACACTGGCCACAAGAAAATGCTGCCGTCCGAACCGGTCACTAGCATCGCAATTACCAGCAAGCTCGCAACGATGGTGATGATCGCGCCAGTTCGCCAAAGCACGCGGCCAAGCGTCATAGAAAGAGTCGGAAACGGCACAACAGAACGTTGCACCCAATTCAAGAATACCATCCCACCAAACCCAATGTCGAACGCATTGATAAAAAACCAAATATAGTTCCCATTTCCGAAGCGAAATTCTCGATTTCGCGCCTCGATTCGGTTAGCCTATCTTTGTACCCGCCGCCTTCGAAAAAGAGGATTCGCACACCCATGGCCACACCAACGACACCTCTCTCTTTTAGCGACGTCCTGCGCCTCCCACCGGTCCGCCGCCTCTGGATCGCGCAAATCGTCAGCGTCTTCGGCGACTTCCTCGCCGTGTTCGCCATCATTGCCGAAGTGACGTTCCGCTACCACGGCACAGCCACGCAAGTCGCGATGGTGCTGGTTGCCTTCATGGCGCCGTTCGCCATCGTCAGCCCTCTCGCCGGCGTCTTCGTGGATCGCTGGCACCCCAAGCAATGCATGATCGCAAGCGACGTGATCCGCGGCATCTTAGTCCTGTTGCTGGTCTTCGTGCACAACCTGTACGCGATGTACGCCATCCTCTTCGCGATGAGCGTGGTCTCATCGTTCTTCGTTCCGGCGCAATCGATCGCCGTCCGCACGCTGGTCCCCATGGCCGGACTAATGGCGGTCAACGGATTGATGTCGCAAGCGCAGCAAGGTTCGATGATCGTCGCCCCGAGCGTTGCCGGCGGCCTGGTGGAGCTTTTCGGCGCGAACTCCTGTTTCATCTACGACAGCTTCAGCTTCTTCTTCTCAGCCGCCATGGTCATGACGCTGGCCATCCACCGGCAATCCCAGACCACCCAATCGAGCGCCGTGCTTGATTCGATGCGGCAAGGATTCGGCTTCATCCTCAAGCACCCGACCATTTCGTTTGTCATTCTCTCGATGACCGCCGGGATGTTCGCCATGCGCTGCTTCGGCGCGCTGCTCTCCATCTATGTGCGCGATGTGCTGCACTCCACCTCGGCGGTGTTCGGCGTATTGAATACGTTAATCGGTGTCGGCATGATCGTCGGGACGCAGTTGCTCACGCGTTTCGCTCGCCACATTCCGCAGCAGAACTTGGTCGTGTACGGCCTGGGCGGCATGGGCATCGCAGTCCTGATCACGGCAATATTTGGAACCATGGCATCCACCGCCGCTGGAATGCTCGGGTTAGGTTTGTTCGCATCCGCGATTTTCATTACCGCGACGACGTTGATCCAGCACGAGACTCCGCACGAACTCCTGGGCCGCGTCATGAGCAGCATGATGTCGCTGGTTGCCGGATCGCAAGTAATTTCAATGTTCCTCGCCGGCCCGGTAGCCGAAAAGATCGGAATCCCGAACCTCTACTACGCCAGCGCCGCAATGCTGGTCGCAATCGCCATCGTTGGTTACTTCAAACTGCCAAAAGTGGAGAAAGCAGAACCGGTCGCAGCAGGCTAGGCCGCGTGGGGCAGCCAATCTTGGCTGCAAGCCGGTTTTCAGCCGGCGCATCCTAGGTAACGCACTGCTATACTTCTCTTAACCCGGAGGCTCCACGATGAGACTGATCACTGCCCTCTTGGCCTGCGCCTTCCTCTGCGCGGCCGCGCCCAATGGCGATCCCAAAGTAGAAATGGGCGAAATTAACGGCGCCCAATTTCGCATCGACATCCCCGCCAACTGGAACGGCGGACTCGTGATGTATTGCCACGGCTATAACCCCGCCGCCGTCACCTTCAAGGAAGGCCCGCTGCATCCCACGCTCGCCGTCTTCACCGATCAAGGTTACGCCGTCGCGCAGTCCGGATACGCCGCCGGCGGATGGGCCATTCAGGAAGCCGTCCAGGACACCGAGGCCCTGCGCCGCCACTTCATCGCCAAGTACGGACAGCCCAAGGAAACGTTCATCACCGGCCACTCAATGGGCGGATTCCTCACCATGCTCCTGATGGAACGCTTCCCCACTACCTACGACGCTGGCCTCCCGCTCTGCGGACCTCTCGCCGCATCCTCGTATTTCATGGCGCGCGGCGCTTTCGATCTGCGCGTGGTTTTCGATTATTATTATCCCGGCGTTCTTCCTCCGCCCGACAAAATCCCGGCGGATTATCACAACACGCCCGACGCCGCCAAAGAACTGCAAGCCGTCATCGACGCTTCTCCCAAAAAGGCCGCCGCATTGCTCCGCTTCTCCGGCGACCACAGCACCCAGGATCTCGCGGGCGTTCTCACGTTCATCAACTATATGCTGCTCGATCTCCAAAAGCGCGCCGGCGGCAACCCCTTCGACAATCGCGACATGATCTATGAGTCGGAGGACGATTACAACGCGCTCAACGACGGCGTGAAGCGTTATTCGGCGAACGCGAAAGCCGCCGAATACATCCGCACCTGGTACACACCCACCGGGCGCCTCACGCATCCGATGCTCGCGATCCACACCAGCTACGATCCGCTGGTCCCAGTCCGCATTCCGGATCGCTATCCCGAACTCACCCAGCAATCCGGCTCGCAGGCCATGTTCGTCCAGCAATACGTGAAGCACGATGGACACTGCGCCATTCTGCCGGCCGAAATCGCCGCGGGATTCTCCGAACTGCGCGCCTGGAAGGACACCGGCGTGAAGCCCCATTCCGGACTCCATCCGGAAGCCTCGGAAGCCGCCTCCACGAGTCGCTAGAACGGTTCTTCAGTTATTCGGTTATTCAGTTCTTCGGTTCGGAGAACCCGCGTTCGGCAGATTGCCCGGCAGCTCGGAGCCGATGAACCGAAGAACGTTTTCACAACTCCGCCAACGCGCGATGAACGAGATGAATACTAATCGCCCCCTCGCCCACCGCCGACGCCACGCGCTTCACATTGTTCGCCCGCACATCCCCCACCGCGAAAATCGCCGGTAAGCTCGTCTCCAGCATCTGCGGCGGACGGCCCAGCGGCCACCCCGGCATGTGATCCAGATCGCGCCCCGTCAGGATAAAGCCCTTCTCGTCCAGCGCCACGCATCCCTTCAGCCACTCCGTCCCCGGCGACGCGCCCGCCATGATGAACACATGCTGAATCGGATGCGTGCAAACTTCGCCCGTCTTCTTGTCCTGCCAGGTCACGCGCTCCAGCCGCTCGCCGCCCTCCAGTGCAACGATCTCGGTATTCATATGCAAATCCACCCGCGGATTCTCCGTCAGCCGCTGGATCAAATAGCGCGACATCGTGCTCGATAGCTCGCCCGACCGCACCAGCATGTGCACCTTGCGCGCGCTCTGCGAGAGGAACGTCGCGGCTTGCCCGGCCGAATTCCCGCCGCCCACCACGATCACGTCTTCACCTTCGCACAACTGCGATTCGATGTACGTCGCACCGTAATAAATGCCCGAGCCTTCGTACTTCGCCAGATTCGCAAGCTGTGGCTTGTTGTATTGCGCCCCCGTTGCGATCACAACCGCGCGCGCCGGCGGCGCTTCTCCGGAATCGAGCACCACTTGATACGGACGCCGCGCGCAATCCAACCGCACCACGCTCCGTGCGATCAGCATATCCGCGCCGAACTTCTGCGCCTGCGTGGTCGCTCGCGCCGCCAACTCTTGGCCCGAAACTCCCGTCGGAAATCCTAAATAATTCTCGATCTTCGAACTCGAACCCGCCTGTCCGCCTGGCGCGCGATTCTCGATCACCAGAACATCCAGCCCCTCGGACGCCGCATACACCGCCGCCGCCAAACCCGCCGGACCCGCGCCCACGATAATCACGTCGCGCACGTGCAAATCGCTCGCCTGCGTGTTGAAGCCCAGACAATTCGCGAGTTCCTGGATCGACGGACTCCGCATCACATGCTGGCTCACGCTGCAGATCACCACCGGAACGTCGGACGCTTTTACCGCAAACCGGTCGAGCAAAGCCTGTGACGACCGGTCGGTGTCCAAATCAATATACGTATACGGATAGCCGTTGCGAGTGAGAAATTCGCGCAGCTCCAAAGTCTGCGCCGAATGCCGCGATCCCAGGAGAATCACGTTCCCATAGCCCTGATTGATCAGCGCCAGCCGCCGCAGAATGAAAGCGCGCAGCAGAATCTCGCTCAGCTCGGCATCGCGAGCGATCATCGCCCGAAATGCCTCGCCATCCACTTCGATGAATTCGCCGGCCTCCGTGACTCGCCCGCGCACCAGGCTGCGCTGCCCGGAAATCATCGAGATTTCGCCCGTGAACTCGCCCGGCCCATGCGTCGCGATCGATCGCTCGCCATCCAGCCCAGGCTGCACAATCTCCATGCTCCCCGACAGCAGCACAAAGAACGGAACCGCCGCGTCATTCGGCTCAAAGAGAATCTCGCCGCGCTCCACCCGCCGCACGCGCCCGGAACTCCGCACGCGCTCAATCAGCACTTCAGGCAGAACAGGAAAAGCTTGCGTCTTAGCATCCAACGCGCTAGGCAGGGGCGGGGAAGTAGCCATGCCCCCATTTTCTCAGACCAATCACTTCACCCAAACGCCTAGCCCACTGCCCACATACCCGATCTCAAATCGAGTCAGAACGCCTGGCACCGGCACCGCGTAAACACCATCGCCGGGACCGTTTGGAATTTGAAAATCGATCGCCCAAATCGCATCGATAAATCCGGCCATGTGCCGCGCGGTTCCCGATAAAGCTTCAATCTGCTGATCTTCGTCGTCGCACACCGGCGCGTTCCACAATAACGGCACAGGTCCTGGAGCCGTCAATCCTGTGCCAAACAGCGTAACGACGGACCCAGGCGCAGCCGGATGATCCGGCCCATTCACGGTGCCGTCCGCGTTCCGGATATTTCCATCCACCGATCCGGCTGGCGGCAACGCCGGAAAAGAGTGGGTCAAAAGTCCGACATTCGAATGTCCCTCAGTCAGCGGGATGGCAAAAGACGACTGGGATCCGTTCACCACCTGCACTGTCACGGCTCCTGTTTGACCTAGATACGCCGGGACCACGCAGATCAAGTGATCGCTCGCTACCGCAAGAATCTCAATCGGAACCCCATCTAAAAGCACTTGGATGCCCCCCAGTTCCGTCGGTAAGGTACCCGCATGATCCAGCCCGAGCTGAATGGTTTGGGAAGAAAACCGTTCGCCTGAAATTGTCATCAGCATACCCGGAACCACGGATGCGCTCTCGCCGCTAAAAGCATTGAAAGCGCCATTGAAAGCTGGCGCTCCTGCAGGTGCCGAGGGAAGTTTGATCACGTCGGCGTTGCCGAGTGCTGGGCCGACTATTGGTACGGGCGTGATGCCCGCATAAACGGATCCATCGGGTGCGAGCGCGACCGCCGGCGCCGAGCCGCACGCATCTAAATAGGTCGAAGCCAGGAGCGTCGAGCCATCGGCGCTCAGTCGCGAAACTGTAGCGATACCGTTCCCACCACATGCTTCAGATGTCAACACAGGATCGCGCAGCGGGAAACCGCTGAACGCCCACAATCCCACCGTAGCCTCACCCGTGCTGCCGATCCTTAGAGTGCCCGGCCAGCTCTGACAAGCTCCCGAAAGCCGCGCCGAAAAAACCTGCTTCAGGTCATCGCGTCCTAACTTGTTTACAAAAATATCGCCGGGAGGCAAATAAGCAGCGGTGTGAAAGAAATATCCCTCAAAGCAGGATCCCGACCGCGTTCCCGGACCTACCGATTGGCCTGCGACATAAACGTTGCCGCTAGCATCCGTTTCCATGGTGAAGATCTGCCCTTGCTGAGCCGCCAGCGGAGTCAGACTGGATCCATCGGCGCTCATGCGGGAAAGCATCCCCGCATAACCCCCGACCAGCGCTGTCCCGCCGGCTTCCGCCGCCACCGCTACCACCTGTGGCGGATTGATCGATAGTTCGTCGAAATAATAGGTCGCGAATTTAGGCAGATAAGAAGCGTAGACCATGCTTCCGTCCACCGCTAATTTCGCCAGAAACCCGTCGCCGTCTCCCGGCTGGGTCTGAAACGCTCCGCGCGTCGCGGGAAATTTTTTTGACTCCGTCCAACCGGCTACGTACGCTTCACCATTGGCGTTTACTGCCATTCCCGTTGCGGCCTCCTGCGACTCGCCGCCAAAAACCGTCGAGTAAACAATCTGGCCCGCCGAATTCAGCTTTACCGCAAAGATGTTCTTCATTCCCACCGGCCCCATGGGCGGTATCGTAGTCGGAAAATCGTTGGAGGAAGTGTTGCCCGCCACGTACACATTACCCTCGTTGTCTAGAGCAATGGCAGCCGAAGTATCCTCATCCGCCCCTCCCAAAAACGTAGACCACAACAATTCACGCCCGCCCGGCCCAAGTTTCGCGACAAATGCATCCGAAGCCGCGGTTCGTACGGCATACACCGCGCACCCCGGCCCCGCTGCGATATCAATCACGCGCGTGAGCTGCGGAGGCTGCCAGGATGTTCCGAAATCGAAGCTGGCAACTACCGAATTCAAACTTAGAACCAGAAGCGCCCCCCCGCCACATTGTCGCCCGAGCAGAGCTTGCCGTGTCCCATCGTCGATGGGCTGGCGCGCGGCGGCTTGCCAGCTCCCGCCATCATTGCTGCTGATAAACATCCTGTTGAAAGCGTCCGCGTATAGCGTGCTGGATTGATCGGCATCGAATAGCAAATCGTTGATTGTCGCTGGCTCGCTAGCTCCAGCTCCGATAGGCGCAGACTTTTGCGTCCACGTAGTTCCGTAATCCTCGCTGACGTAAAAGCCTCCGCCCGCGACCCCTTGGTTAGCGGCGAAAATCCATCCTGTGTGCCGAGGATCCGGAGTCGTGTAGGTCGCGCCTCCAGGAGTCGACGCCATAATCCACGTCATGCCGTGGTCTTTCGATATCCACGAGCCTAAGCCCAGCAGTCCGCTGCCGTTTGGATCAACCCAAAGTAAATTGCTACCCGCCGCGCTCGCAAACGGAAATGGCGTTGGGCGCGTCCGCCACGACTCGCCCCCATCGATACTCACCAAAAATGTGCCGTGAGGTCCTTCGGGCGCGTACGCATACGCGTCTCGTGGATTCGTTGGATCGATCACGAGATTCACAAAGGCAGGCGGATATACCGCTTCCCTGGCAATCCATCTCGCAACGTGCCGCCAGGTCTTGCCGCCGTCCATCGTCTTGTAGATACCGTTCGGAGCTCCGGCGAAAAGAGTTTGCGGATCCGCCGGATGCGGAATAACGCTAGCAAGCGCGATCGGCGGACCAGGCACCTTTTCCCACGTTTGTCCCTGATCCAGCGATCGCATCAGAAGCCCCTCGCCCATCACCGGCTGCGCCGCGTTCTTTGTGTGAAAATCCGGCGAAGATGTCGTCCCGGCTACATAAATATTGCCAGCCGCGTCCGACGTCATCGCCTGAATCGATTGCGTTCCCGATCCCGTAAAACGCGCAGTACTGAGGCCGATTAACCCACCAGTCGGGTTATATCGAATGGTTTGAGCAGACAGAATTGCGCCAAACAATACCAAAGCAAAGCTTGACGGTCGCACCTGCCGAAATCCAGGCAATTCCGCTGCCACACTGGGGAATTAACGCCTCTTCAACCGATAATCCTCAACATCCGGCATCTTAACCAACCGGCACATCTCGAACAAGCGCGACCGCGCCCGCATCCCGATCCGCTCTTCCAAAAAGAATTTGCTGTGAATGTCGGATTCCAACCCCGACCCGCGCTGATACCCCGCCTCCGGATCCCGCAAGTTCGTCGTCACGATCGTCGCCTTCTTGTTATTGCACCGATGCGTCACGATCGATGTGACCGTGTCCTCCACCCAATCCGTTACCCGATGCGCGCCCACATCGTCAAGTAGCAAAATCTCCGTATCCAGTGCAGCTTTATAAGCCTCTCGATCCATCGTGCCCGATGCCTGGTCATATCCGGATCGAATGTGATTCAACAGCGCTTGAAAATCGAAGAACAATCCTTCAAACCCGCGCTCGATCAACCCGCGCAGCGCCGCGATCGCTAAGTGCGTCTTCCCCACTCCCGGCGCCCCAATGAACAACAGCCCCGGCTTCGGAACATTCGGAAAATCCCTCACGTAGCCGCGCACCGTCAGCGCCACGGTAGCCAACGCCGTGCGCGCCAGCGGATTGTCCTGCGGAAGAACGAAGTTGTCCACCGACGCCCGCTCATACAGCGGCGGAATATTCGCACGATCCTTCAGCCGGCCGGCGCGCCCCGCCTTCACGCACTCGCACTGCTCCGCGCCCGAAATCCCCTCCCGCTCGGTGATTTTCCAGCCAGACCCGCCGCAAACTGTGCAGGTTTCCTCTGCCAGCTTTGATCCGTGTGTATCCGTGTGCATCCGTGGCTAAAATAGTACCGCGTTACCACCCCACCGGCTTCCCGCGATTCTGCTCATCCAACCATCTCTGCAGCGGCGCGAAATAATCCAGGATCGCCGTCGCATCCATCTGCTTCTGCCCGGTCAACGCCTCCAGCGCCTTCGGCCACGGCTCGCTCGCCCCCATCGCCAGCATCGCGTTCAACCGATCCCCCGTTGCCTTGCTGCCATAAATGGAACACCGGTTCAGCGGACCCGTGCATCCCGCCACCTTCGCCAGCGCCCGATGAAATTGGAACTGCAGAATGTCCGCCAAAAAATACCGCGCATACGGGAAGTTCGCCGGAACGTGATACTTCGCGCCCGGATCGAAATCCGCTTCCGTCCGCGCCACCGGCGGAGCCACTCCCTGATACTGCAGCTTCAGCTTCCACCAGGCCTCGTTATATTTCTCCGGCGGAACCTCGCCCGAAAAAACTTGCCAGCGCCATTTGTCGATCATCAACGCAAACGGCAGAAACGCAATCTTCTCGAGCGACTTGTATAGCAGCAGTCCGATATCTTTCGATTGATCCGGAACATTCTCGATCAGCCCGATCTTCTTCAAATACTCGGGCGTCACCGACAGCGCAATGGTGTCGCCGATCGCCTCATGAAATCCATCATTCGCGCTGTCGCGAAACAGAAACGGCTGCCGATTGTACGCCCGCTGGTAAAAGTTATGCCCCAGCTCATGATGCACCGTCGAAAAATCCTCGGCATTCACCTCGATGCACATCTTGATGCGCAGATCGTCCACCTGATCCACGTCCCATGCACTCGCGTGACACACCACTTCCCGATCCCGCGGCTTCACGAACAATGACCGCTCCCAAAACGTCTGCGGAAGCGGAGCAAATCCCAGCGACGTGAAAAAATGCTCGCCGTAATGCACAATGTCGAGCGGCTGCTTGCCCTTCGCTTTCAGATTCGCCGTGAGATCGTATCCCGGATCGGCATCCTTCGGCGCCAACAGCGGATAAATGTTCTCCCACTCCTGCGCCCACATGTTCCCCAGCAAATGCGCCGGAATCGGACCATTCGCCGGCACTACATCGCCATATTTCTCCCGCAGCTTCGCTCGTACATACGCGTGCAACGAAAGATACAGCGGTTTCACTTGGCTCCACAGCCGATCCATCTCGGCTGGAAACGCATCGGGCGGCATGTCATACTTCGACCGCCACATCGCGCCCATATCCGCGAACCCCAGCTCGCGAGCGCCCTTGTTCCCCAGCTCGACATACCTGCGGAACAACGGCCGGATCGGCGGCGCAATCGCATGCCATCCGCGCCAGGCGTCGAGCAACTCATTCGGATCCCGGCTGGTTTTTAAAATATTGTCGAGTTGATCCAGATCCAGGCATTTGCCCGGACTCGGGCAATACTTGCCCTCGCCATACATCCCCTCCATGCGGGATGCTATCTGGGTCAGCTCTTCGGATTCCTTGGGATCGG
Organism: Bryobacteraceae bacterium; assembly: GCA_035295865.1. Lineage (GTDB taxonomy): Bacteria > Acidobacteriota > Terriglobia > Bryobacterales > Bryobacteraceae > Palsa-89. The sequence continues at coordinate 30,801 of DATGIH010000355.1, forward strand.
ACGGCGCCGCCAAGGTCAGCGAGAGCCGCAGCAATTTGATCTGCCGCGCCAGCGCCTCCGGCAGCTTCTCATGACTGAAGCGCGTCGATTCTTTGGCTAATTTTACGGTAGCCGCAATCAACTGCTCGTCAGCCTGCGCCGCCAGAATTTCTGAATCGAAAGTAATGAAGGTGGACTTAACCCAGTCGGCCCGCTGCCCCTGCACAGCGAGTTTTAGCAGCGTCTGGTTGGACCGCTCAACAAACGCCCGCGCATCTTCCTCAGCCGCCCAACCGAGCCCGCAAATGAAGAGGAGAGCGCTTAATACCCGCACTCTTCAATTATCACGTAGCGCACGCCCGTGGCGTGCCGCGTTTACACTCGTGTGAACGCCGTGAAACAATCCAACTATTGAACGGTCGTACTTCCCGTCGTCGCCTGCGTCCGAAATTCATACTGATGGATCTCAATCGCGGCTTGATTCTCCGCCGACCGGACTACTCGCCCGCGGGCCACCAGCTTCAACGACACCTTGCTGTCCAACTGAGCCGGCCAGCTGATGGAAATCTCCAGCCGCTTGCCCGGCAGCAGGTGCTGTTCGGTGCTGAACAGGACTCCATTGCTGCTCATGTTGATGGTCTTGCCGAAGCCGACCTCGTCCACGCTCTTGCGGTTGAGAATCTTGTAGCGGACTTCGCGCTCGATGGGAAAGCGATCCGCGCCGCGGCGATCGTTTCTGTCTCGTTCCGTTTTCACTTGAGCACCCGATTCTAATCCTGTCCAGTTCATGTGTTGTCTTCAGCCCACACACAGATTGCGCTCTCGGGCGGTTCGCAACAATAGCAGAGTCTTACTAATTTGGAATAGTACCGGGCGGGAAAGAACTGGTACTACGGACCCAGTCCTAACCCCGTTACTCTTTGACAGGATTGGACTTACGCGCTCGGATCGCTTCCAGGCGCTCGGCGATCTTTTGCTCTACTCCGCGATTGGTTGGCTCATAAAATCGCGTGCCCGCAAGCGATTCGGGCAAGCATTCCATATCCGGCAGCGCGTCCTCAAACTTATGCGCGTGCTGGTAACCCTCGCCGTAGCCCCACTGCTTCATCGCCTTGGTCGGAGCGTTTCTCAGATGAAAGGGCACCGGCTCATCCGGACGGCTTTGAACCGCCTCAATCACCCGGCCTAGCGCTTTGTACGACGCGTCCGACTTCGGCGCCACCGCCAGATAAATCGTCACCTGCCCTAGCGCCAAATCCCCTTCCGGGATTCCCAAGAAATGCACCGCCTGCTGCGCCGCGATCGATTGCTCCAGCGCCCTCGGATCCGCCAACCCAATATCTTCGATCGCCATCCGCACCAGCCGCCGCGCGATGTACATCCGGTCCTCGCCGGATTCCAGCATCCGCCCCAGCCAGTAAAGCGCCGCATCCACGTCAGACGACCGCACTGATTTATGCAGCGCCGA
>DATGIH010000356.1:0-8304 GCA_035295865.1 Bryobacteraceae bacterium
GATGACGCCACGCAGCAAAAGGTCGGCGGAATGTTGGGTGGATTGGGTCTGCCGCCCGGGATGTTCTAGTTGCCGGATTTCGCCGAACCTTTAGCGCGGTTGATCCAGGAGTTCAAGCGGCTGCCTGGCATCGGCCAGAAATCCGCGCAGCGGCTGGCGTTCCACGTGTTGCGCGCGCCGCGCGAGGATGCCGAGCGGCTGTCCATCGCCCTGGTGGATGTGAAAGACCGGCTGGGGATTTGCGCGGCCTGCAATAACATCAGCGACGGCGAACTATGCAACTTCTGCCGCGATCCGCATCGTGATCGCGCGTCCATTTGCGTAGTGGAGGAGCCGCACAACATTCTTCCCATCGAAAGCACGCGCCAATTTTCCGGTTTGTATCACGTGCTGCACGGCGCGCTTTCGCCCCTGCGCGGCATCGGGCCGGAACAGATTCGGATCGCGAATCTTTTGGAGCGGATTCAAGGCGAGGAAATTCGCGAGCTGATCATCGCTACCAATCCTACGGTGGAAGGCGAGGCGACCGCGATGTATCTTTCGCGCTTGATGAAGCCGCTCGGCGTTCGGGTGACGCGCATCGCGATGGGAATCCCGGTGGGCAGCGATCTCGAGTTCGCGGATGAAGTGACGATGGGGAAGAGCTTAGAGAATCGCCGGGAGATGTAGAAATCCGGTGACAGGATACTCAATTCCCGATTTTCGGGAGGGCTGGCCCGAAGATTAAATCGGGAATTGAGTATCCTGTCACCGGATTATTTGGAGCGGGGCGTGCTCACGGAGTCCGTTTTCGCTGAGTCCGCCGACTTTCACTTCGATCACCTGATTGGCAGGGCGCGGCGAAGCCAGTTGCACCTTCAAAAAATTGTCCGACAGCGCGCCGTCGGCCAGTATCACTACCGAAAGCGTGCGGCCAATCATCGATTTTCGGAATTCGAAATTCTTGCGCGCGCCGAGTTCACGCAAAATCCGGTTGCGTTCCTTGCGAACTTCCGTCGGGACTTGATCGGCGCTCACCGCTGCAGGCGTACCGGGACGTTCCGAATAAGTGAACACGTGCAGGTATGTGAACGGGAGGCTTTGGATGAATGCGCGGCTCTCTTCGAACTCGGCGTCTGTCTCGCCCGGAAATCCGGTCATCACGTCGGCTCCGATCGCGGCATCCGGCATCCACGCGCGCGCTTTGCGGACCCGGTCCTCATAATGCCGCGGACGATATTTGCGATGCATGCGGCGCAACACGCGATCCGATCCGGATTGCAGCGGAGCGTGCACGTGCTTGGCGATGCGAGGGGAGCTGGCCACGAGTTCGAGCAGTTCGTCTTTCCAATCCATGGGTTCGATGGAGCTAAGGCGCAGCCGCTCGATGTTCGTCTCGGCGAGCAGCTTTCGAATCAGGTCCGTCAGCTTTCCCCAACGGCCGAGATTGATGCCGCTCAAGACCACTTCGCGATAGCGTCCGGCCAAATTCCGGACTTGTTCAACGACCTGTTCGGCCGGCGCGCTGCGCGAGCGTCCGCGCACGAACGGAATAATGCAAAACGAGCAACGGTTGTTGCAGCCGTCTTGAATCTTGAGATTCGGCCGCGTGCGATCGCCGCTTGCGTCTTCCACAGGCGCCGATAGAAAATCCTGTTGAGCGAAAATATCGCCGACGCGAATTTCGCCGTGATAGGGAACTTCTTCGGGCGCGCTGACGATATCCGGAATTTGAATCTTATGGGAATTCCCTACTACCCAAGAAACTCCGGGTAATACTGCTATTTCTTCGGGTGCACGTTGGGCATAGCAGCCGGTGACCAGAATTCGCGCGTCCGGATTTTCGCGATGCACGCGCCGGACGGTCTTTCGCACATCGTCGTCCGCGGAAGCCGTGACAGTGCATGAATTTAGAACGACCAGCTGGGCGCCGCTGGAATCCGGCGCCGCTTGGAATCCGCGATCAAGCAGAGCCGCTTCAATAGCGGCGCCGTCCGCTTGCGACGCGCGGCAGCCGAAATTGTGGACGTGAAAACGAGGCACCGCTTCGATTGTAACTAAGGTGCAGAAAAGGGGGAGAGGGCCGATAGACGAGTAGATGCCGGAAAGAGTTTTATCGCAGGAAGAAATCGACGATGTCTTTCGAAACCTGCGCGATTCGCCGCAGGACGATGATCCCGCGAAGCGTGCGCAACCATACGATTTTCGCAGGCCGGACCGGATCGCGAAGGATCAGCTTCGCGCCATTCACATTCTGCACGAGAATTTCGCGCGCAGCCTGGCATCCAGTTTGTCCGCATACTTACGCGCGTACGTGGTGGTCAACCTGGTTTCGGTTGAGCAGCTTTCCTTCATGGAATTCTCGCAGTGCCTGCCCTCGCCGAGTTGCCTGGTTTCGCTTGGAATGAAACCGTACGAAGGCAACGCCGTGCTCGAGATCAATCCCGGCCTGGTGTTTCCGATTATTGAGATGCTGCTCGGCGGCGGAGCGCGTTCGGCGCTCAAGGTCACGCGCGAAATCACCGAAATCGAACAAAGCGTGTTGGACGGAATGTTTCGCATTACGCTGCACGATCTGAAAACTGCCTGGCACGCCGTGACGCCGATGGAGTTCACGATAGAGGCTCACGAAACCGAACCGCAACTGCTTAGAATTCTGGCGCCTAACGAAGCCGTAGTCGCGGTGAGCATGGAAGTGCGGATCGGCGACAACACCGGGATGATGAACATCGGCATCCCGTCGATTGTCGTCAAAATGCTGCGCCACAAATTCGACCAGCAGTGGTCGGTGCGCAAGAGCGAATCCACCGAAGAGGAGCAAGCGCGAATCGTGCGCTTGATTCGACCGTCGAAAATGTTCGTGGACGGACGTCTCAGCGGTCCAACGATGCGGGTGGAAGATCTGATGGATCTGAAAGAGGACGACGTTTTGACGTTCGATTATCCGGTGGAGCGTCCGGTGGACTTATCCATTAATGGCAAAGTCAAGTTTCGCGGCGGTATCGTGAGCGCAGGCCGGAAGCGCGCATTTGAAATCGAAGAAGCGAACAAGCCGGTTTAGCCACGCCCCCCAAAGCGCGCGGATCACGGGATGCGCCCTCATTCCCCGCGGGCTTCTTTCACTATCATAGGTTCAGGATGAAATACCGTACACTCGGCAAAACCGGATTTTCCGTAAGCGAAGTAGGATTTGGAGCCTGGGGCATCGGAGGCGCCCTATGGCAGGGAAGCAGCGACGATGAGTCCGTGCGCGCTCTGCATCGCGCGATCGATTTGGGGGTCAACTTTATCGACACGGCGCTCGCCTATGGCGACGGCCACAGCGAAAAGCTGGTCGGCCGCGCGGTGCGCGAATCGAAGAAGCGTATTTTTGTCGCCACCAAGGTTCCTCCCATGAACCAGCTTTGGCCGGCTCAGCCGGGCATCGGGATCGACAAGGTTTTTCCGTACGACTACATCATGCGCTCGACCGAAACCAGCCTGGCGCATCTGAAAGTGGATGCAATCGATCTGCAGCAGTTGCACGTCTGGAATCCGGAATGGTTTCATCGGGACGAGTGGCGCAGGGCGTTTGAAGAGTTGAAAGGATCGGGCAAAGTACGGGCGCTCGGCGTTTCCATCAACGATCATCAGCCGGATTCCGCGCTGGAGCTGGTTGCATCCGGGATGATCGATTGCGTGCAGGTGATTTACAACATCTTCGATCAGACGCCGGAGAAGAATCTGTTTCCGTTAACGCAGAAGATGAATGTCGGCGTGCTGGCGCGCGTGCCGTTCGATGAAGGAAGCCTCACGGGAGCGATCAACGAACACAGCACGTTTCAGCCTGGAGATTTTCGTGGATTATTTCGCCGGCGACCGGAAGAAGCAGGTGGTGGAGCACATTTCGGCGATCGAACGCGATCTCGGCATCACGCGCGATTCGCTGGCGGAGATTGCTTTGCGTTTCACCATCAGTCCAGCGGCTGTTACATCCACGATTCCGGGCATGCGAACCGTTCGCAACGTGGAACGGAACGCCGCCGTTTCGGATAAAGGTCCGTTGGATGAAGCGACGCTCAAGATTTTGAAGCGGCACGCTTGGGACCGGAATTTTTACGACTGACATTTTTCAGCGCCTCACGCTTCGTTAATGGGCTGAGGCGCTTTTCGTTGGCTTTCACGTAGCGGATGACTTCGGCGGGATCGGTCCAGGCATGTTGCCGAAGGGCCCATCCGATGCCTTTGCGCAGGAAGAATTCCTGGCTGGCGATTGACGGCTCGATGCAATCGTAAAGAAGCTTCAGATCCGTGCCGGCCTTGAACCTGAGTTGAGCGAGGATCGCGCTGCGACGTTTCCAGATGTCGTCTGAAATGGCCCATTGGCGCAGGATCGCGCGCATTTCTTTGGGGTGGCGCTGGAGCAGTTCGCCGATACGGTGGCTGGCGATGGCGTCGACGTAATCCCACCAGGCGCCGGTGGAGATGATTTCTTCGTAGAGCGGCAGGGCAGCCAGGGTTCTAAACGGCTGGTAGCTGCGATGTCCAACGAGTTCGATGACAGCGTAGCGTTCTTCGCGATAACGTGCGCCTCGCCAGAGCGCGAGGGCGGTGTCGCGCCAGTCTTCAAAGGAATCGAGCGGATGGGCAGCGAGTACGGCTTTGGTGGCTTTACGGAATGGGACGGCCTGAATTCCGAGATACGGCATCGCCGATTTCATGTATGCCTGCATGATGGGGGCTTTTGCGGGGTCGGCTAGTTGGCGCAACGATGCTTTCAGCGTGCGTATCAGGTTGCGGTTTTCAGGCATAACGGCCAGCTTAACGTAGGGCGGACCCGGGGGTCCGGCCCACAAAGCATTTTCATTCCTTTTAGATGGATCGTCGATAAAAAATGCGTCGCCAGGAGTGGCGACGCGGCACGCACGAGTGCGTGCGCTACGTTGTGCTACATTCGTTCAACCTCAAATGGCCGCCGCCGACAGCGTCCGGACGCATAGCTCGGAACTCAAGAAAGAGCTTGGGCTGGGCGACCTGGTTCTTACGCAGATTCTTTACGTGGTCGGATCGCACTGGGTTGGGGTGGCGGCTAAGCTCGGGGCGCAGCAAATTGTTTTCTGGCTGCTGGCGCTGGTTTTCTTTTATGGGCCGCTGACGGCGGTGGTGATTCATCTGAATCGGAGCATGCCGCTAGAGGGTGGTCTGTATCAGTGGGCGAAGCTGGGGTTCAACGATTTCATCGGATTTCTGGTCGGCTGGAATTTGTGGTTGTACATCATCCTGTTCATGTCGTCGCAGGGGATGGTCATTTCCGCGAACATCGCCTATGCGATCGGGCTGGATTGGTTGGGCGGCAGCAAATGGTTCATTTTGCTGGTTACGATCTCGCTGGTGGCGTTTCTCATCGCGGTGACGGTGCTCGGGCTTTCGGTGGGCAAGTGGTTTCAGAACGCGGGCGGAATCGCTCAAATCGTCACGTTTGGGGCGCTGCTCCTGGTGCCGTTCCTCAGCCTGAGTATCGGAAAGCTGCACGAGTATCATCCGCTTGCGATGACGATGCCGGCCGTGTCATTGCTCAGCCTGAATATCTTCGGCAAGATTTCGATGGGCGCGATGAGCGGATTCGAATATGTCGCGATTCTGGCGGGCGAGTGCAAGAGTCCGGCGCGGACCATTGGGCGGTCGGTGGTGATCGCTTCTCCGATCATTGCGTTGATGTTCATTCTGGGCACCAGCGCGATTCTGGCGTATGTGTCTCCAGAACAAGTGGATTTGGTCGGGCCTATTCCCCAGGTGCTGAGCATTGCGTTCCGTGGGTTTCGCTGGGCGGGATGGATAGGGCCTGTAGTGATTCTGATGCTTGTCGCGCGGCAACTCGGGGCGTGCACGCTGGCGGTGGCTGGGAGCACGCGTCTTCCGATGGTCGCTGGATGGGATAATCTGCTGCCCGGCTGGTTTTCGAAGCTACATCCGAAGTACAAGACGCCGGTAAACTCGATTCTTTTTGTGGCGGGGATGATCCTGATCACGGGCTTGATCACGCTGGTGGGCGCGGCGCAGCAAGAAGCGTTTCAGATTCTGGATAACGCTTCGGGGATCTTTTATGCGCTGGCGTATCTCGTGATGTTCGCGATTCCCATCGCGAGCCGGCGCGCGCCGTTGTGGCTTCGGATGGCGGCGGTTTCCGGGTTCGCGGTTACGCTGCTTTATTGTGTTCTTTCGATTTTTCCGATCATTGAAGTCGGGAGTTGGTGGAAGTTTGGGGTGAAGATTGGCGGGGTGATCCTTGGGGCGAACTTCGTGGGTGCGGGGTTGTATTGGGTGGAGCGGGGAAAAGCAATTGGCCGCGAATGAACGCGAATGAACGCAAATAAAAACTACGCGCTAAAATCGAGTCTTATGCGGCTTCCAGGCATTCTGCTCATTTTCCTGCTGGCCGTTAGTGTATTTGCCCGGCAACCGGTGCTGGGGCAACATGCGATGGTGGTGGCGCAGGAGCCGCTTGCTACCAGCGTTGGGCTGGAAGTGCTCAAGGCCGGCGGCAACGCGATTGACGCTGCGGTGGCGGTGGGATTTGCTCTCGCGGTGACGTATCCTTATGCGGGAAATATTGGCGGCGGCGGATTCATGCTGGTGCGGTTCCCGGATGGCAAGTCGACGTTCATCGATTTTCGCGAAAAGGCTCCGTTGAGCGCTTCGCGGAACATGTATCTGGATGCGAATGGCAAGGTGACAGCCGATAGTCTTGTCGGATGGCGCGCTTGCGGTGTTCCGGGGTCGGTTCGCGGATTTGGGCTGGCGCATGAAAAATATGGACGCAAGCCCTGGAAGGAGTTGCTCAATCCGGCGATCGAACTGGCGACTGGGGGATTTCCGCTCACGTTTCAATTCACGCAATCGCTGATTCCGGGCACGCTCAACAACAAGCTGTTATCGCAATTTCCGGAATCGAGGCGAATTTTTCTGACGCCGCATTATGGGGATTCGTTGTCGCAGCCGGAACTTGCCGACACGCTGAAACGCATCCGGGATTTTGGGGCGGGTGACTTCTATGAAGGCGAAATCGCGCAGAAGCTGGCCGCGGCGATGGAAGCGAACGGCGGGTTGATCACGCTGGAGGATTTAAAACAATACCAGGCGGTGGAACGGACTCCGCTGCGCGGCAAATATCGGGATTACGAGGTGATTACGGCGCCGCCTCCGAGTTCGGGCGGAATCGGAATTCTGCAGATGCTCGGCATGCTGGAAGGTTCCGGCTACGAAAAAGCCGGCGCGGGGTCGGCGGCTTCGATCCACTATGTCGCGGAAGCGATGCGGCGATTTTATGCCGACCGCAGCGAGTATTTCGGCGATCCGGATTTCTTCAAAGTCCCGGGATCGAAATTGTTGGATCCGCGTTATATCGCGCGCCGCCGGGCGAGCATCGATCCGCTGCGCGCCACGCCCAGCCGGCAGATTAAGGCCGGTAATCTGGCGCCTTATGAGAGCACCGAGACCACGCATTACAACATCGTGGATAGCGAGGGCACCGCAGTGGCCGTTACTTACACGTTGAACGGCGGCTACGGGAACGGGGTGACCGTTCCGGGCCTGGGATTTCTGTTGAACAACGAGATGGATGATTTTGCGGCGAAACCCGGGGAAGAAAATATGTTCCACCTGATTCAGGGTGAGGCGAACGCCATCCAGCCCGGGAAGCGGCCGCTCTCGTCCATGACCCCGACGATTTTGACGCGCGATGGAAAGGTCTATTTGGTTTTAGGCGCGCCGGGAGGATCGCGCATCATCAACGGGGTGCTGCAGGTGATTCTGAATGTCGTGGATTTCCACATGAACGCACAGGATGCGGTGGATTGGCCGCGCTTCCATCATCAATGGATGCCGGATCAGCTTTTTCTGGAGCGCGGAGTTTCGCCGGATACGATCGCGATCCTGCGCGGCATGGGTCACAAGATCGCGCCGGTAGAAGGCACGGCTCCGGTGGTGGCGCGAGTGGAAGCGATTTTGAACGACAACGGCTGGCTGCAAGGCGCCGCCGACGGCAGGGGCAACGCAAAGGCGGAAGGATACTAAATCGGTTATTCGGTTGTTCTGTTGTTCGGTTAATCGGTTCGGCTACTCGAACCAGTCACCGAACAACCGACCAACCGAGTAACTGAAAAACGGTTTCATGGATCACGTTTTATCGACACATCTGTTTGTCAACCATCGGCTGAATACGGTTTGGTTGGACAAGATCCGGCAGGCCGGAGTGCCGGCGGTGGAGATCTTTTGCGCGCGGCAGCATTTGGATTATCGGGATCGGGCTCAGATCAATGAGCTGGGGCACTGGTTCCGGGCGTCGGA